>CBFGOM010000014.1:0-53439 GCA_965650385.1 uncultured Oscillatoriaceae bacterium
CCGTAAAACGCTAATAACAATACAAAAACAAGCTCAAAACGAGACGACCCCGCCCAATATTCAAGCTACTGATTAAATCTACAGTAACGTAGCTATCCACCTCTAACAAACCAAACCCTTCCCCGGTGGGATTGCGAGTTCCAGAATACAACGCTTGGAGACGGTTGTTCCATCCGGGTAAGGTTTCATTCTCGATATAGGCGGTAATTTTAATCGGAGAAATCCGGAACCCATTGAGGGGACTTTCATAATCTCCATCATCATTGATATCCGCCCCGCCTTCAGTCCAAGTGAAGGAAGTTCCTAATCCCCAATTCTCACTCGGTTGAGCATCTAGGGCAAATTCTACCCCATAAACTCGTTCTGGTGCCCGTAGAATTTCAAAATCTTGGGTAAAGCTAGACCCGAGATTGGAGGTATTATAAAACCCGGCGATGGAGGTTTGGATTCTCTCATAATTTCCCCGAATTCCGATTTCATAATTATTGACGGTTTGGGCTTCGGGATCTAGGGATTCTACAGTAAATCCTGGGGCGGCCCCCCGCAGGACCCGTCCCACATCAGCGATGGAAAATCCTTGGGAAAAATTAGCGAATAAACTAATTTCTTCGGTGGGATAAACGACACTTCCTACATTAAATAGGGTGGCATTATAATCCAGTTCACCCCCCTCGATCCGGTTTCCCGATAGGGTCGTATAGTCATTCACATCAACGTTAATCCGTTCGTGACGGACGCCCCCGCGCAACACAACGCGATCGCTAACGTTCCATTTCAATTGAGCAAATAATCCTAAATTATCTTGCCGCTGAAACGGTGACCAAGTACGGCTGCCCGTGCGGTTATAAGTCAATCCATTACTGTTATCGAAAGTCACGGGGTCAAAGATAGAGACCGGCTGATTGGTACTTTCCCGAACTAAATCCACCCCCCAAAGTAAATTGGCTCGGCCTGCATCAACAATGGGGGTATCAATTTGCAACCTGGCCCCGTATTTTTCCGATTCAACTCGGGATTGAAAAATGGTATTTCCTAAACTGGCAAATTCCCGGGCATCGAAGGGAAAGAACCGGGTAAAATAATCCCGATAATAAATCTGACCCTGAAAACTACTCCCCAAAATATCATCATGAGTATAGTCCAGACTCGCATTCAAATTCGTTGTTTGTTGGGACTCGTCTAAATCCAATCCCTCTAAAGCTCGTGCTCGTTGTCGTCCGGGAAGCTCATCAACAATGGGATCGCTGGTGTAATCCGTATCTTGCGTATCCCGGAAGTAATTTACGGTAAATTGTAGGCGTTGGGAATCGGTAAAGTCGAGCCCAACTTTGCTTAATAAGTTGAACGTCTTACTATCCCCAATTCCGCCTTGAGCATTGGGGTCGGGAGGAATGCGATCGCCCCAGGCATCAAACTGAGCATTAGCATGGGTAAATGAACCATTTAGGGCAAAATCAAAATTTCCCAACCTGCCGGAAAAAGATTGTTGAATATTTTGTCCAAAAGTCTCACCCAAATTAGTAGGAAAAGCATTGAGATCTACGGTAGTTTCCGCTTGTACTCCCTCGCCTCGCCCCCGCTTGGTAATAATATTAATTACGCCGCCGGTTGCACCATCGCCATAAATTGCCGTCGGTCCTCGTAGCACTTCCACCCGTTCGATCGCTGATGGGTCAATTGTTCGCAAATCCCGGGCAACGTTGCGGTTGGTAGACTGCGGTACCCCATCAATAATCACACTAATATTGCGACCGCGCAAGGTTTGGCCGAAGGTACTCGCACTTTGAGTCCCCACAGACAATCCCGGGACTTCCTGTGAGAGAACAGTTCCCAAATCTCGCGTTAGTCGGGTTTGTTCTTCAATTTTTTCTTCCCCCACCACGGAAATCGATGCGGGAACATCTGTAATTTGTTCCGCGATCCGGGTTGCCGTCACAATCAGTTCAATAATCTCCTCGTCGGCAGATACTGTCTCCGACTCGGTTTCCGGGGATGTTTCCGTTTCTGTTTCCGTTTCTGGGGATGTTTCTGTTTCTGTGGGTGGAGGTGGAACGGTTACGGTTTCCGCCGAGGGAGTGACCCGGAACCCAATTTGTCCATTTTCCACCACAAAATTGGTGACAGGGACTGCGGTTGTACCCGTTACGGTAACTCGCACTTGGTTTCCTTCTCCTGCGGTTACGGCGATCGCGCTAATCCCTTCAATGGGGTTATCCGCCTGAAAATTTTCCCCACCGGGTAAGCGTAATTCGGCGTTGATAATATCAGCAATAAATGTTTCCCCGTCCTGAGAAGTCACCACTTCCGGCGTTCCTCCCGTCAAGGTTTCTAAAACCACCTCCACGCCTGTCGGGGTTTGATTGAGGCGAACCCCGGTAATCAGCGACATTTGTGACATCTGTGCATACACGGGAACTGTTGCCACGAGGGCAATGGTGGTTCCCATCCATAGACTATTGAATAAATGCTCTTGTCTCACACGCTCTCCTTAAACCCCAATCTCTAGCATTACGATCGCCCCTTTATCTCCATCCCACTTTCTCGGTGGGGTCTGAGACCCTCTCCCTGCATCCACGACTCGGGGATGCTGTAGGCGAGACTTTATCGACCGGATCCTGAACGGGAATCAAGGATCCTGGTAAGCTCTGGGTTTTGACCGAACTCATCATACGCTTATTGAAAGTAATATTCAATAGTTTAAAAAATATTTTTTTGACTACTTCAGGCTTGGTAATATCCCTCAGTTCACTTGTAAAATCCGATAAACCCTTATAAATCAAGAGATTAGAGAATTTTCAACTCCCTAGCCCGTTTGGGCAGAAGTCTTGTTTGTTCGAGTTTAATCAGCCTCAAAACCCTTGATATACAACGCTTTAAAAGTTTTTTGACTTTTTATAACTCTTCCTAGCCCATCAAGTCTCTATTGAGAAATTTATTAAATAATCTTGCCAATCTATGATATTATTTTTGCTTTTCTTGGTTACTTATTGAGAATACTTCTAAATAAATTGGCACAATCTAGCGGATGACCCCTCGCCCAGTCTAGGAGCCACCGGCACTGGAAGGAGTATGCTGGAAAGAGTCCCTCGGGTGTCGAGCGATCGCGCCTGGGAATTAGAGATGATTTCCCAACCCTCGCTCACCCAAGAAACCCGATAAACTAATCGGTAAACGCCCGTTACGCTTAAATCTTATTGATAATGATGAACCGAAAGTTATTTTTCACCCTCTTAGGGAGCGTCGCCCTGGTCCTTTGCCTCCTCGGTGTCGGGGGCTTCTATGAAATCCTCGCGACTGGACCCGTCGCCTTGTTGCGCGAACCCGTCGAAACCCGAGTCGAGGCGGCGATGTTTGTTCCCCGACAAGCCCCCTTGATGACCTCTCTCTTGGTCAATGTGGACAAATTAGAGGATGTGGGACGATTGGCAGTCGCCCCCAAATTGCGGGGTCAGGTCCGAGAGGAATTTGACAAGATTAAAAAGGGTGTCCTCGCCAATACGGATTTAAACTATCACAAGGATATTGAACCTTGGCTGGGGGATGAGATTACCTTTGCTGTCACCAGTTCCGACTTCGATCGCGAACAGGGGAATGGACGGCAAGCGGGGTATTTACTAGCGGTGGAAACGAAAAGTCCGCAACGTAGCCGAGATTTTCTGGAGGTGTTGTGGTCCCAGAATGCTAGTAATGGGGTAGAGGTTGGAGTTGAAAATTATCAAGGGGTGAAGCTGATTTATCGCCAGACTGGTGGCGATGCAAACTCCGGTGGAAATTGGGCCTCTGCGGTGGTGGGCGATCGCTTCGTGTTGTTTGCTAATCATCCCAAAGTGCTGCGGGATGCTATTAATAACGTCCAAGCTCAAAATCTTAGCCTGAAGGGAAATCCCGCCTATCAAGAGGCGATCGCCAATATGGCTTCTACAGGAATTGGACTGAGTTTTATTAATGTCGAGCAATTTACCGCCTGGATTAGCGATCGCCCCGGGGGAAGCGGCCTCAAACCCCCCTCAGAACGCGTTCTATCCGCCCAAACCTCCCCCAGCTTAGGAATTGCCCTCGGCTTAAACCGCCAAGGATTGCTGGCCCATACCATCTGGAATGGCAGCACTTCCACAGAATGGACAACGAGTTTACCTCGTTTATTAGGACCGGTCCAGGCATTACAATATCTGCCGGAACAGACGACGTTTGCAATCGCCGGTGCAGACTTAAATCGGTTATGGTTGGCCCTAGAAGAAGGATTTCCCGAATCCGGTGCGGTGGGTCAAATTTTGCGCCAACCTGTCGCAATGGTGCGATCGCGCTGGGGATTGGATTTACCCGAGGCGATTTTTAACTGGGTCCAAGGAGAATATGCGATCGGGTTGTTACCCAAAACCTTTGTAGAAAACGAAGCAAATCCCGGGTTCGCTTGGATTTTTGTCGCCCAGAAATCTGGGGAAACGGCTGTTAAAGGGATTGAACAATTAGATGCGATCGCGCAAGAACAAGGGTTCAGCGTCGGACCCGTTTCCTGGGGGAATCGCCCGATTTCCACCTGGAGCAAATTAACCACCAAACCCATCACCCGTAAATCAAAAGGGACCAAACCCTTGCAAATTGCCGCCGACATTCGCGCCGTGCATACGGAAATAGGGGCTTATGAAATTTTTGCCAATTCCCTAGAAACCCTAACAGCGGCGATCGATGCTCCGAATGCGGGTTCAATCGTAAATAATCCAAACTTTCAGAGTGCGATCGCGCCCCTTCCCCAATCTAACTACGGCTATTTCTACCTAGATTGGCTGGCCTCTGAAGAGAGCTTAACCCAACGCTTCCCGGTTCTGCGATTAGTCACCCTCGCCGGAAAACCCCTATTCCAGCGGTTGCAGTCTATTTCCCTCAGTTCACCTGCACCCGGACTCGACCCCGCGATCGACCTCCCGCCAGTCAAAGGGTCTCCCTTAGCGGACTTGTTCATCCGCCTGGGTTCCTGAGAATTGCTATAGAGTAAACCCTTTAGGAGTAGCCCTGTCAAGATGTATAGATTGTAGGGGCCTGCGCCTTGCGCCCCTACAAGAACTCACGATTTTTCGTCATTCAATTTACCCCCTTGACAGGGCTACTCCTAAAAGGGTCATCTTTATCTACCCCCCCTTGAATAGGGTTAGAGTTTAAACCCCTGCAAAATCCTAAATTTCTCAATAAAAAAAAAGGAAATAGAGGATGTAAAATTAATCTTAACCCTCCAAATTCCAGGACTTACCGCCCGAGGATATTTTTAAGGGGATGACCGAATTGTTAGAGTTTTACTTTCTTCTGCGTAAGTCCTGAGTTCATCAGTTTTCCGCCTACCACCCAACCCATTAGGATTGACCCGTGACGACTACCCAAACGCCAACTCCACAAAGTCCGATTAGTGAATCTGTTGAAGACCAACGCGATCGCCCCGTGATTGACCGTGAGACCATTCTAATTTTAGACTTTGGCTCCCAGTATTCTGAACTGATTGCCCGTCGGATTCGGGAAACCCAGGTTTATTCTGAGGTTTTGTCCCATCGCACTGACGCGGCCACTTTACGAAAACTCAATCCCAAAGGGATTATCTTATCTGGGGGACCCAGTTCTGTTTATGATGAAGGTGCGCCCCTATGTGACCCAGAAATTTGGCAGCTAGGCATCCCGGTCCTTGGAGTCTGCTATGGAATGCAATTGATGGTCCAGCAGCTAGGGGGCCATGTGGCCCGGGCCGAACGCGCAGAATATGGCAAAGCATCCCTGTACATTGACGACCCCACAGATTTGCTGACTAACGTGGAAGAAGGGTCTACCATGTGGATGAGTCATGGAGACTCGGTACTGCGGATGCCCGAGGGATTTGAACGACTGGCCCATACGACGAATACAGACTGTGCCGCGATCGCCAACCACGAAAAGCAATTATATGGCGTGCAGTTTCATCCGGAAGTCGTCCATTCCCAAGGGGGAATGCCCCTGATTCGCAATTTTGTCTATCATATTTGCGAATGTCAACCCACCTGGACCACTGCTACTTTTGTCGAAGAATCGATTAAAGAAATTCGGGAGCAAGTCGGGGACCGTCGAGTATTATTGGCGTTATCGGGTGGGGTAGATTCTTCCACCTTGGCGTTCTTGTTGCACAAGGCGATCGGCGACCAACTCACTTGTATGTTCATTGATCAAGGGTTCATGCGCAAATATGAACCGGAACGCTTGGTCAAGCTGTTTCAAGAACAGTTTCATATTCCTGTGGCCTACGTCAATGCGCGCGATCGCTTCCTCGCTCAAATTGACGGGATTACCGACCCAGAAGAAAAGCGCAAACGGATTGGACATGAGTTCATCCGGGTATTTGAAGAAGAATCCAAACGTCTGGGACCCTTTGATTTTCTGGCCCAAGGCACCCTATACCCCGACGTGATTGAATCCGCAGATACCAGCATTCCCTCCCAACCGGGTCAACGGGTGGCGGTGAAAATCAAGAGTCATCACAACGTCGGCGGATTGCCGGACGACCTCTGTTTTAAATTGGTGGAACCCCTGCGGAAACTATTTAAAGATGAAGTCCGCAAAGTCGGGCGATCGATTGGGTTACCCGAAGAAATCGTGCAACGTCACCCCTTCCCCGGTCCTGGGTTAGCGATTCGCATCCTTGGGGAAGTCACCGCAGAACGCTTAGATATTCTGCGCGATGCGGACTATGTGGTGCGCCAGGAAATTAATCGCCAGGGACTTTACCATGATTTTTGGCAAGCTTTCGCCGTCTTGTTACCGATCCGCAGTGTCGGAGTCATGGGGGACCAACGGACTTATGCGTATCCCATCGTGTTGCGCTTAGTGTCCAGTGAAGATGGCATGACCGCAGATTGGTCTCGGGTTCCTTACGACTTGTTGGAAACCATTTCTAACCGCATCGTCAATGAAGTGCGCGGCGTGAATCGGGTGGTTTATGACATTACCTCCAAACCGCCTGGAACTATCGAGTGGGAATAACCTACTTAAAGCTGAGTAATGCGGTTCAGAGTTTTTAAGAGGATGAGAGCACCCCGGTTGACTCCTCCCCCTCTGTAGAAAACTGCAATCAGACACAAATCAGACTGTCATAAGGCGGCAAATGCCGCCTTATGATTAGAATTCGGTAAATTTTCGGATGTCATTGTCAGCTAGATATGCTGCATTAGTAATAAGTCGTCATAAAATCCGCAGCACTCTAAGCTGATGTTTTTATAGGCGATCGAACCCCAGAATGGACAGATGGCAAAGTAGCTACTCCGCTACCCCATCTTTAATAGTTTCCAAGCACAATTGGGAGGAATAACAAAGGAGGTGATAGTTTTTATGGCCCCGGCAACCTATTCTCAATTTATCCGATTTCTCCAAGAAGAACTCGCCATTTCCACGGCCTCTATTGCTTTTGCCGAGCGGATTTGCGGGACTTTTGGCCTACATAGTCGCGAACTAGACTACAGCACTTTACCGATGGTGCTCTGGCAGTATGGCTTTGTCACCATCGACCAACTAGAGCGAATCTTTGACTGGCAAGAAACTACCCCCACGACTACCTGAACAGATAGTCCTAAATGAGTTATAAGGAGGATGATTTAGGGATGAATGAACCCGATTTTATGTGGTTTTACGTCTCATTGAACAACACAATAAATTCCAAAAAGCCGAGGAGAAAACCCCTCGGCTTTTTAATTTAAGAAAAACTCCATCTCCTGGAAAAGTAAGATTTCTAGGGGAGTATAATACAAAATTTGGTTGTTAAAAGGCTGTTAAAACCAACAGGCTCAAGCCTGGGGCGTTTGCGAACAAAGCCAGCGGGTGCGGCGTCAGAAAGAAACCAACTTTGAACAACCGGATTGGGTATAAATTAGTCCAACCTAGGGAAGCTGACCTATACCTAAAGGCATAAAAAAGCTACAGCTATCCAAAATTTCACAAGTTTTTCAAAAATCGCTTCTAAGATGGGGATGACAGGCTACCCAATAGAAAAATCCTAATTCATCAGAGGTTAACTATGAACCCAACCCTTATAACATTATCCGATTCCGTAGAGACAGCGGTCAAAGAAGCCGCCTCAGAACAAACAGGAATTTCCCCCTACCAACTCCAGATCGTCCAAGCGGAAAAGCGAACTTGGCCGAATGGCTGCCTCGGCATCGCCGAACCCGACGAATTATGCAGCCTCGCCAAAGTAGAAGGGTGGAGAGTCGTCATTGAAAATCAAGAGAACGGACACAAGTGGGTATATCGAACCTCCTTAGAAGCCGAAGAGATTCGGTTAGAGGATCAGTATATCTATAGCGGTTCCCTACCCCCGGAAGTATTCGAGGCAGTGATGGAAGAAGCCTCCGCGCGATCGCACCTGCCGAAAAACCAACTGGAGATCCAGGAAGAAGAACGCAAAACTTGGCCCAATAATTGCTTAGGACTCCCCAAACCCAACGAGGGTTGTGTGGAAATGCTCGTAGAAGGTTGGCGAGTGGTCATCTCTCACGAGGACCAAACCTGGGTCTATCGCACATCCGCTAACGCCGGTGAGATTCGTTTAGAATCCTGCAATTCTTAGAAGATAAAAAACCAGATTTCTGCGTCAGATTTTTTATCCTAGATTAAAATCTTACACCCATTGCCAAAACCGGCGGCAGTTTGAGCTCCGCCGGTTTCTTATAAAATAGGAAAAATAGGACCTTAGCTTCACCGTTTTCGTACGAAGCAGGCGCAAAATTACTGCCACTTCACCCTATTTTTTGCCTTGGCTAATCCCGATTCCCTGATAAGTGTTTCACTTGCTCAATATTCCGATATTCTGTTTGAGGTTGTTCAGAGCATTGGGTTTGGCCTTGCAATTCTAATCCTGATTCCTTGTGAAGGGCGTTAAAAATCCCCTCGGCGCGTTGCTGGGGTTGTTCTTCATCTAATAAGCGATCGCCGAAGGTGTTGATGGAAATATTATTTGCGCCTAATTCTTTTTCGGGTGTAATCACAGTGACTACTTCTTCACCGGCAATATTTTTGACCTTGACTACATAAGCATTCCGATAGTCAGCGCCTTCGTAGCAGGCATCCGCTTTGGGGTCGGTGAGTTGATAGCCGTAAGATTCCAACAGTTCTACGACCTGATCGGCAATTTCTGCCCGCATTTGAGAGAGGATCACTTGGGTTTTGGCTTGGTTAGCAATTTCGGCGAGTTCTGGACGGAGGACTTCGATTTGTTGGGCTAATTCCTGGATTTGTTCTGTGGTTAAGGTGGATTCCCCTGTAGTGAGTTTTTGATAAAAATTATCGAGGTTTTGCTGATAAGCAGTCAAGTGTCCATTGGTCCAATAATCAACCTCTGCCTGAAAAGTTTCAACTTCGCCTCCGGCTTCTCCCAGTTCAATTTCAATTTGGCGATGCGCTTGCACTTCGGTGATTAGGGTTCGCAAATCTTCTAATGTTGCGGTATAATAAAGTAACCATTCTTGTTCTTTTTGTTCCAGTTCGAGGCGCAAATCAGCGAGTTTGAGGTAGGTGTCTTGGGAGGTGGCGATCGCCGCTTCAAAAACCCCAGTTGCTAAGTTTTGTTTTGCCAGTTCTAAATTGCGCCGCAAGTCAGCAAGTTGATGGGGAGCAAAGCGTTGGTGTTGGTAATCGCGGTCGATTTGCTGCCAAATTTGTTCCACATCACTGAGCAGTTCTTGTGCTAATTTTGCTTTAGATTCTCGTTCCTGTTCCAGGGTTTCAAATACTCGGTTAATTTGCTGTTGTAGCATCCGTTGTGCTCTTTCCCTCGCCTGCCGTTCTTCTTCCAGAAGTTCGGAGAATTTCTGATTCAATTGTTGATTTAGGGTGAGATATTCTTGCCGTTGATCGGCTGTAATTCGCAGATATTCGGTCCGCTGTTTTTCAAAACCCAGTCGCATGGCTGAAGTGAGGCGGTCCTTTTCCTCCTGGAGTGCCTGTTGTTGTCGCACTTCCGATTCTCGGACTGCTTGTTGAAAGTCTTGCCGCTGGAGTCGCAAGCGCTGTTGGGTGTTCCGTTCCAATTCTCCGAGATGACTCCCCAAGCGTTGCGCCTCTTGTTCCTGCTGTTTCGCACGATGTTCTAACGGAATGAGGCGTTGCTGCATTTCTCGATTCGCCTCGGCGCGCATCCGATTTAGGCGATCGGGTAAGTCTTGTTGCACCGATCTCAGTCGGCTATCCTGTTCCTGTAATCGTCGTAAGTCGGCTTCACTAATACTCACATATCTGTCTTTTCTACCACTCATCTTACTCTCCCGTTATTTATCATTTTGTTGACAAGAAAAATCCCTGGACAACTCTTCTATTTGGGTCTAAAAAGCATTTTATAGCAAATTTAAATTTTTTGAATAATTGATTAAAATTAGCCTACCTTGAATGGCGGTAAATCCTGTTTAGCAAAGGTAACCATTGCTTCCCCTTCGAGGTTGTCGCGGATGAGGCGAACCTGCTGTAATTGAACCATTGCCTCAAACAGATTGCGGACTTCTCGTCCATTGCCAAAGTTGCGATCGCGCGTCTTGTACATTCGATTGAGGCGTTCTAATACCACTTGGTGGACCTCCGGAGGACAATGGTAAGCGGGTTTAGAAGTCCGGCAATAAGAAAGGAAAATTTCCAACATTTCTTCGCCGGTATAGTCGGGAAATTCGATAGTTTTGGCGATGCGGGACTGGAGACCCGGATTGGTGGCTAAAAAGGCTTGCATGGGTTGGGTATAACCGGCAAAAATTACCACTAGGCGATCGCGATAATTTTCGAGCATTGGGACGAGAGTATCTACCGCTTCTTGACCGTAATCCTGTCCCCCTCCCCGGGGAGAGGCGAGTGCATAAGCTTCATCAATAAACAAAATTCCATCTAAAGCTTCTTCTACTTTTGCCCGGGTTTTAGGTGCGGTTTGTCCCACATATTCGGCAACTAATGAATCCCGAGGTTTATCAACTTTAATCAATTGGCCTTTTTTAAGAATTCCCAAGGCTTTAAAAATTGCTCCAACTAGTTCCGCTACGGTGGTTTTTCCGGTTCCAGGATTGCCTAAAAATACCAGATGGCGTGTAATGCGATCGCTGGTTTCATATCCCGCCTGTCGCAATCGTTGTTTTGCTTGTTCACTGGTGACTAATTCATGCATCGCTGCTTTGACTGAACTTAACCCAATCATCCCATCCAGTTGATTGAGTAACTCTTCTAAGCTTGCTTGATTTCGGCGTCCAGATCCGTTAGCAATGGCCGCAAAATTTAACGTTTTTTGTTCACTATCCCCTGGAAAAAGCTGTATTTTACTCCCTTCTACCCTCAATATTGCCCGCTCAATATTCTGGGTTTTCAACTCAATCAAATCTTCAGTAAATAGGTCAGCAATGGCTTCATTTACCCCGCGTCCTCCATAGTTTTGTGCCGGTTCATAAGTGGCGCGGACTAAAGCCATTAATCCAGGTTCATCAATGATGACTTCAATCTGATATCGGTCCTGAGCAAACCGTTTTAACAACCGAAAAATCATCTCTGTTTGTTCCACTGGTTCCAAGCGACCTAGGGGAACCACTTTATCAATCCGTCCGATAAATTCGGGGGGAAGATAGCCAGTTTTCTGTAATATCTCCTTAGCCTGATTGGGCGCTTCACTAATTGCTTCACTGGCTAAATTTGTGGTTAATAAACAAATTGTGTCTTTCGGTGAAATCACCAAACCATTGACATCACTGACGCGCCCTTCATCAAAAAATCCTAACAGTTGTCGCCAGATAGACTCATGGGCTTTTTCAATTTCATCAAACAACAAAATACACCGTTGCTGATTCCGCCGCAACGCATTGGGTAACCATCCCCCCTGTTCTGAACCGACATATCCTTGGGGACTACCAAACAGATTAGAGACTTTATGTTCTTCTCCATATTCCCCCATATCACACCGTTCCAACGGCGTTCCAAGGGCGGAAGCGAGGGCTTTACTCAGTTCCGTTTTGCCGGTTCCTGTGGGTCCGGGGAACAAAATGACTAAGGGTTTAGGACTTTTTTGAGCAGCAATTTTTCCCCGAACTAATTTAACTAGAGTGGCGATCGCCTCGGAATGTCCAATCACCTGATGCCGGAGTTTTTCTGTTAATTCTGCCGCTGTTGGTAGGGGAAGTTTCTGCGTCCATTTTTCCCATTCTGCCTGTTTCAAAGAAAACTCTGAACCCGCCATAAACCGTTCATGCCAATATTTTAAAGGCTTAGATTCTCGGGCCAAAACGGTAGTTAATTGCTGCCACTCATTCCAGGCAATAGGTCTTTGATGTTGTAATCTAAACCGCTGAATTAAATGACCGATTTCTGAAGCAGTGGGCGTCCCGATATTACAAATATTCACTAGGTTGTGAGAACGTTCCCGATTTAGCAACAAATTACTCAAAAATGTCAAGCCAATTTGCTGGCAAAATGATTGCAGTTCAGCATAAGTATCTTGATGAAAAATAAACACACATAAATTGCGATTCGTCGGTAATAATCGCGACCATTCCACAATCGCACCATCCAATTGCCGCAGGAGTTCAAATCGCCTCAAATCTTCGGGATTAGAAAAGACGATCGCAGAGGATTGGTTAGTATCTTCCATAAAATGTTGCAACAACGGCAGCACATCCCGGTCCTGCATTCGTTGGGGACGAGTTGCTGAGGGGTGAGGGGTGGGAAGAGTTCCTGGAGTTTTTTGGTCGTCTTTTTTGCCTAAAAATCGTTTTTTTCGTCCCAAAGGACCGGGGGTTACCTTAATTTCCGGTTGACCCTGAACTGCTGAGGGAATTGGACGGTTTAACAAGGCGCGATCGCGAGAGTCGGTATCCAGAAAATACAGCTTACGATTGCCGGAATAAAATGCAATTCGCTGATATTCTTGACCCTTAAGATACCGATATAATACCTGTTCAATATCTTGGAGAATCAAATCCTCACTACAAAACGAATCACTTGTGTTTGCTCCATACAAAAGCAAAAAGCGATCGCCAGTTGCCTCATGTATTCCTTGGGTAATTCGCTCAATAGTCACTCTGGTTGTCCTCCGTTGATATTCCCTAATATCTCTATTCTCTAAAATGTCTGTGTTCAATCCATCAAAATGATGGAAATCCACTCATTACACCCATTTTTTCTGTTTTTATGTGCCCCGCGCATTTTCCTCTCTACACGAATCGTAAACCAAAGGTAAGTGCTAACGGATTGATACTAACGCACTTGTGATCCCTATGGGTAACTGATGAAGTTTGGGACCCTCTATATTTTCAGTCTGCAATTTGAGAGCGGGGGAAACTGGCCCCTACTCGGCTAGGGAACGGGTTGGTCAGAATGAGACTTATTCTCGTATAATGGGTAAAATCAGACTCGTTATTGAAAGTCCCTTGAACTCATGGTGATTCCTAGACTGTTGAGCCGATCGCTCATCCCACTGCTGCTATTGCCGATGGCGATCGCCTGTCGTGAACCCGTTGCGCAGACGGAAACTGACACCCCACTCGCTGCATCGGACGCTCCTTCCCTGAATATTGTGGCAACATTTTTGCCGATGTATTGGTTTACTCGCGCCGTGACGGGGGATAGTGCACAGGTGCAAGTGTTGATTCCTCCGGGAACCGACGTCCATGAGTATCAAGCTAGACCCGCCGATGTCCAGGCGATCGCCACTGCCAATATTTTAGTTAAAAATGGTATCGGTTTAGAGGAATTTCTGGAAAATACCATTACTAATGCTAATAATCCCAACTTACAGGAAATTAATGCCAGTGCAGAAATTCAACCTTTAAAGGATAACACCCCCGTTCTGAAAGCGGTGGATGATAATCATGAGCATGATCATGAGCATGAGCATGATGATGGGAATCCTCATGTTTGGCTTGATCCTGTATTTGCGAAACAGCAAGTGACCACAATTCGAGAGGGTTTAATTGCTGTAGATCCAGCTAATCAAGGGATTTATGAAGCCAATGCCGCCGCTTATATTCAGCAATTAGAACAACTGAATCAAGAGTTTCAGCAGACTTTATCCCAATATCCTAATTGTAGCTTTATTACCTTTCATGATGCCTATCCTTATATAGCCAATCGGTACAATTTACAGCAAGTTGCTGTTGTATCTGTCCCCGATGCAAGTTTGTCTCCCCAAGATATCCAAAAAACGGTGCAAGCGGTTCAGCAGTATCAAGCAAAGGCACTTTTTACAGAACCCACAGTGGAAAATCCGGTATTAAAAACCCTGGCAACGGACTTAAATTTACCTTTGTATAAAATTGACCCCTTAGAATCAGGACCGCTTGACCCTCAACATTATTTAACCGCCATGCGCGGCAATTTAGAAACAATTGTAAAGGCTTGTCAGTAACTATTATGAGAATGGGTGAAGCATGGGATGGTAATCGTCGGGACTTAGATGCGGCTTTTACGCGGGATTACTCGATTGTTAAAGTGGAAAATCTCAGTGTTTACCGAGGCAACTATACGGCCTTGCGAGAGGTTTCTTTTGAATTAAAATCGGGAACAAATGTCGCAGTAGTTGGGCCAAATGGGGCTGGCAAAAGTACCTTAGTGCAAGCAATTTTAGGGCTAATTCCCCGCAGTTCAGGTCAGGTGGAAATTATGGGAAGACCCTTAGAAAAGTTGGGACGCTTGCGATCGCATCTGGGTTATATTCCCCAAACTTTTCTGTTTGATCGCACCTTTCCCATTTCCGTTGGGGAAGTGGTGGGTCTCGGATGGCAACAACGGGAAGCGTTTTCCCTGTCGCAAATCAAGCAGTTTCCTTGGCAGTCTAACCCTGAAAAAGAAACCGCAGTCTTGTCCGCATTGCGGCGAGTGGACGCTTTGCATTTGCGACATCGCGCAGTCGGTGCGCTGAGTGGGGGACAATTAAAGCGGGTATTACTTGCGTATTGTTTAGTAATGTCTCGCCAATTGCTAATATTAGATGAGGCATTAGCAGGAGTGGATGTCCAGGGAGAAGCGGATTTTTATAACTTGTTAAATGAGTTAAAAACTGAACAAAATTGGACCGTTCTACAGGTTTCTCATGATCTGAATATGGTAAGTCGCCATTGCGATCGCGTGATTTGTTTAAATCAAACCCTCGTCTGTAGTGGTGCCCCGGATATTGCCTTAGCACCTCAAAATTTGTTAGCAACTTATGGTCCAGCTTTTGCTCATTATCATCATGAGCATTGAGGAGAGGGGGAGGGATGACTTCAGTGTTTTTTCCTTCCCATTCATCTCTTATTCTTCATCTAAATGTTCCGTTACTGCCTCATAAAGACTAACTACATGATTATCCTGAAGGCGATAATAAACCCGGCGTCCTTCTTTGCGATAACTCACCAAGCGAATGGCTTTTAAATTCCGCAATTGATGAGAAACAGCAGATTCAGTCATTTGCACAATTTCCGCTAATTCATGAACACAGAGTTCTTTTAATGCCAAAGCGGAAATAATTCGCAAGCGGTTGGCATCTCCCAGAAAGCTGAAAAATTCCGCCATTCGTTGTGCTTTATTTTCATTCAGTAACTGATTTTGGAGACTGTTGATATTCTCTAGGTCGATCGCGTGTTCAGACGTGCATTCGAGTTCATCGGAGTCTTTTTGGGTATCCCCGGCCATTTTATCGGTAGAATAGTTAACTGCCATAGTTTGCGTTTAGGGAAAATATCCCTCAAAAACTTGAATACTTGATTATTCTTTCAGATATTAATGATGATAGCGAATTTATTGGAAATCTTCAACCCTTGTCAGGGATATTTACTCCTGGGGAATACGGCGATCGCCAACTTACTGGAATTGCTGAGTTTCCCTTTCATGCAACGGGCGATCGCGGGTGGGGTCTTGATGGGAATTCTTGGGGGGTTTCTCGGCACTTTTGTCATTTTACGTCAACTTTCGTTTTTCAGTCATGCGGTGGGACATTCGGCGTTAGTTGGGGTGGTGTTAGGCGTGTTGTTACAAGTCAATCCGAATTGGACGTTGTTACCCTTTACCCTATTATTTGGACTCTCCTCCCTGTATTTAATCGAACGGACAAAATTACCCAGTGATAGTGTGTTTAGTATAGCCGTTTCTGGGGCCTTAGCAATTGGGGTGATTTTGACCAATTTTATCCCCGGATATCGGGGGAATTTAATGGCGGTATTGTTTGGAGATATTTTGGCGATCGGGCAAATAGATATTTTGTTAATTATAGGATTACTGGTTATCAGTTGCCTATTTTTATTTTCAACTTGGCGGCAGCAAATTTTACTCACCCTCAATCCTGAACTGGCGCAAGTTCAAGGGATTGCTGTTGATCTTCATCGCTATTTATTTGTGATAGTGCTCTCCCTAACCGTGGCAATTTCTATCAAAGCTGTGGGAATTTTATTGATTAATGCTTTTCTCGTAATTCCCGCAGCAACAGCTAAATTACTGACTCATCATTTTACCCTATTTATTGCCCTTTCTGTACTATTGGGGGCAACCAGTTCTGTAGTGGGAATGCTAGGGTCAGGATTGTTTAATTTTGCCTCTGGCCCTAGCATTGTTGTGGTGCAATTTTCAGTATTTTTGACAGTTTTGGGCGGGAGTCAAATTCTCAACCTTATAGGGTTCCGTCGGCAGTAGAGAGAACGCCGTAGAGTTCCGGACGCCGATCGCGGAAAAAGCCAAAAGAAGCGCGAGTCCGGGCGATCGCATCTAAATCAAAACTGGCACAAATTACCCCCGGGCGATCGCGGTCTAATTCTGCCACCTTATCCCCCCGTTGATTGGCAATAAATGAATGACCGTAAAAGGTTTGTCCCTCTTCCGTCCCGATGCGATTTGCTGCCACCACCGGGACAATATTCGCCACTGCATGACCAATCATCACCCGTTGCCAAGGGTCTTTAGTATCTAAATCCGGGTCCAAAGGTTCACTCCCGATCGCCGTGGGATAAAACAACAAATCCGCCCCCATTAACACCATTGATCGCGCGCATTCGGGAAACCATTGATCCCAACAAATCCCCACACCAATTGTCCCATACCGCGTTTTCCAAACTTTAAATCCTGTATTTCCCGGACGAAAATAGAATTTTTCCTCGTAACCCGGACCATCAGGAATGTGACTTTTTCGATAAATCCCTAAAACTCTCCCATCAGCATCAACAATAGCGACACTATTATAATAAGCGGGTCCAGCTTTTTCAAAAAAGGAAACCGGAATTACCACCTTTAATTCTGCCGCTATCTTTTGAAAGTGAGCAATTGTCGGATGTCCCTCCACAGGATGTGCCCAAGCAAAAAATTTATCCCGTTCTTCTCGACAAAAATAATAGCCTTCAAATAACTCAGAAGGCAGTATAATTTGAGACCCTTGTGATGCAGCTTCTCGGACTAATTCCGTAACCCGAGAAACGTTTGTGTCTTTGTCTTCGCAGAATGCGGTTTGTAGCGCAGCAACCGTAACCATTTGAGTCATTGGATTTAAGGAATGAATAAGGGATGAAGTGGCAACAACCGCTGGGGGTTTGAATCCCCAGCTAATCGCTAACGTTGGATAAATCCGACTAAAATACTACTAGAATCAGCTTACTTTCAGTCGTTTTTAGACAGCTTGATCTGTTAGGCGGGGGTTTAAACTTGCTGTTGCTGCTATCGAGTCGGTTGTTGTTGGGTGATACAGTGAAATGCACCACCGCCTAATAAAATTGCTTTTGCCGATCGCCCGATAGTCCGGCGACTGGGGAACAGTTTGGCGATCGCCTCTACTGCTTCTTGATCAGACTTGGCGCCGTAGGTGGGAACAACCACGGTGGTATTTCCAATATAAAAATTGGCATAACTCGCCGGGACAATTTCACCCTTGTCATCAACAATTTTACCCGGTGAAGGAATGCGAATGACTTGTAAAGGACGCCCTTTAGCATCGGTCATTTCTGACAAATTCTGGGCAATTTCGGTGAGGACTGCGGCATTGGGATCATCGGGTTCTCTCGGTTCCATGCACAAGACAACACCGGGAGCAATAAATCGGGCGATCGTGTCAATATGTCCATCAGTATGATCATTGAGCAAGCCTTGATTTAACCACAAAACCTTAGAGACACCAAAGGCAGCGTGCAGAATCTCTTCTAATTCAGATTGGGTCAATTGCGGATTGCGATTGGGGTTTAACAAACATTGACGCGTAGTTAAACAAGTGCCTTCCCCATCCACTTCGATCGCACCGCCTTCTAGGGTAACCGGGAAATGATAACTCGGTAAATTGAGGCGATCGCTAATGTTTTTTGCCACTTGCGCATCACCGGGGAGAATATATTTTTCCCCCCATCCATTAAAATTAAAGCGAACTGTAGCCAGATTGCCATCGGGTTCCAACCGAAAAATCGGGCCAATATCTCGCAACCAAATATCTCCAAAGGGGATGACATGAAATCGCGCCTTAATCCCTGTTAAAGCAGCTTCAGCGAGAGCTTTTCCTGCTTCATTTAACACCAGAATTTCTAACAATTCGCCCCGACATTCGCCAGAGACGGGATCCGGGTCGGCGATCGCCCGACAGAGGTCCACAAATTCACGACGCGCCGCCTCTAAACTCTCCATCCAGAGATCTTCATGACTGGGAAAAGCCAACCAACAAGCCTGATGCAGTTCCCATTCAGCAGGCATTCGATACGTCACCACAGGGGGAGTTAGGGTAGTCAAGCGCGTTCCTCCAAATTTTTTCTCCTCTATTGAATATTTTAGAGGATGGGGGGATGGGGAGGATTGGGGAGATAGGGAGGATGGAGAGGACCACCATCGAGATTGGGGGGATGGGGAGGATAGGGAGAAGCCATAAAAATAAGGCGGGTTAGAAACCTGCCTGGATGCTTGGAATTGGGGTTAAATTCGTTAAAATTGATGGCACAGCCTTAGAGCATTAGCGCCTTTCTAGTAGAGGCATTGCCAATTTGGAACCCGCTTCGCGACAAATACAGCCGGTGTTGAGTGCTTCCCAGAGCTTTTCCAGGGAGTCGAGATCCGCCGATTTACACCCTTTAGTAGCGAGGACTTGGCGGATTAATGCTTCGGATTCAACACTGAGGCATCCGGTCTTAAATGCAGATTCTACCAGAAACTCAATCATAACAACTACTGCATCCTCTAAAAAAAATTGTAGATTCCCTTATGTTACTTTCTGCTATTTTGCAGGAAACCAGGCCGATCGCGATCGGAAAAATCTGTGATAATAAACACTTGGACACTGTGATAGCAATCACTGAAAACCTCGTTTGATTAAAAAATGACGATGATCGAAGCAGCAGAATATCAGCAACGACGACGGACACTGATGGAAAAAATCGGCAGTGGGACCGCGATTTTTCGGAGTGCGCCGATGGCGGTTATGCACAATGATGTCGAATATACATTTCGGCAAGATAGTGATTTTTACTATTTAACCGGGTTTAATGAACCTAATGCGGTGGCAGTGTTTGCACCTCATCACGAAGAACATCAATTTGTGCTATTCGTACAACCCAAGGACCCGGAAAAAGAGGTGTGGACGGGATACCGGATGGGAGTGGAAGGTGCAAAGGAACGGTATGGTGCCGATGAAGCCTATCCGATTAGTGAACTAGAAGAAAAGTTACCGCAATATTTAATCAAAGCCGATCGCTTATATTATCACTTTGGGCGCGATCGTCGGTTTAATGAAACCGTTCTCACCCATTGGCAGCGGTTGATGAAAACCTATCCCAAGCGGGGAACCGGACCCATCGCTATTCAAGATTCCGGGACGATTTTGCATCCATTGCGCTTGGTGAAAAGTCCGGCAGAATTAGAACTGATGCGAAAAGCTGCCGAAATTTCAGTCAAAGCGCACATTCACGCTCAAGAGTTCGCACAACCCGGGCGATATGAGTATGAAATCCAAGCGGAAATGGAACACTTATTTCGATTGCAAGGTGGCAATGGATTTGCTTATCCCTCCATTATTGCATCGGGGGCGAATAGCTGCATTTTGCACTATATTGAAAACGATCGCCAACTGCAAGAAAACGATGTATTACTGATTGATGCCGGTTGTGCTTATGGGTATTACAATGCAGATATCACTCGAACTTTTCCAGTCAGTGGCGCGTTTACACCGGAACAACAGACGATTTATGATATTGTTTTAGAGGCGCAAAAACAGGCAACCGCCCAAGTGCAACCGGGGAATCCTTACAGCAAAATTCACGAGACAGCCGTACGGGTTTTAGTGGAAGGATTACTCGAAATTGGGCTGCTGGCTGGAGATATTGAGGAAATCATTAAAGAGGAAAAATACAAACCTTTTTATATGCACAGAACCGGGCATTGGTTGGGTTTAGATGTGCATGATGTAGGAGTGTATCAACATGGAGAAGACCCGCAGAATTTAGAACCGGGAAATGTACTAACGGTAGAACCCGGATTGTATATTGGGTTAGAAACCAAACCCGTGGAAGGACAGCCGGAAATTCCAGACTGCTGGCGGGGAATTGGAGTACGAATTGAGGATGATGTATTGGTGACCCCCGATGGACATGAAGTGTTAACCGAAGGCGTCCCTAAATAAGGTTAAGAATGCTACGTTTGGAAGGGTGAAGAGTGGGGGACTGTCAGGCTATTTGGCCCACAGTTAGGGGGTAAGACCCCCTAACACCCACTTCGGGCCGTAGTCAATAGCGATCGCTCCCATTCTTAGTCAGACTCAGGATTTTTTATCTTAATCTTGAGGGATCAACGCTACAGGGTCCTCACTCGGTATTCTCCTCAAATATTCGGGTTTTGATGCCTTTATCAATTTTTTGTTTAATCTAATGCAGATATTAAAACAAGAATATGGTATGTAAAGGTGCATTTACTCTTTTGAAGTTCAACCCTTGCACCAAATAGCCCTCTTAATCCATTGCCCCCGCTGCGGGGTATAAGAATAATTAAGGCTGACTATAGATTTTTAATCAGCGCCCAGGTAAAAGCAGCGATCGCCATTAATTGTCCTAAAAGCAGTTGACAAAAACTGTCAACTCTTGTAGATTAAATTCAATTAATAATGAAGTACCAAGTAGCCTCTTTAAAGATTTCTATAAAAAAGGGGTGCAGTAGTGTTCATGGATGAATTGCCAAAGCTGCTTAACGTTTGATGGGGAGGGTGCGGAAATTTCTAATAGAAGATATAAGATTTTATGTTTTGAAGTTCCGTTAACATGAGATAACTACCTTTGCTCGCCCTAGTATTCCTGTCCTTCTATGTGTCGCAGCAGTGTCCTCATGAGCTATCCGAACTGATCAAACTAAAGAACAAGCACGAGATTTCGTGTCCCACTTCGGAATAAATCTCCCCAACTCCCGGTCAGATCCCCCTTCCGTCCCCCGGATTAAGGCAGAAGTTAGAGGAATGAAGGTTTGATTTATGAGGAGTTCAAGACCCTTGTGCAACCCGTCTATAAGAGGGGAGAGAATACCAATGGATAGAACCGGTTAAATAATCGAGGTAGGGAATAGTTCAAATCCATAATGAACTCCACAAATTTGACCGATTTGATAGTCTTGGGCCAGAGGTAGGGCTATGGCCTCAAAGCATTAACCGTCAAACGGGTTAGAGATGTATTATTCTTAAGAAAATAGGTCCGATTTAGCCGAAGGGATTCCCAGGAGGAGCGATCGCCTAGATGCAAGCCTTGTAGTTCCGGCATAATTCGGAAAGATGATACAATTTTGCTCGTTGTGATCCCCGCAACTGCCAGCATAAACCCAGTAGTTCCAATCCTTTATCACGCTATTAGCGCTCAAGACCTCAGCGATCGCAAAACTATGGAAGAAGAACTCCACCGTCAAGAGCAACAGTTCAAATCCCTGGCGGACCATGCCCCCGATGGAATTGCCCGTTTTGATCGCCACCTTCGTCATGTTTATATTAACCAGGCTCTGGAAAAAGCCATAGGGATCCCTGCTGAAGTCATTCTCGGCAAAACCCATCAAGAATTAGGGATTCCCGAAGCGATTGCCTGCCTATATCAACAGCAGTTACGCCAAACTTTTGACACCGGATGCGAATGCTTGTTTGAATACCACGTTCTCGGATCCGATGGAATGCAGTTTTTTCAAACGAAGGTCTTTCCGGAATTAACACCTGAAGGTTCGGTAGAGTTTGTCCTCAGTATTTCGCGGGACATAACGGAGTATAAACGAGTCCAGCAAGCCTTTCAGAAAACTGAATCCCGGTTTCGTCGAGTCTTTGAGTCCAACATGATTGGTATGGGTTTTTGGGATGGACAAGGCCAGATTACCGAAGCCAATGATGCCATGCTGGAGATGTTAGGCTATACCCGCGAAGAATTTAAAAGCCAAGGGCTCTCTTGGAAGGAAATCACCCCACAAGAGTATCATCAGGCAGATTTCGAGGCGAGAGCAGAAGCCTTAGCTCAAGGATTTTGCACCCCCTATGAAAAGGAATTCATTCGCCAAGATGGGAGTAGAGTCCCTACCATTAGTGGGGGAGCACTGTTTGAGGATACCACCGACGAGGGGGTATTTTTTGCCCTCGACCAGAGCGATCGCAAGCGCACGGAAAACGCCCAACAGTATCTCTCCGAAGCCAGTACCATCCTTTCCAGTTCCCTGGATTATCAAACCACTTTAGCGACTGTAGCAGACCTGACGGTACCTCACCTCGCCGACTGGTGTACCGTCTTGGTGGTGGAAGAAAACGGGAGACTCCAACCGCCCATTACTGCCCATATTAATCCCGAAAAAGTGGCATGGGCTAAAGAACTTAACCAAAAATATCCCGTTGATCCTGAAGCCCCCCGGGGTTCGCCCCAAGTCCTGCGGACCGGAGTCTCGGAGCTCTATCCCTATATTCCGGAAGACTTGCTCTTAGAGGCGGCCCTGGATGAAGAACATTTGCAGATTCTTAGAGAAGTCGGGTTTAGTTCCGTGATGATCGTCCCCATGATTGCCCGGGGCAGGTCCTTGGGAACCATTTCCTTTGTGGCGGCGGAATCCGGTCGCCGTTACGATCGCTCCGATCTCAATATGGCCGAAGAACTGGCCCGTCGTGCCGCCCTCGCCGTGGATAATGCCCGACTCTACGAACAAGCGCAACAAGCAAGGCAGATGGCAGAACAAGCAGCCATGCGCACCGCGCGCTTACAAGGGGTGACCGCTGCCCTGTCCGAGGCACTTACCCCGGCCCAAGTGGCTGAAGTGGTGGTCAATCAAGGAATTGCCGCCCTGGATGCGAAAGCTGGTTCCCTGGTCATTCTGACGGATCATGAGAAAAGTTTAAAGATTGTCGGGGCGATCGGGTATCCCCAAGAGATCCTCGACCAATGGCAGAATATCCCTATCAATGCCGCCGTCCCTTTAGCAGAATGCGTGCGCCTCGGGCAACCAATTTTTCAAGAAAATTTAACCGAGTTAAGTGAGCGATATCCCACCCTGTCCCAACTTCGGAACAAGACCAATAATCAAGCTTTAGCATCAATTCCTTTAATTTTACAGGGACAACCCATCGGGGCGATGGGGTTAAGTTTTGCCCAGGCGCGAGAGTTTTCTACAGAAGACCGCGCGTTTATGGTGGCATTAGGTCAACAGTGCGCCCAGGCGATCGCCCGTGCTCAATTATATGAAGCGGAACAAAGTGCCCGCGCACAAGCGGAGACGGCTAATCGGATCCGGGATGAGTTTATCGCGGTGTTGTCCCACGAGTTGCGATCGCCCCTCAATCCGATTTTAGGCTGGACCAAACTGCTGCAAATGCGAAAATTTGATCAAGCTAAAACGTTACAAGCGTTAGAAATCATTGAACGTAATGCTAAATTGCAATCCCGATTGATCGATGATTTGTTGGATATTTCGCGGATTTTGCGCGGGAAACTGACCCTGGAAATGCTTCCTGTCCATTTAGAAAAAATTATTGAATCAGCGTTGGAAACGGTCCGGTTAATCGCAGAGGCTAAGGGAATTCAGATTACCAAATTCCTGCCAATGGAGGCCGTCGAGGTGTTAGGAGACCCGAACCGCTTGCAGCAGGTGGTGTGGAATTTGCTCTCGAATGCGGTGAAGTTTACCCCAGAAGGAGGACAAGTTACTCTCCGTCTGCAATCCAGCGGCAACCAGGCCCAGATTGAAGTGTCTGATACGGGTCGAGGAATTGCGCAGGAGTTTCTCCCCTATGTTTTCGAGTATTTTCGGCAAGCGGATAGTAAAACTACCCGGTCTTTTGGGGGGTTGGGTTTGGGTTTGGCGATCGTGCATAATTTGGTGGAACTGCATGGCGGTTCAGTGCAGGCCCACAGTGCTGGAGAGGGTCAAGGGGCAACGTTTACAGTGACTCTTCCTTTGAGATCTTTGGGTGCTCCGGTTCAAGAGGAGTCGGTTTTACCCCAGAGTGAGCCCAGTTTAGCAGGGATTGCCTTGGTGGTGGTGGATGATGACCCCGATACCCTAGAGTTTTTGGAATTTGTGTTGCAGGAGTATGGGGCCAATGTCCGGGCGGTGAATTCGGCCCAACAGGCGATCGCCGCGATTGAAACCTCCATTCCGGATTTACTGTTGAGCGATATCGGAATGCCCCAAATGGATGGCTATATGCTGATTCGGGAACTCCGACAATGGGAAGCGCAACGAGGGGGGAGAATTCCGGCGATCGCCTTGACTGCTTATGCGGGAGAGACGAACCGTCAGCAAATCCTCGAAGCTGGGTTTCAGCAACATCTTTCTAAACCCATTCAACCGGCAGAGTTAGTTCAATCGATCGCCTTCTGGGTTGAGCAAGATCAACATTCCGACTAAACCGGATTCATCTTCCCCATCGGGTCCTCGTAAACGAGGAGGCACTGAAGGGACCCTAAATCTCACCGAGGGGGGAAATGCTTTGAGAACCGGCCCGATCTCTGAGTTGTCCGTTGTCATCACCCTTACCGCGATCGCTGATAAAAGATAGTTCCATATTGAGGCGCATCTCCGCGTGTCGCCATTCCTTACCCGGTTCCAGAAATTCAATGGTGGGAAACCCTAACCGAGTCGGTTTCACAAAATCGGTCGTTTCCGCACAGGCGATTTGCACTTCTTCTTTGAGTTCTTTGATAATTTCGCTGACTTGACGGGGTTCGCGACAAATCAGATTGGTATCCGCTTGAATGACTGCTGTATCTGGCAGAATTAACTTGGGGGTTTGTCTGGTCAGACAATCGATGTGATGTACACTCTCCTCACCACGCATCTTGAATCCGGCGATCGCCAACAAGCGAATTGTCCCGCGATCCCATCCCCCACTGGGTTGAATCGCCGTTCCTTTCGACCCATCAATTAAACATTTGACATCGTAAGAAACGCGAGTAACGGCCCACAGCAGGATAGACAGCAGTTCATTAAAGAGGAACGTCTGCCGATAAAACTTGTGGGTAGGAAGCTTAATTAAAGTGTCGTTGGAAAAAATAGCCGTTTGGATCGGGGTTTGAGAATGGGTCATAGCACCAAAGGGTAGGCGTTGGGCAAAAGAACGCGATGCTATTGTAACGGTTTTTGGTTAGCGGGGGTAGCGCTGTCGGTGTCCGTTGTTTTCGGACTGTGGCATTCCTCTACTCCAGTCCGTCTCTTCTAAGGGGCGATCGCCACTTGCCTGCATCGGTTGCTGTTCTCCAGATGACCACAGCGCCTCCTCGGGAACATCCGGGATAAATTCCAGACTAATTTTCATTTTGAGTTTGCCTTTTTCCCACCCTTTCCCCGTAATTTTTAGGAGTTCGCCCTTTACCCCTTGATTTAAAAATTCTTTGGTATCCGTTAGTCCCAACTCTAATCCAGTTTGTTTCAAGGCATTAGAAAGGGTATGATTGAGTTGGTTTTGTTCAGTCATAGCATGGCCCATGATTTTGCGCAATTGACTGACTTTAAAAAGCTTGCCACGAAATGACACCACATCATCCTCGGAGCATTGCGGTAAAATGTTATTTTCTTCCATAACTCTAAAATAATCCAACGACGTCTTTGCCGACATCATACAAGCAAGGTCGGGCGTCACCCGTATTGTTCCCCGCCATCCCTCCGGTTGTCGCCACTGCTTTGGGGGTCACATTCCCGCTTTGATCCGGTGCAAGTTGGGGTTTATCGAGGAGTAAATTTATAATCCAAGGTGACATTTAAATCCTGAAAAGCGATCGCCCTGAGCCAGATCTCCTGTACTTTTCACCCCCTTCAGTCTGACTTCCACTGTGGATACAATAGATCCCTTGTATAATTTTAAAAGCGTATCCTGATGCAATGAAGGGATTCCTTTGCGCCAGAGTTTCAGCGGAAGTATTTGGTGCAACCAGGCATCAACCGTCTCCCTCGCAGCGGGCGATCGCTCGCGTTCCCTAGACCTTCCCCCCCTGGGAATTTCACCGGCAAGCCGAGGATCTGACCTCCTGGACCCTACAATTAGCCTAGGCAATCTCGTATCATTTGACACGGAAATAGGTTTTGCGCCATGCTTAATGTGAAGGCAACTCTTAAAAAAATTTGGATTAACAGCGTCCCATGCTCGATCGCCTGTGGAAAAACTTAGAAATACCATTTCACCTACCCCTAGGTGTAACCCTTCCAGTGCGCCTAGAACACTTAAAAAATCGAACCTATGGCTACTCCCTTCCCTTGCCCCTCCCGTTCCCCTATCAATCCTATTTCCGCATTGCCCAACTTTTGACGAAAGTTTTTGATTTTTTTCGCCGAACCCTCTAACTAAATTCCCAGGAATTCTATTCCTGCTCAGAGTCATTTCTCCCTTACATTGGGAGAAATGTCATGAGTCTGATTCACGTTTGGATAACACCATTGGTTCACCTGAATCGAATCTTTATTAATATGAAGTCCCCATTCAGTTTTCGGTCAGAAATGAACCCCCTGTCCTCTGAACTGAATGGGGAATTTACCTTCAATTGAGGCAAATTTGTAGTTTAAACTACAGCGGTGCATCCCAACCCAGAAACACCATTTCTCACTCGGCTCAATCAGAATTGCAGAGTGAAACCCATCAAAATCAGCCGAATTTAAACAGCCCTTTCTAGGGTTTGAACCAAGGCGGGATTAAACATTCAAGTCAGAGGCCCCTTCATCCCCTGATGTGATAACGATCGCATCGACCCTTGAGACCGGTCGCCCAAGCCCCGTGAAAAGCTATCTAGGATAAGTGATAAAGGTGAATGCTTTTGTTGCATGAGGCAAGGGTAATAATGATAGAGCAAACAAAGCCCCCACTCCGTCAGAATCCATTTGAGACCTATCGCGATCCCGTTACAGGTCAATGGATTGTCGTTAAACCATCTGAAACATCTAACTCGAATTCCTCTCAAAGAGCTGCCTAGGTGAAAGGGAACCCATCCGATTACCTTAATTTTGGCCTAACCCTTGATCTCCTTCCACCGCAAAAACTCCCACCTTCTGCTTAAAAATAGAAACCCTTCCTCAAGTCGGAAGTAGCGCGATTCACCTCGCGAAAAAAACTGGAAACCCTGACTTTTTCAATCTTTTTACTTGGTTGCTTTTTGCGAAAAAGTGACATGATTTTTAGCGATCGCTCTGCTGTGATTTTTGCCGAAATTAACCAGAATACCCCTAAACTGTCGGTGAGTATGATCCATCACCTTGCCAGATTTTCAACTGTCCATCCTTTGCCAAAGTTCAGTTTGAGTCTGAATCCAGGTTTAAGGGAATCATCAGCGATCGCATCAAATAGCGGCACCCTGTAACCCGGACGGGAAAATAAACCCGACTAGAGTTGATTTATCAAAAATCAACCCTTACGACGATGTTAAATCGAATTTTTTTAACCCTGGCAATCGTTTCATCTTTACAATTTTTTTTAACCAGTCCCTTCAACGGTTCCCATCAACCCAGTTCTACGCTGCTCTCTCAAAACCCAATTAACTCGCTCTTGGCATCGGAACGGTAGCATCCCTATCATAGTAACCTTTTCCTCATCGATCCCCTTTCCCCCTGCTTCCGAGGGTTTTATAGATGAATGAAACTTCTGAGCAGAAGTTGGATAAATTAGGGAATAAATCGCAGAGAGAAGAGAGCATGACAAACCCAACTCGGGATGAGGTAGTGCAGACAGCGCGATCGCAACTGTTGAAAGGACTAGAAGAGGGCAGTTTGGACTCGGCAACTGTGCAAGAAGCGATCGCCATTTTGGAAAAAGCACAAATTCGCGGCGATCGCCAATTGCTAGAGGGGGAATGGCGGTTACTCTGGACCTCGGGAACGCGCAAGGCGCAGAAATTGAAGGCAGGGGGGAACGGCATGAACCACCAGGCGATCGCGCAAGTCATCCAACGTCTCGATTGCCACCGTCTATGGTTTGAAAATCAAATCACCTTTGCTAGAAGTTCCCTCATCGTGGGAGGTCCTTTTGAGTACAAACAGCATCGCATCCTGTTTCGGTTTGAGCGTCTGGGGTTTCAAATCGGCCCTCTGGGACCGCTGCAACTGCCCCTAGGCAAGTGGGCCTCGGGATGGCTACAAACCACCTACTTAGATGAGGACTTACATTTGGAACGGGGCGATCGAGGTGGGATTTCCCTCTACCGGAAAGTGGGGACTTCAACCCCAACCCTCTGCAAGGATAACGATAGAATAATACTTTCACATACCCCAGCAGAGGAATGAACTATGGTTCAGAAAATCCAAAAATCGGAAAGCGAGTGGAAAGCGCAACTGACCCCAGAACAGTTCAAGGTGACGAGAAAGAAAGGAACTGAAAGAGCTTTCACGGGAGCCTACCACGACAATAAAGAGAAGGGAGTTTACAAATGCGTCTGTTGTGGCACGGAATTATTTAGCTCACAGACTAAGTTTGACTCCGGTACTGGTTGGCCCTCCTTTTGGGCACCGATTCAGGAGGGGCATATTGCGGAAGAAGAGGACCGTAGCCTATTTATGCGTCGGACTGAAGTCTTGTGTGCCAATTGTGACGCCCATCTCGGTCACGTTTTTCCCGATGGACCAAAACCAACCGGGTTGCGCTACTGCATCAATTCGGCATCTCTCAACTTTGAGAAAGTAGACAATTAAAGGGGGGAGAAGGTCAGATGGCGATCGCAACCGCTGACCGTTGAACTCCCCAAAAGCACCTGGGCAACGCCTACTCTGCGATCAAATCACGGATCCCGCTCTGAATGGGGCGGGAAGTCATTCAAGGTATATCGTCTGCATTCACGATAACACTCGGAGGGGAAATCCCCCTCTTTTTTTTACAAAAGTTTACTTGTTTTCTCCCGGACCGATTTACCCCATTTCAGAGGTAACCTCCCTTAATTAATTTATGGTGAAATTGCACTATAAATTATTGCTTAATTTGTTATAAAACAAGAAATTTATTTTGACTTATATTTGCACGCACTGCATAAAATTTTCCTAAGAAGACTCCTAAAATCCCCCGGAGAGGCTCTTAAACAAACTCTAAAAACCCCTTGACAGGACAAAACAGAGGCTCTTTAATGGAGAAGTTCAGAGGATTAAAGAGGGTTACACCCGAGCTTCACTCTTCATCCCTTACTCACTTCAAACCAGACAAAACAATGATTAACTCTCTCAAGGCTTCTCACACCGTTCCTCAAGCTGTCAAAATGTCCAAACTCAGTGGAATCTTGGGTTTACTCACCCTCGCCACTTTAAGCATTGCTTCCCTTCCTGCTCAAGCTGGGGGATACCGCGTCAGCGGGGATAGTGCCGTTGTCCAAACCAGTGAACAACGTGCGGTAGTGACTGGCAATGGAAACTTGGTTGACCAAAACTCCACCCAAACCAATATCGATCGCCGGGGTGGTGGATTAGGAAATCAAGGGGTTGTTCAGGACCAATTGCAGAATGCAGATGTTTATGGACATCACAATCAAGTGCGTCAAAGCAACCGTCAAACGACTGTGGAAGCAGATAGCACTCGGTTCGCACCTCGCCCTCGTCCCCACTATCAAAAGAAACATTAAGGCGATCGCCTGTGAACAACTCCCGATCCTGACGTCGGGTGAGATCTATCCCGACGTCATTCCCTTTACTCACCGTGCCCATTATGTTCACACAGTTGCTCCGAGTCGGTCTGGTCGCTACCCTGTCCACCGTGGCGATCGCCACTCCCCTGCGCGCACAAAGCTCCCCGGGTAACAATCGCCCCCCGACCCCCTCTATTGACCAACAAACGGCGATTACCGGCAACGGTAACACCGTTAACCAGAACGTCAATGTATATTATGTTGACCCTCGGGGTCGGATCTTTCCCAATTCCGCTGTTCCCTCCTCGAATCGTTTATACCAGTCGGTTAGCCCAAGTCTCATCCGCACTCCGGCTAATCTTCCGAACCCTTCTTCCCGAAACAATCAAAATTTTATCCGGCACTAATGGCCTAATTTTGAGGAGTTTCCGAACGTAATATTAGACTCAATCTTGGTGCATCCCCTTAATTTTTTGTCCTGAAATTAGGAAGAAAATCCTGTTTTTTCTCCCTTTTTAAGTTAACTTGAGTCGTAAAATTCATGAAAAAATCTTCATTGCTAAGTGGTTTATCCATTGTGGCTTTATTCACCATTGCCCCCGTTGCCACAGATTTAGCGGTTGCCCAATGTGTGCAAATTGATACCGGCGTGCAAATTTCCATCAGTGGCGGAGGTCCGGCCCAGCAAACTAATACGGTAGACATGGGAAAACCGGGCAGTTGTAGTCGCAATGCCACCGTAACTACAGGAACTCAAATTCATGTCGGACCGAATCGGGCTGTTCAAAACCGTTCTGTTCGTCAGTCCCTCCGAGAGGGCGAGCGATCGCTGAGGCCAAGTAGCTATCCCGTGCAGATTCAGGTCAATCCTCAAATCAATATCGATAATCCCGCTGATCGCCTGAACTCTATTAAGAATCCCGCCCTTCGCTATCGAGAACAACTGCGTTTAATTGAGTAATTGAGATCAATTAAATGCAGAAGTTAGATGATCTACAGTTTTTTGTATTGAGGACCCAAATCATGTATAGCACCCTAAAACTCGTGGGGTATTTAATCAGGCCGCCCCATAGTGTGAGATGGATGGCCCTGTTCACCTCCTTAGCCGCCTTGATGCTTGGGGCAACTCAGGCCCAGTCCCAGATGTCAATTCAGGTGGATGAACAGGGAATTCAAGTAGAATCCGAGGGGGGATTGAGAATTGAATCCCTCCGCAGTCCGAGTCGCCTGGGCCAACTGACTCACTTAGTCCGATCGCGACCGGGGTGGATGGTTTTCCCGTTTGAGCGGCCCAATTTGGTCTCTCAGTCGGTATATTCCCGACAGTCACGGGGGAGTAATCTGTCTCAAACCCAAGAAACCACTGGAATTACGGTGGATTCTGACCAATTAGCCCTAGAAGTTTGGGGCGATCGCGGCACTTACATCAACGCCGAGATTGTCATCGAGGGGAAAGTGGTGGAAACGATTCGCGGCAACTATACCGCGATCGACCTCTCGTCTTATCTCAACTCAGGCACTAATGAAATTGAAATCATCGGGAATTATACGCCCGCTAATTCCAGCATTTATGTGGAGTTAACCGGCGATCGCAATCTGGTGACTCACGAAACCCGGGGTACAGGCCGCCTCAATCAAACTTTGATTCTTGAGCAGCGTTGATTTGTGATACAGAACGTCTCATCTCCTCAACCCGCACCCTAATAAGTGCGGGTTTTAATTTGAACCTATGGCTCAAAATCCGTTAAAGGTTCACCGGGTAAAGGTTCTTTTTCTGGAGTAGAATAGGCCCCTTTTTGGATCCACTTATTCATGACATCTTTAACTAAAATTTCCTTCAACCAAACTTGTAATACAGCTACGATGGGGATAGCTAAAAATAAACCCAGCAGACCAAAAAATTGAGAAAAAATCAGCATAGAGGTTAAGGTAACCGCCGGAGGTAAAGAAATTTCATTTTCCATGATCATGGGGGTTAACACTAGCCCTTCTAGCTGCTCAATACAGAGGTAAAATACAATGACTATTACCCCTTTCACTGGGGAATCTAAGAAGGCTAGGGCAATAGGTGGAATGGAACCCAGAATCGGGCCCAGATTCGGAATATAGCTCAGTAAAGCAGAAATGATGGCGTTGACTAATGCTAAAGGGACACCAATTGCCCATAAGCCTAATCCACTGACGATCGCAATAAAAACCATGTTAAAAATTCGCCCAATGGCCCAACCCACTAAGTTTTTTTCGCATCCCTGGAGAATTTCATCCACTCGTCTGCGATAAAATGCTGGAAATATCAGCATAAAACTCTGCCGATAGAGGGTGGGATTGGCTAAAAGCATGATAATGAGTACGAGGACGAGGAGTAGGTTTAGTACAAAATCTAAAGAGTTAGAGAAAATACTAAAGAAGCCACCAAACCAACTTAAACTAATTTTGGAAATTCGTTCCGATAGGAATTCAACATTTTGAATATCTTCAATTACCTGATTGGGAACAAAATTTTCCAACCATTGATACCACTCACGCAACTGAGCTAAAGTTTTAGGCAGTAGTTCTAGCAACTCTTGAAATTGAGCAACAACCGTCGGAAAAATTAACAGAAAAAATAACCCAATGATGGCGAACAGAAGGCCAATCGTCAGGGCAATGGCAAACCCCCGATTAAGCCGTGATCGCTGCAAGCGACGCACCATCCGGTTGAGGACAGTAGCAAAGGCGATTGCCGCAAAAATCAGTAATAAGATAGTTCTAATTTCCCAGATAATAATCAAAGAAATAATTAAAGCAATTGCCCCAACCAGGTTGCCAAACTTCAAGTGTTTATCCTCTTTTTAATCGAGCTTTTTGATGTGAATGCTTTGAACTCAGCGGATGGAAATCGGTTTGCTGGGTCCTTTCTCTTTGTCTGTCGCGATCGCGGATGAGTTCTACCCTCATTTACGCTGGATACAGACCGGGTGAAATTAACCCTAAACCCTCTGGAAACCTGAGTTTGACCCGCCCCCCATTACCGGGCGATCGCTGGAGAATATATATGATCGATAATGAATACAGGTTGGTCTATATAGTCGGTAACCAACTGTGTTCTAACCTTTTCATCCCCAGTTAAAGGATACTCTCGCTCAATTTCTGAGAGGACAAAAGGACGTAAAATGCCTGTGGCGAGAATCGTTTCACCCGGTTCCAGGGGTTCCGGTGAGTTCGGGGCGATCGCCAACAAATTGTTGCCTTCCATTGCACCCGATGCCTTTAAGGTAAACGAATTTGTAGTAACTCTTGTTACCACTTCCCCAGGGACTGCCAAAACATGATTATAGTAGCGCGTCGGATCTTGGGTCACTTCAGGCGGTTCCGGTGAGAAGGTAATTGATTGAGCAATCATCGCGGGTCTGCCTTCATATTCAGCATAGAGGGTAGGATCAAGTTCAATTCCGTACGCTCGTTCGATATCCATCGCAATCAACCGAACCATTGTCCCCGTAACTTGCAGGGGGGTTTGTGGGTTGAGAGGGACAATCACGGGCACACCGGAAGCATTGATCGTTAAAATTGGGTCGCTGCCGAATACGCCCTCATCCTGAATGGTGAAGCTGTGGGGACTGATTTGAGCCATAGGTTTAGCCCGGAGGGTGATCATGTTCCCAATTAGGTGTTCCGTGGGTTCTATGGCCTCAGATGCAGCAACAAGGTCCGGGTTTTCTATCGGGGTATTGATGAGCTTGTCCCTTTGACAAGCGATGAGGAACATTGCCAGCAAACCCAGGGCGAGGGGAATGCCGCCAAGGGTTGGGCAATGAACTAGGCGATCGCGACTCTGTAAATTGAACATGATCAATCGGATTTCTCTTGCTGTGCGGGTCGTGAAGACTGAGGAACGTTGCCCAGAAACACCGTTCCCCTAGGGTAGTTTGAGCCACGATTAGCTTTTTCCGCCTGCCTTTTGAGTGAAAGCAACCGGGCGAAGGCTTGCTCTGGGAGACCATTTTTCCCCGGTTGGGGGTTTTCTGTGGTCATAGCTGCTCTAAGGTTTCACATTAAAAGAAAGAAAGACAGTCTCACCTCTGTCTAAAGAAGGAAATCTTTGAAGGGGGTCGAAATTCCGAGAACTCATTCCGGGGTAAATAATTTGGGAGAAATTGAGTGAGTTTTGAAGTGAATTCTTCCCGGCGACAGATTCAAAGTTTGGGGGATACCGCTTATGCTAACGGTTAATCAATATAAATCTTTGGGACGAGTATTCCCAATCGCCAGTTCAACGCTAAGGGCTGTTCTGGCGGGTGCTTTTGTTACTCATTAACCTTCTACTCTTTATGAAAAATAACCGTCCTAGTCACTCACTTTTAAATGTTTTATTTGCCATTGGTTCGGGGTTCATGTTGTTTATTCTAGGAGAAATATTATATCTGATTTTTAATCAGGCTTAAGAAAAAATGAATGCGCAACGAGCAATTCTCTACCGATTGGAGTAACAAGGGTAGTGGCGTTAAGCAATTCTGACATTTTAACTGCCAATCGGGTTGGAACACACAAATCGGGATTCAACAGATACTAGAATCTCATACTTCCGTTCCGGGTCTTTCTTCTTGACATTTTTCAAATGTTCTAGTAATATTCAATGATAAAAGTTACTATCTGGGTTCTGTTATCCAGTAGTAGATATGACCTCACCTGCACTTTAGCTCGGGTGCTACAGGACTATGTAACAGTGATGAGTAAAGCGAGTTCTGTTCACCCTGGAATTGAAAGGTAGAAGGGTCAGGGATATGAAAAGCTGATTAATTATTCTTACCACAAATTGACTCATCAAACCTGTACCGTCCATTGAAAGACGACTATGCAAGACCAATTTCTCACGATTCTTGAGGGCATAACCGATGGTTTGGCCGCCTGCGATCGCCTAGGGTGCATCACCTATATTAATCAAAGGGGCGCTCAAATCGTGGGAAGAAGTCAAGAGCAATTGATCGGTACAATTTTGTGGGAGAGTTTTCCCAGGGCGATCGCCTCATCCTGGAAGCCTGAACTTGATCGGGCGATCGCCGAAGGAGTTTCCGTGGAAATTGAACACTTTTACCCCCACCTCAATCGCGGGATCAAAGCGCAGGGCATTCCCTCCGCTACAGGGTTCGTCATTTATTATCAAAATATCCCCCCTTCCTCTAACCTTGAAAATACTTTAGAGGGCGAGGAAATCACAGCAGAAAGGGCCGGACCTGGGGTGGCGATCGCTTCCGCTAACACGCAGCGCTTAGAACAGGTAAATTCCACCTGGGCAAAAATCCAGGGGTATGAGGTGGAAGAGCTGATGGGCCGCTCAATTTTTGAGTTATTTTCCCGAGAATGTCACAGCCAACTGAGAAACACCATTCAGTTAGCAGATAACGGAGGGTTTCATACATTTAACTCGGTACAGTTAGGGAGAACAGGCCGAAAAATTACTGGAATCACCGAGGTAAATTCTATTAAAAATTCTGAAGGAGTTTTGCTATATCGGGTGTTTACATTTACGGAGACCAACCCCGAAAAGCAACCTTCAAAACGAGTAGTAGGGAAACGGGTCGAGATCACACAGTTAGATCAGGCGATCGAGATGTTAGAAAGCATGACTGATGCTTTTATTTCTTTAGATCGAGAATGGCAAATCCTTGAAATCAACGGAGAACCCTCGGGTATTAATCAAAAACAGCCGGAAGAATTAATCGGTAAAACCCCTTGGGAACTATGGCCTTGGTCGGTGGGAACGGAAGTGGAACGGGAATATAGAAGGGCAATGGAGGAACAAGTCCCGGTCCATTTGGAAGTGCTTTATAAACCCTTAAAAATGCAGTTAGAGATTCAGGCTTGTCCGTCTAATCTGGGGTTATTTATTTATTTGCGCGATATCAGCGATCGCAAGCAGTCTGAAGAAGCCTTAAAGCACAGCGAACGCCTCTACCAGGCGATCGGGGAAACGCTACACTATGGAATGTGGATTTGCGATCGCGAAGGTCGGGCCGTTTATGTGAGTGAATCCTTCCAAAACCTAGTCGGACTGACCCTCGCCGAATGTGCGGGAATGGGATGGACCCAAGTGATGCATCCGGAAGAACGTGAGGAGACCCTCGCCTTATGGGAAGAGTGCTTGCGAACCGATGGCATCTGGGATCGAGAGCATCACTTTCGCGGTGTCGATGGCAAGTGGCATCCGATGTTATCCCGAGGCGTTCCGGTCAAAAATGACCAAGGAGAGACGATCTGTTGGGCGGGAATTAACTTGGATATCAGCCGTCAAAAGCAGGTAGAACGGCAACTGCGCGATCGCCAAGAGCGATTACAGGCGGCGTTATTGGCCTCCGAAACAGGAACCTATCGCTGGAATATTCAAACCGATTCTGTGGAGTGGGATGAGACCATGAATCGGTTGTTTTGCCTATCAGAAGACCATTGCCTCACAACATTACAGGAATTCGTCTCCCTGGTCCATCCCGATGACCAAGACGCCTTGAAAAGTGAGGTAGAAAAGTGTGGCAAGGCGAGTAAGGATTTCGAGATGGAGTTCCGAATTCTCTGTCCCGATGGCAGCATCCGATGGATTTTTGATAAAGGAAAGACGTTTACCGATGAGGCGGGGACTCCTTTGTATATAACCGGCGCTTGTGTAGATATCACAAATCAGAAGCGGATGGAGGAAGCGGTCCAGATTGGACGGCAACGCCTGGATCTAGTATTGGACTCGTCGGAGTTAGGCTTATGGTATTGTGACCTCCCTTTTGATAAACTAGAGTGGAATGCCAAGTGTAAAGAACATTTCGGACTGTCTCCCGAGATCCAAGTCACCATCGACCTATTTTATAACGCCCTACATCCAGAGGACCGCGATCGCACTCAGGAAGAGATTACGCGGGCGATCGCCGAGGGTACATCCTATCAAATTGACTATCGCACGGTTGATCCTACCGGCAAAATCCGTTGGATTCGCGCGATCGGACGAGCCTTTTACAGCGAAACGGGAGAACCAATCCGGTTTGATGGAATTACCGTGGATATTAGCGATCGCAAACGGGCTGAAGAAACCTTAGAAAGTAACCAAAAATGGTTAGCCTTAGCTCAAAATATCGGCAAAATTGGGATATGTGATTGGAATTTACAAACCCGAGAAATTCTTCTAACGGAAGAACTCTATTCCATGTATGGACTGGTACCCGGTGGCTTTGATGGGACCTTTCAAACCTTGCTTGCCCTGATTCATCCCAGCGATCGCACCCGGGTAGAACATCAAGCCCGATGTTGTAGTCAGAATGGAGTCGATTTTAATAGCGAATTTCGCATTCAACGACCTGATGGTCAACTGCGCTGGATTGTCGCCAAAGCGAGAGCCTTTCAAGATGAAAATGGAAAGCCTATGCGGGTGATTGGCGTTAACATGGATGTGACCGATCGCAAGTTGGCGGAAGAAGCCCTGAGAGAGAGTGAGCAACGGTTTCGCGTCGCCCAAGAACTCTCGTTAGATGCCTTCACCATTTTGCATCCCATCCGCAATTCCACCGGAGAAATTATTGATTTTGAGTGGGATTATGCTAATCCCAAAGCTGCCGAACTTTTGGGGTATTCCATTGCTCAATTAGTGGGGCATCGTTTGAGCGATCGCCTACCCGGAAATCAAACCAATAGTGAGCTATTTGAGCGGTATGTCCAAGTGGTAGAAACCGGGATTCCCCATGATATCGAACTGGAATACAAAACCGATGGAATTCGCGGCTGGTTCCGGAATATGGCGGTCAAATTAGAGGATAGTGTAGCCATTTCTTTTAATAATATCACCGATCGCAAATTGCAGGAACAAGAACGATTGCACCTCCTGGAACTGGAACGAGAAGCCCGCTCACAAGCGGAAGTTGCTAACCGGATTAAAGATGAATTTCTTGCTATTTTATCCCATGAATTGCGATCGCCCCTCAACCCCATTTTAGGCTGGACACAACTGCTCAAAAAAGGGACACTTTCCCCAGAAAAAACCCAACAAGCCTTAAACAGCATCGAACGAAATGCCAAATTACAAACCGAACTGATCGAAGACTTACTTGATGTCTCTCGGATTTTGCGGGGTAAGCTGATTCTCACTGAAACGCCTGTGAAACTGGCTGATGTCATTGACTCGGCGATCGAAACCGTCCGCCTAGCTGCCCAGGCCAAATTTATACAAATCTTAACCGAATTTTCTCCCCAAACTGGACAAGTCTTGGGAGATTCTAACCGATTGCAGCAAGCGATTTGGAATCTCCTGTCCAATGCGGTCAAGTTTACTCCCCCAGGAGGACAAGTCACCGTCTCTCTCACTCAAAGAGAAGATTGTGCACAAATTCAGGTACAAGATACCGGATCCGGAATTGACCCAGACTTTTTGCCTCATGTGTTTGAAACCTTCCGACAAGCGGATAGTACCACCACCCGCACTTTTGGTGGACTCGGATTAGGACTAGCGATCGCCCGTCACTTAGTAGAATTACATGGTGGCAGAATTTGGGCCACAAGTCCCGGAGTGGGACAGGGAGCGACCTTTACCGTGAGTCTCCCTTTGTTACCGGGGTCTGGGGAATCCTCTTCCCCGGAGTCTATCCCCCCGGAGTTGCCTAACTTACAGGGTATAAAAATATTGGTGGTTGATGATATACCTGATACCCGGGAGTTTTTAGTTTTTCTGCTGGAAATGGAAGGCGCAAGAGTACAGGCAGTCGAATCAGCAGAGAAAGCGATTGCTGTAATTGACGACTGGCAACCGGATATTTTGGTCAGTGACATTGGAATGCCCGAACTCGACGGCTACGCCCTAATTCGCACCCTGCGATCGCGTCCACCCCAGGAAGGGGGAACCTTACCCGCCATCGCCGTCACTGCCTACGCCGGAGAGAGCGATCGCCAAGCCATTCTCTCCGCCGGATTTGATACTCACATTCCCAAACCCGTCGAACCCTTGGAATTAGCCCAGGCGATCGCTCAGTTGCTTCCGCGATCGGTCCAACTGTAGCGGTTCCCCGACTCATGGAGTATAGAGCTTTCGAGGAGTGCCAGACAGCGCAAGGCAAGACATTTTAGGATAGAGTACACTAAAAGTGATCCTTTTGAACTTAATTTCATCCATGAAAATTGTTTCCTTATCCGCGCATTTTGATGGACAGTCTATTCAACTCGATGAACCCTACCCGCTTGAACCCAATACCCAACTGATTGTTACCCTGGTCCCCAAACAAATATCAGAACAGGAAGCCTGGTTTTCCCTATCCAGTCATCACCTGAATAATGCCTACAGTGAGGAAGATGATTACCCGGTGGATGCCATCAAAATAGCCAATCCTGACTATGCAGGAAGCTGACATTATTCTCACTCCCATTCCCCAAGCGGACAGAAGCATCAAGAATAATCGTCTAGTTATTCTTTTGAATTTACAAATTTTTGGAGAGCAACCCCTAAAAAATGGAGAGACAATTCGCGAATTGCCTCTCCATTTTTTAGGGGTTAATGTTATAAATTGCGGAAGTTTTGTCCTATCGCTACTTTCCTCCTTCCAGCATTCAGCCTAATTTTCTCACATACAAGCGGTTAAATCGTTCTCCCTGAATCAGCCTCCCCTGAATCTCGACCTCGCGATCGTCTATCCAGGCTTGCTGAGGCTGGAATCCGTGCAAATGAATTTGTACTTGAGTATAGGGGAATGGATAGGTTCCGTCTTCCTCCCATCTCACTTCTAGTCCTTGGTCATCTCGGACCATATAAAAGCGATCGCTTCGCCCTTCTCCGTAGCCATCTCCCGCGTCACTGTAGATCCAGCCTGATCCAGACCCTTGCACCGGGGGATAGAGGTTGAGGATTAGACTATTTCCTTCTTCCATCGGTAGAATGCTCCCCGCCTTGACAAACACTGGAATCTGTTCTAAGGGAGTTTCCACTGTCACAGCTTGCCCGCCCGAGAATTGCCGTTCCTGCCAGAAATCATACCAAGTTCCTTGAGGTAATCGCACTGAGCGCGATCGCATTCCTTTCTCCGCAACTGCCCAAACCAGCAGCGCATCCCCGAGTAAAAAGCCATCCTCAATGTCCCACAGGTGTGAGTCTTGGGGGTCGGCCCAAAACAGCGGACGCACTAAAGGATATCCCTTCTGACTCGTTTCTTGGGCTAAAGTATAAAAATAAGGCATCAACCGATAGCGCAACTCTAAAAACGCTTTGACTATACTAAAGGTCGGTTCGCCATAGACCCAGGGCGGACGCGCTTCCACATTATTGGAGGAATGGGTGCGATAAAAGGGTAAAAAGGTTGCCATTTGGAACCAGCGCAAGTATAACTCTGGGGAAGGATTTCCCTGAAATCCGCCAATATCGGGACCGCTGTAGGGAATTCCGGACAAGCCTAACCCGACTACGGTAGCGATGGTTTGATGGAGTGCACCCCAACTGGATTCGATATCCCCAGTCCAAGTCCAGGCATACCGTTGTAATCCCGCCCAACCGGACCGGGACACGATAAAGGGACGGCGATCGGGGTGATGATTGCACAAGCTCTCATATCCCGCTTGAGCTTGTAGCAATCCATACAAATTGTGAGCTTCCCGATGGTCTCCGCCTCGACCTTCCATAAAATGCTTGGTCGATCGCGGGGGTAATGTGCCATCACCCCAGGCGACAAAACAGGCCGGTTCATTCATATCATGCCAAAATCCGGTGACTCCCGCATCCAGTAAATAGCGATACTGGCGACTCCACCAGTGGCGTACTTTGGCGTTGGTAAAATCGGGAAACACAGACCAACCGGGCCAAACCGGGGCCGAGACTAACGTGCCATCGGACCGGGTACAAAAGAGACCGAGTAATTGACCTTCCAGAAACAAATTACTATCCCGGCTATACTTAATTCCGGGATTGAGAATGGCGATAAACCTGATTCCCTTATCTAGCAAGTCTTGGGTAAATTTGGGGAGATTAGGAAAGCGATCGGGGTCAATGGTGAAGGCGCGAAACCCGACTTGACAATCAATATCCAAGTGAACCGCGCTCAAGGGCAAATCCCGCGCTTGAAATTCATCCACTATCTCTTGTATCACTTTTTCCGTGCGATATCCCCAGCGGGATTGATGATATCCCAGCGCCCACCGAGGGGGTAAGGGGGAATGGCCGGTTAGTTCTGTATAACGTTCTAACAACTGCTGCGGTGGACCAGAGGTCAAGTAGTAACGCAGAGGACCGCCCTCAAAATCAGCGGTGGCTACATTGGCAAAGGTAAAATGACCCTCATAAGAGTTTTCGTAGAAAATTAGGTAACTGCCGTTGTGATGCAAGCCCATATAAATGGGAATGGAAATATACATAGGATCAGAACCCGGGGTATATTTTCCGGCAGCATCGAAGTTCCAAATTCTAAAGGTTTTGGGGTTGCCCTCTTGATCTTCAGCTTGACGCAAATTCAGGGAAGAGGCACGTTCTCCCAACCCATAAATCCTTTCTTCTTGTTTTAGGGGGGCACGATGAATCCACCCTTCCGGTTTGCGTTGCGGGGGTTGTTCTTGGCGGAAGAGGACACCTGTGCGATCGCGCCATTGTAGCGATCCATCCCAAGCGACTGCCATCTGTAACTCCCCACTGTCCAGGGTCCATCCGTCCCCGGTTTCTGCCAAAGTAGTCTTTACCTCGGGCCAATCCTGACGGGCGATCGCATAAGGAATCGGTTCCAGTCCTGGTTTCCAATCCACTCGCACTAAATCCCGGGTTAAAAAGGAAATATGCAGTTCAACTTGTTCAAAATAGAAAGTTGCGCCCCTCGGAGTCGCTTCGGCATTCAGTAATTTTCCCGGACTATCAAAGGGTTCCGCAGTACCCAGCTTGGGTTCTGCTCGTTCTACGCGATCGCGTTCCCAGGAGTAAAGGATAGCGGGAATAGTATATTGAAAGTAGAACAGACCAATGATATAATATCGAAATTTGAGATAAAGTTGTTTGAACAGTGTCATAAATTTGCCAGTAGTGACCAGGGCTTGCTTCAATGGGGAGCAACAAGCGATCGCTCCTTTGATGGTTCTATCTTGGCAACTGAAGTGGCGATCGCGATCAACCCTCAGAAGGATTTTGCAGGGAAGCAGCAAGGCGATCGGGTGAACAATCCTGCCCCATTCTCGGTCCAGGAGTTGTGCTAAAATAGCCGATGCCTCCGGTGAAGCAGGGGAGACAGCGGCTATTGTTTATAATTCGGCGAGGTTCTGACAAGAGGTTTTAAGAATTCAGAAATATCAAGGAATCACGGTAACTGTTGTACCAATTTCAACTTGATCATACAAAGCGATCGCATCGGCATCTAACATTCGGGCACATCCCCAGGATGCCGCCTGTCCAATGGACTCCGGAGAGTCTGTCCCATGAAACCCGATCGCATTATTGCCGTCCGACCAAAAGGCAATCCATCTAGGTCCTAATGGATTTTGAGGTACACCGGCGGGAATAACTTCCCCAGTAAATGGACTTTCCCACACGGGATTTTTGACCATTTGAAAGACTTGAAATGTCCCCAGAGGCGTTTCTGAACCGGGTTTACCCACCGCAACGGGATAAGAAGACTGCAAGATGCGATTGTGATAAACATACACCCGGCGATCGCTTAAAGATAAGATTAAATGCGTTTGAGTCGCTGTTGGAGTTCGATAGGCAGTCTCATGGGGATCTATCCTCTGGAGTTCAGGAACTCTAGGGGAACTCACGAAATCATTAAACGTAGCATGAGCGGGGGCATTACCTAAAGTCAGTATTAAAGTAACTAAGACAGAAATATGACGGAGTAACATAGCAATCCCTAACTGCGAGTAGTAATTGCAGTTTACTGAAGCTGCTATTCCGCCTAGGGATAGCACTGTTCCACTATTGCGAGTGGATGTTTTTCCGGTGGCGATCGCCTAACAAATACCCTAACTTGCCAGGAGACAGTTACCCAACTGGTTCAAGTTCTCCCGGGACAGCTCAAAAACTGTCTGAATTTCTCTGCTAAAACTCACAAATAGTCCGGATACTAAGACTAGAACCCCGATGGACAAAACCCCGATTATGAACGCGCAACCCCCCTCTCTCAATCCTCCGCAAACTCCGCCTCCCCAGACTGAATTAGAAAAAGCAGCCCAGGACTTCGGTCGGGCTTTAGTCGTCTACTTAGCTTGGAAATCCGCTGGTTTACTCGATCGCTAACTCACCTACTCTAGCCCACCATCCTAGCAGCCTGCGATACATCAGAACAAGACTAACCCATCACCGTTTGTAGATTGTCGGGGTAATTTCTGAAATTACCCCGACAGATTGGCGCGATCGCCAGTCTAGGATTCCGGTACAATATGTAGACCCGCTCAAACCAGAAACCCGGTTTCTTAACCGAATGTATTGCTAATCACCCCCATTTTTGTTCCCAACTCGGGTTTCTAACCTTTACGGTAACTCCCGGCAGATGAGGGGGTTGCTGTAGAAACCCAAACAAAAGCCCCCATCGATGGGGGCTTTTTCAACTTTGAAAGGATTAAATATCAGTAAATTCAAAGAATTAACGCCCTGGGACTACCAGGGGAACAGAGTTTAAAGTTTAAAGCGTCCAACTTGCTTCGTGGAGGCGATGCTTCCGAAAACTGGCCCGGATGTGGCTGGAGTAGCTCAGTGCACGCAGGAACTGTTCGGCCAATTCTTTGATGGAGTTCGACAGGGGTCGAGAAGTCGTCGTCGTTTGGGTGTCATTTTCCATGACTTGATCCTCTTTTTCTGGATAGGGGTTGGCAGAGTTTGTCGAGTTCTAACCATCCTAGTTCTAGCTTACATCACCCTAGACCATTTATGAACAAAGAATTGATAACTACCTGAAAATGGGAAACAGGATAGGATTTCAGCTCAACAATTAAATTATCCCATTTTTTTACAAAGTAGCCGGTGATGATTTAGGGTAGAACTGGGTGATACTTTCGCTGATCCTTGGCGATCGCGGTCACAGGTTCAAGGGGTTCAGGCAACGCGCATCAGTAGCACGAGGTCATTTTCTAGGGTAGGTTGAGGCGGGGGAGAGGGTTCCGAAGGAACGGAATTCGACTCAGTAGATTTTTGGAAGAAGTAGGTAATAATTTCCATGATAGATGCGTTTTTTAGTTCGATGAATCCACTATGAGCTATCCGAGAAACTACTGACGAGAGCTTGTGGCACTCTTTAAAGTGGTTGTTTCATCTTTCCGGTGTAACGGGTTCAACCCTCCCCACCCCTTTGAAACAGTGGACAGCTAGAAAAGTGGCGATCGCACCCGAACTAGGATAAAATACTGAGTGTTACTGCCGCCTTGGACAATCCCTCATGGTTCTATCTGACCTCTCCACTGCTCATCCCGGGCCGGACCCAGATCACGATCACGATTCCGGCGGGTTCCACACCCACCCCAGTCACGATCATGACTCAGACAAGCACTCCCATGTTCATGTTCACAGCGAAGAATCCTTGCGTCGCCTCGTCAATCGCCTCTCTCGTATTGAAGGCCATATCCGGGGCATTAAAACAATGGTTCAAGAAAGTCGTCCTTGTCCAGAGGTCCTTTTACAAGTGGCGGCGGTTCGCGGTGCACTCGATCGCGTTGCCCGAATCGTCCTAGACGAACATCTTACCGAATGCCTCGCCCGCGCGGCCCAAGAAGGCCATATCGAAGACGAAATTGAAGAACTCAAAGCCGCCCTTGATCGCTTTCTGCCCTAGCTACCACCGAGCGTTAGTGTGGCTTTAGAGTAAAATCGTTTCAATCGAGCTACTCACTAACGCTAAAGCCAGTGCCCCGAAAATAGCAGTGGTGAGACCTTTCTCCAACCGAAAACCCGGAACCACACGGGCCGCGATCGCAAAGATCAGCACGTTCATCACAAAGGCGAATACCCCGGATAATAAGCCTAAAGTCAGCACATTGGGGATGAAAAATACAGCTTTGAGCAGGGGTAAAATTAGCACATTTAATCCCCCCAAGGCTGCCGCTGCCATCAGCGCTTTGGGTGGACTATCAATCTGAATCCCCAAGGGCAATTGAGAAATCAACAGCAAACTACTAAATGTAACTAACCAGGCAATCAAAATATCTACGAGTTGCATTGTTATATTTTCCTTTAAAGTAAGAGGGTTAAATGTTCACTCTTTCACTTTATCTCTTACTCCTGTGCTTTCCCCTCTGCTTTAAGATATAAATCTACCTCTGCCAAAAGATGATGCTTCCTCACCGATTAGGAAGGGGACAATCCCTGAATCCGTGGGAGGGGCTGGCTTCCTAGATAGAGTCGGTCCCCAGGTGTTCCCACAGATTCCGGGTCGGGTCAGGCGGATGTAGACGGGCTTTATACTCCCGCTACATCCTGCCGGTGATTACGCTTCAATCACTACCCGGAGATTGCCGCGTTTTTTCGTGACTCGGCAGGCGGTGGTGGTTCCGGACCGCTCAAATTCTAAATCCAGGAGGGTGGAACCGACGCGCAAATTCTGCATAGACAAACGTTCAATCGCCTCCGGTAGGGCGGGGTCAATAATCCGCAGATAATTTCCCGGCGCATCGGGTACGAGATTCGCCATCGTATGAATAAACTGAAAGATACTGCCACTCGCCCAAGCTTGGGGAGAACAAGCGACGGGATACTGAACAGGTTCAGTCCGCTCACTGCGATCATATCCACAGAACAGTTCTGGAGGCCGTTGATAGGGCTGCGTGATCGTCATATCCAGGATACTTTCAGTCACTTCTAGGGCTTGATCAATGTACCCTTGCGATCGCAATCCCAAAGCAATCAAGGCATTATCATGAGGCCATACCGACCCGGTATGATATCCCATTGGATTATAAGCCGGAGATAAGCTGCTTAGGGTGCGAATTCCCCACCCACTAAACAGATCCGGTGCAAGGAGTCGTTCTGCCACGCTTTGGGCCTTTTCTGGAGTAAAAATGCCCAAGTTTAAACAATGGCCGGGATTTGAGGCAATGCCATCGATCGCCTTTCCTTCTCCATCCAAGGCTAAGGCGCAAAAATCCAGGTCTGAAACCCAAAAATCGCGGTTGAAGCGGTTTTTCAGGTTACGGGCTTCTTCTTCCCACCGTTCGGCCAAATCCAGGCGTTTTTTCAAGCGGGCGAGTTCGCTCAGACGCTGTTTGGCGGCATAGACATAGCCTTGCACTTCGCATAATGCGATCGGGGGGTTGGCTAATTTGCCCTCGCGATCGACGATGCAATCATTGGAGTCTTTCCAGCCTTGGTTCGCCAATCCGCGATTGGATTTACAAGAATAAGTGAGATATCCCGTCGCTTCCATCTCGCGATCAATCCATTCCATCGCGGCGATCGCATTGGACCAGAGGCGATCAAGAGTATCGCGATCGTGAGTCCAAGCATAATATTCCGCATACAGCATCAACCATAGCGGCGTTGCATCGACGGTGCCATAATAGGGAGTATGGGGAACTTCATTACATCGCGCCATTTCCCCTAAGCGGATTTCATGCAAAATCTTACCGGGTTGTTCATCCCGCCATTCATCGCAGGTTTTGCCTTGATAGTCCGCCAAAATTTCCAGGGTCGATCGCGCGATCGCCGGGTCTAAAATCAGGGTTTGAGACGCTGCAATAATCGAGTCTCGTCCAAACAAAGTCGAAAACCAGGGAATTCCTGCCGATAGCGCTTTGCCTTTCCCCCAACTTTGCCGCAGCAAATAGATATCTTGTTCCGCTTGCTCGATCGCTTCATTAATGGCTTTATTATTAGTGCGAATCCGGGTCGCCGAATTTTGCCATTCTTCCGCTTCCATCAAAACCGATGCCTTCGCTTGCGTCAAGCTTCCTGGGGTATTTCCAGCCGTTGTAGGCCGGTTGTCCGTGAGCAGTTGCAGCCGATACCCGAAGACTTGGGTTTCGTGAGAGTCTAACTCTAAGTTCCAAACGGCAGTATATCCGTCGAGATAATCCGGGGGGCGATGGACAAAATTGATGCGGGATTCCATCAGTGACCCATCTAGTCCTTGGTAAGCTAACATCAGTTCCGGGGGGGATTTCATCCCCAAGAAACTCAGCGATCGCCCCGGGGTGTCTTCTTCTTTCATCAGTTCCGGACTTTCCCCGAATTCCCCAGAACCATTACCCTTGTGCGATCCATTCTCCGGTTGACCCGGGCGCAAAAGCTGGCCGCGTCCTTCCCGATTAAATCCCCGGATTTCAAACAAGTCTACAAAATCAGCCCCAAAACTGAGGGTAAGTTGAAATTTAACCGGGTGAGTGTTATAGTTTGTTGCCTTGAGTTCTTCAAACAACCCGCCATTCAAGATAATATCTCGTTGAATGCCGATCGTTTCCGCCCGAATGCGATCGCCGATCCGGGGATTTGCACACAATACAGACATTGCGAATCCCTTGCGAGCATTGCTACTGAGCAAAATGGGAGCATGACCCTCAATTTGCAGTTCTAACCGACTTAAAAAGCGGGTATCGTGACAGAATAAACCCATGCTACCTTGCCGTTCATCCGTCAGCAAACCCGCGATATTACCAATGGTATCGGTAATTAAAAATAGATCGTCATCTTTGAGGGTGAGGGTCGGTTGGGGATGTTCACTCACCACACTCGGCCATTGGGCGATCGCTCCTGCTTCAGCGGGAACGAATAATTTCCCTTCGATTTCTACGGTATCTGACATAATCCTCAGACTTGCACGTACACATTAAAAAGGCAGTCGCAGGAATTTAGGACTGAACCCAATGTTTTACGACCGCCTGTTTTATTATAGCTTTCTATTTTAGGATGACAAAACTTGGGTCAGAAACCCGATTTCTTCAGATAATCTGGGATCATTCCCCCTAAATTTAGACGAGAAACCCGGTTTCTTGTCCTGGGGATCAGAAACCGGGTTTCTTGAGACAATCTGGAATCATTGTCCGCTGGAGTGCAGAAATTCAGATGTTTGTCTTATATCTTTGGGTAGATATTATACCCTTGCTAACTTAGGCCACACTCAGACGATTATTGAAAACCTTCCCATTTTTAGTGAAGCGTTCCGCGAGGATTTGCTGATACACCGCTTCATACCCTTCTGTCATGCGGGTTACGCTGAAGTGGGACAGGACGCGATCGCGGCAGTCGTAACGGTTCAAGTCTACCGCTTTATCAATAGCCGCAATGCACTCTTCCACCGTTTTGCATAAAAAGCCCGTTTTCCCATCAGCAATCACTTCCGGGGTTGACCCCATTTCCATTGCAATCACTGGGGTTCCGGTTGCCATTGATTCAATCATCACCAACCCAAAGGGTTCGCGCCAGGTAATCGGGAACAACGTTACGACTGCGCCTCCCATTAACTCACATTTCTGCGCGTGGTTCGCTTCCCCTAAATATTGGATCTGATCGCCATCAATTTGGGGTGCAATCTCCCGCTCAAAAAACTCGCGATCAACCTGATCCACTTTCCCCGCCATCTTTAAGCGCCAACCCGAACGCTTGGCAATCTCGATCGCCAAATGCGGACCTTTTTCCGGGGACAATCTGCCTAAAAATGCCAAATAGGGGGGAGTTTCCGGTTGCGATCGAAACTTGTAAATCGCGGGATCAATGCCATTATAAACCGTGTCCACACAATTGAGTCCCAATCGTGGCTCTCTTTGTGCCTGAGAAATGCTCACATAATGTTGATTCCGAGCGTAGGTAAAAAGCTTTTCATTATCCGGAGTGAAAATTCCATGTAGCGTATGCACCGTCGGAGTTTTCACCAAATTAGCGTAGGGGAGAGCAATTGCGCCCATGTGTGAGTGAATAATATCAAATTCATCCGCTCGCTCGTACACCTGACTCAGTTGGAGCATTTCATAAATTCCATACTCCTTCACCGTCGAGTCTGTGCGAATAGCTCTGGGATGGACGGATTCGAGTTGGGCTAAAGTCACGGAATCCCCGCTGGCAAACAATGTGACCTCATGTCCTCGCCGAACCAATTCGTCCGTGAGTAAACCCACGACTAATTCTATACCCCCATAAGCCGGAGGGGGGACGCGTTCCCACAATGGCGCGACTTGGGCGATCCGCATATAAATCTCTCCTGTTTTAGGGAAAAAAAAATTAATGTTCAAAAAGCTGGTCAAGAAATTAAAACCAGCACAAGTTATTCTTTAACAGCACTTTAAATAAAGTGCGATGAATTCGTCAATTGCCCGTTAGTACGGAAAACCGCCCGATGTCAAGTTCGGTAAGCTCGACTTATCGGAGTCATGTAGTTTAGCTTATCTATGATAAAAGCTCCCCAAACTCATGAGGTTTGTTACACGTTCTCGTCTGGTTTCAATGCCGAATAGAAGTTAGAGGTTGATTCAGTTCCATCGGCCAGGGAAAAGGCGGAGTCTGAGTCGCAGAATCCGTCACTGTAGTTCGGTTTTGCTCACTATAACTCTGGGTTTTAGCTTGCTATCTTAGAACTATAGAAAGCGTAAAGATGGACTATCCAAGGGAAATAAAACCATGAACAATTTATCGAATCGCGGGCATTCCTTCTTTAAAAACGACTCAGAAGACGAAAATAGCCTCTGGGAATATATGCAAGAATTGCACCCGGAGACGATCGCCAAACTGTCGCAACCCTCCAGCGCAGCGGCGGAAATCATGGAACGGAACCTCAAAGGAATGTTAGGCGCTCTGCCTCCGGAACATTTCGGTGTTACTATCACCACCAGTCGGGAAAATTTGGGTCGGATGTTAGCTTCGGCGATGATGAGTGGTTACTTTTTACATAATGCCGAACAGCGACAAGTGTTAGAACAGTCCCTCAAAGCAGGGGCGATCGACTCCCCGGAATCCTAAAGGCGGTAGGGTAGGCGGCGAAGTTCATCCCGATGATTATTCCTTTCGTTTTTGCATCGGGTGTTCACGTCCCACAATATTTTCAATCGCTGCGACCGCCGCCGCCGAACCCGCCAAAATATCCCGTTCTTCTCCGCCGAGATAGAGGCGACCAAAACTACCCACCGCTTGAACTTGTAAGATATTAATCAAGGCGGCTTTTTCGGCCTCATTTGCGGCTAAAGCAGCATAGGCAGCGGGTTCCACTTCTAAAACGTACAAGGTTTGACCCGCGAGGAGCATTTGGCCGCGTCGGTTGCGGTTGATCAGTTGAGTTTGATGGGGATCAACATTGCGGATAATTTGACTCGACACAATGCGCGGTTTGAGGCGATCGCGTTCCTTCACCCCGAGGGCCTCCAAAATCGCTCCTCCTGCCGCCCGCGTTTCCCCTTGGGAACTGGAATGAATTTCCAGTAATCCATACAATCTTTCTACAAATTGCACCCCCGGACGCACCGATGTTGATTTCAGCGCGATGTCGGTAATCCGGTTAATTTCAATGCCGGGAGAAATTTCAATCCACAGGGAAGCATCTCCGGGTAGGGGTAAGAACCCCAGGGCCACAGTCCCGATATAGGCGGCGTGTTGGGACTGCAAGTTGTCTAAAAATACATAACTTCGTAGTTCTATCCCCAAGGTTTAAGTCTCCTGTGTTCGGGCAAACCGCCCACTGTGCTGCAACCTTTGAGTGTATCTTATTTTTGGGAACCGTTGGCACATAGAGGGGGTGAAACCTTAAGAGGAGGGGGTCACCGACTCGGGAAGAAGGCCACGCGATGGATTTGTCCTTCTCGCGATCGCTGAAGCTGAGGGGGTCTTGAATTGGCCCAATCCTTAATAAGGGCGATCGCTCAGGGCGAAAATTCCGGGGAAGTATTGTCCTGGACCACCGATCGCACTTCACTGGGAGAGAGTGCCACGAGTTTTTCTGTGGCGCGCACTTGGGTGGGTTGATTTTCCAGTTGTTGACGTTCAAGCAGTCCCCAATCCATCGCCATCTTCGTATAGCGCCGAGACGCCGCGCGATCAATTCCTAGGGACTCTGCCACCTCGTTCAAACTTAACCATTCCGGTTGATTCCGGAGTCTATGTAAATAGCGCGTGAGAATATCCTGATTGACTTTCATCTTGGGGTCACGATCAAAACTGCCTCGCGGATCTGCACCCTTCATGATAAAGCATCCGCGATTCTCAACTCAACCGAATCCACAGAATGATCCACGACCTAGGGGATGAAAGCCTCTACCCTGGCGATCAAGGAGGGAATCAATGGAATGTCCTAATCAATATTGGCGATGGTGAATCCCATCTGACATTGATAGCGTTCGGGTTGAGCCTCCGAGCATTTTGTCTTCACATAACCACAACTGAGTTGCCCCCCCCGCCACCGGGGTTGACCACTGGCATCCGCAAGTAAACAGCTTTGACAGACTTGCCGGGGAGCAAGCACTTGATTTTCCATTACAATAACCAGCATTTGACACCTCCTGGCGATCGCCGATGCCACTGCATCTATCTTAAGTCAACACTTTGGAAATCCAGGGAAATTTGGGCTAAAGCTTAACGTTTCTTGATATTGCAAACCGTATCTTGGGTTGCATTTTTCTAAATTTTTCGACCCCTGTCAGCAAGAACGTCCAAAAATCTCAGCAATTCTTCAGCAATTCTAATGATTAGCGAGGTACCTCCCGAAAACCTCTAGGACACTGAGGGATTTGGGCGATCAATTGAGGTGGACTCGGCGGATTTGTAGAAGGCTGTTCACTTTCACACACAATTGCAACAGTTAGATTTCCAGTTTCGCCCGCATTGTCAAGACGAAAACTGTTCAATTGATTTTGTTTGGGGATTGCCAGAATGTGAACTCCTCTATCACGAATGGAGTTGAACCTGTAAGAACAATTTTCAGTTTCTGACGGAATACCCACCCCTAATTCTGATATATTCAGGATAAATCAATCTACAACCGAGCTAACTAGCACGGCAGAAAATACTTGGCTAAGATTTAGAGAGTTCATAAATTTGTATAAAAAGCTTAAAAAAATGAACCCTTGATTTCCAGAAACCAAAATAGCTTGTCTAAATCAGTCTGACCTTCAAATTGAGAATTGGCCTATCAAATCTGGAAAAATAATCATCAATACTGTACTATAATCAATAGTCTCAAATCCTGGAATTTTCTCGATCGCCCTCTGGTGGCCCCTGTGATTCTGGCTTCTGGACTCGCGCATCAAAACAGCCCAGTTGATCTAGCCAGTTCCCCAAGATTTGTGATAGTTTTGTTTTCTTCTGATAGAGGTTCAGCCGTGACTCAGACCAACTTAGACTTCCTAGCAACCACCGATCCAGAGCTTACAGGTTACATCCAGCAAGAATTACAGCGCCAACGAGATGGCATCGAACTGATTGCCAGCGAAAACTTTACCTCTGCCGCAGTTTTAGCCGCCCAAGGTTCAGTGCTCACCAACAAATATGCTGAAGGATTGCCCGGTAAGCGCTATTATGGCGGGTGCGAATTTGTCGATAAAATTGAACAACTCGCCATCGATCGCGCTAAACAACTCTTTGGGGCCGCCCATGCTAATGTGCAACCCCATTCCGGCGCTCAGGCCAATTTTGCCGTCTTCCTGGCCCTGTTGCAACCGGGGGATACCATCATGGGGATGGACCTCTCTCATGGAGGACATTTAACCCACGGGTCGCCGGTGAACGTCTCCGGCAAATGGTTTAAAGTCGAACATTACGGCGTCAGTCGCGAAACCGAACGCCTCGATTATGACCAAATTCGGGATTTGGCGAAGCAACATCAGCCGAAAATGATTATTTGCGGCTATTCTGCCTATCCCAGAATCATTGATTTCGAGAAATTCCGGGCGATCGCTGATGAAGTTGGGGCCTATCTCATGGCGGATATTGCCCATATCGCCGGATTAGTCGCCACGGGACATCATCCCAATCCCCTCTCCCACTGCCACGTTGTCACCACCACAACCCACAAAACCCTACGCGGTCCTCGGGGTGGGTTAATCCTCACCAACGACGAGGAATTGGGCAAAAAATTCGATAAAGCTGTCTTCCCGGGTACTCAAGGCGGCCCCTTAGAGCACGTCATCGCCGGAAAAGCCGTCGCCTTCGGAGAAGCCCTCAAACCTGAGTTTAAAGCCTATTCGGGCCAAGTGATTGCTAATGCTCAAGCAATGGCCTCCCAATTGCAAAGCCGAGGACTGAAATTGGTGAGCGATGGGACGGATAATCATTTGATGCTGGTGGACCTGCGATCGATTGATATGACGGGCAAACAAGCGGATAAACTAGTTAGCGAAGTGCATATCACCGCGAACAAAAACACGGTTCCGTTTGATCCCCAATCGCCGTTCGTCACTAGTGGATTGCGCCTAGGGTCCCCTGCCATGACCACTCGCGGCATGGGAACGAAGGAATTTACCGAAATTGCCAACATCATCAGCGATCGCCTCTTAAATCCCGAGGATGACTCCGTAGCAGCAGACTGTCGCCAACGGGTCGCCAGTCTATGCGATCGCTTCCCCCTCTATCCCCACTTGACCATTCCCGTCCCTGCCTTAGCGTAGAGATAGG
>CBFGOM010000015.1:0-52852 GCA_965650385.1 uncultured Oscillatoriaceae bacterium
CATCTGCAACCCCCGACCTTCCCGCAACCCGAATCCTTGCAATTATTAATGGCAAGGGAGGGGTAGGGAAAACTACAACTTCAGTCAATCTCGCTGCTACGTTGGCGGAGGAACAGCGCATCCTTCTGGTGGATGCCGACCCTCAAGCTTCGGCAACGTGGTGGGTTCAGCGTAGCAAAAAAGGCTTTGCTTTCGATCTGGCGCAGGAGACGGATCCGAGTCTCTTGAGTCAATTACGCCAGGTTCAAGGTTACGATTTAATTGTGGTGGATACTCCTCCGGCATTGCGATCGCAGGCGTTAGCGGCGGTAGCGAAGGCGGCGGATTATGTCCTGTTGCCGACTCCCCCTGCGCCGATGGATTTAGCAGCGCTGATTGAAACGGTGCGCGAGGCGATCGTTCCCGTAGCGGTGCCGCATCGCGTGGTTTTGACTCGGGTGGATTCCCGGTCCTTGGGGGAGGCGCTGGAGGCTCAAAATACGCTGATGGAAGAAGGAATCCCCACCTGCCATGCGTTTGTTCGGACCTTTAAAGCTCATGAACGGGCGGCCCTCGATGGAGTGGCGATCGCCCAATGGCGTGGCAAAAATGCAAAAGAAGCTCAGGCGGATTATCGTCGAGTAGCTGATGAATTACAGCGTGATTGGAGAAACTGATGCCTAGAAAAAAAATTGCTGATTTAATTAGAAATGAAGCGCAAAAAACCACCGATTCAGAAGTAGAATTGGGGGAAAATACTCAAGCTGAACTGATTGAGGGGTCTGGAGAAAATTCCAGTTCGGAGTTAGAAGCTACGGTGAGCGAGTTGCAAGCGGCGTTACAGGAAGCACGGGACAAAGATGGTGCTTTGGATCGGACTCTGGCTGAGGTTCAATCGGAATTAGAACAGTATCGCAGTCTGATCCAAAATTTAGAGGGTCAGCTTAATCAAGCGGAGCAGCGTAATGAAGAATTTGGGCGTCTTAATGCGAATTTGCAACAGCAATTGCAGGACCAAAAAACTCAAGTGAAACAGCTAGAGACAGAATTAGCCACTTTCAAACAACTCGCTGAACAGGAAAAAACAGCTCAAACAAAGTTAAATGCTCAGTTGGAGAAACAAAAACAAGTCAATCAACAACTCACGCAAGAGGTTGAGCAACTCTCGAAAGTTCGTGCTGAGTTAGAGGAGACCAAAAAATCAGCGCTTCAACTGGCGGCAGCGAATGAAAAAGCCCTCAAAGAGTTGACTCAACTTCAACAACAGCCTTCGTCTAACCCGAAAAATTTACCCATGAGAATAACTCGTCCGACGACGGCAGATCAAACCACTTTCCCGCCGTTTTCGACAACGGACCTCACTTGGATGGATTAATCCCAAGGAACACTCGCCCCTTGGGTGGGCACTGATGGATAAAATCCTTCAATTTGAAGTTTGAATCAGGTCGATCGCTGCGACGAGTTGTTGAATGGCAACAGCTTGTTCATGGGTGGCGAGGGAAATTTCCTGAGCACTGGTGGTCACTTCTGCGATCGCATTCAGCACTCCGGTTAAAGAAACGGCTGTTTCTTTAACGATTTCAAAATTCACCTGCACTGTTTTTGTTCCTTCTTGAGTCGCCTGGGATGTTGCCTCAACTGCGCTTTGGATATCCTCCAATAAGATATTAATTTTATCGGCACTTTGGCGAGAGCGATCGGCGAGTTTGCGAATTTCTGCTGCAATCACGGAAAACCCTTTTCCGCGATCTCCGGCACGAACGGCCTCAACGGCAGCATTGAGGGCTAACATATTGGTTTGATCCGCTAAACTTCCCACCAGGGAGGCGATCGTGCCAATTTGACGCGCCCCTTCGTGGAGATGGTCCATTTGGAGGGCGATCGCTTCTACATTGTGTTTGAGAGTCGTCATTCCCTCCAGGGTGTGCGCAACTGATCGCGTTCCTTCCGTCGCAGTCATTTGTGCGTCTTGAACTCCAAAATTCGCCGTCGCACAGGCATCAGCAACTTGTCTCGAAGATGCCTTTAATTCATTCATTTGCTGTAATGCCTCTTCGATAGCCCTGCGTTGACGCTGTTCAGTTTGTAATGCCGCAGTTTTTATCTGTAATAACGCTGATTTTTCCTGGATTTGTTGTTCTAATTCATCGGTTTGCACGATGGCTTTATCCGTCAGAGGACGAAGCAATATCACCATTCCTCCCGTTCCCAACAGTGTGAGAATCGCAATAGCAATCCCTGTATCAAGAATCTGTTTTTGCACAGGTTGATAGAGTTCCTGACGATTCATTTTCACCGCTAACCCCCAATTGGAGATGGCGATCGGATTAAAAGCAATCACTTCGGGAATATCGCTCATCGCGTCAGATTGCATCAACCCCGCGTCTCCCGCCACCGCCATTGTTATCGCGTTCTCTACCGCCATAGAGATGCTATTCGTATTATTTCGGGTTTTAAAAAATCGTTGTACTATCCCATTGTTAACGGTTCCTAAAATAATCTCCCCTGTTTCTCCCAGTCCCGAATAATTTTGAACGATTCTTTCTAATCGAGAGACTTTAAATCCCACTAAATCTCTGCCGATTACCTGCCCGGTTTCATTAGTAATCAGCGTTCCCACAATTAAGTAAGAAATTCCTGCGATATCAACGGGACCCTTAAACACCGTTTGCTTGCCTTCAGAAGGCATGAGTTGCCACAATTCTTGGGGAATTGCTAATCCAATTTGAGTAACCGGTTGCCCCTTTGCATCAAAGCGTATGATCCCTTCAATGTCCTCTGATTGATTGAGGGCATCGGTTAAAATAGCTGTAGAAACCTGTACTAATTCATTCCGTTGAACTTGCCCTTGATTATAGGCTGATAACTGATTTCGCGCCCGGGTACGACTGGCAATTTGTCCGCCAATATCCTGAGTTCTTAAGAGGAATTCTTCGATCGCCAGGGTGCGAGTTTGGGCCGCAAATTCCAGATTGCGTTCCTCAGCTTGTTTGAGTCGTTCCGACAGGGGCATAATACTGGCGATCGCTACACTTGCACCAATCCCTAGTGCCCCCAAGGCCGAATAAATAAGCAATCGACTCTGTAACTGCAAAGTAGAGTTTTGCTTTCCTTGATCCGTCTTTGTCATTCCTACCCTTGTTATTTTTTCTGAAAAGTCCATCAACATCACTACACCCAATCTCACCCCACTGTACAAAAACTGTCATTTCCCCCTCAGTAGGAATGGAGGCATTTTAGATTAAAAATGACAGGGAGGTTTAATTAAGCCTACTTATTTGTATTTTCCCCTTTTATTTTATCCAAAAATTTAATTTTTTGCAGTCCTTAATTCATGGATTCCTCAGAGTCCCTTCCTCGCAGATTTAAGCCTGTAGGCGCAATTAGTGCTATTGCTAAATCTGTCTATTACTTAAAAATTAAGGATTACAGCCAGTGTGCTTTTCCGAATTCTTTTATAAATTTATTTTTTTGCACAGTACATTTAAATCGTTGGAATCGACCAGTCTGTAAAATAGAAATTTGCAAAAAATCATTCAAACCCTAAAAAAGCTGCCCTCAGTTTTATGGTAATTGTGGCAACTTTTTAAAGTTCAATATTTTGGATATTACAAAGGATAAATGCAGGGTTTAAAACCGACAAATGGACTCGGGCATAATCGGGCATATTTTCTGGCGAAGCGGATTTTTTCGTGCGTCTATTTGAATCAAATTTGCAAGCCCCTGTAATGGACTCAAGTCAGCAATATTATTGCTGCTTAAATTGACTTCAGATAAACGATTCAGGGTAGCTAAAGGGGTAATGCTTGAAATGTCATTCACACTCAGAAATAGCGTGTTTAAGTTGATTAAACTTTCCAGAGGAGTGATGTCTGAGATTTGATTCCCGCTTAAGAATAAAATCTTTAAATTGGTTAAAGAACTGAGGGGCCTAAGATTAGACAAAGCATTACTGCTCAGAAAGAGTTCCGATAGGTTAGTCAGGGTATTTAGGGCCGTTACATCGGCAATTTGATTAAAGTCTAAAGAGAGTCGCGTTAATTGTTGTAATGACTGTAAAGAATTAAGGTCTGAAATTTGATTGCGTCCCAGAAATAGGGTATTCAGTTGAGTTAAAGACTGCAAGGGGCTGATGTCTGTAATCTGATTGTCATACAAATCCAGGGTTAACAACTGGGTTAATGGAGAAAGCGGGCGAAGATCAGAAATTTGATTGTCACTTAAATAGAGATAAGTGAGTTGAGTCAAGGAGGCGAGGGGGCTAATATCTGAGATTTGATTCCGACTGAGATAGAGTAAGGTGAGTTGTTTCAAGGAGGCAATGGGTCTAAGATCGGAGATTTGGCGATTGCTAAAAGGGAGGACTTGTCGTCGGGAAAGAATCGACGAGGCGCGATCGCACTCGGAGGTTCCTGCTTCTACTAATAAAGCATCTACGGTTTTTTGAGATTCGGGGGTTAGCGTGTCTCGATTCTCACACCATTGGGCAAAGGTTGTATAATTTTCTGGGCTGTTGGTTTGGGCAACTGCCGGGAATCCCCCTGGAATCGCCCCAGTCAGGGAAAGACTCAGAAGGAGGGCGATCGCACCAGGAACAGTCTTTCGCTGCCCCTTCGTTGGGCATTCTCCGTTCTGATGGGGTGAGGCAGAACAAGACTCCAAATGGTGAACCTGGGGCATGGTCTGGTCCCCCCAGGCGATCGCTAATTTTGATGCCGATCGCATCACTTTCCTGCGAATCGATGCAGTAGATAAACTTAGTGTAAACATTTGGCTCTCCTCATGTATTATATCATGTTTGCTTGAAGACTCACACTGACTTAACCCCCAACCTTGCACAGAATGAGGGAGAAGATGAAGAACTGTTTTTTTAGGTTAATCCCACGGACTTGATATGACATCCCCCTCAAGAACGTTCGTCCGGTCTATATTAGATGAAAAATAGAACTCTTCAGTTGCCGATCGCCCCCGCTATTTTCCCAAGATTTAGGAAGGACACACACCCCCTTCATCCCCCGGTTTCTCTATCACCGCCTTCCTCCATCTTTCTTCATCCCATTCCGGAGTATTTTGACTCATCGACAACAGGTCGAAGTGTATTTGCGGTATCATCGGGGCGATCGCCTAGGTCAAGACAAGATTTAAGTGACCTTACCCATGTTCCACAGACTTAAAAAATGATTAAGATTTATAACTTTCAATACGGGCTGATGGGATTGAGGGGTGAGATACCTCAATCTATAATTCAATTGTTTCTGAACCCAACTACCCTTTTTATGCAGTTTTTAAGGGGGTAAATCCGGTTAGCGTGGCAGAGTCATCCGTGATTGTACGCAAATCCACTGAGAGAATTAAAAAGGTTACCGGATAAGGATTTCTTTATTTTTTCTATAAAATTTAATCCAGTCTGCCCGAATTTATTTAAAAGATTAGGGAAATTTACTGAAGCGCCAAAACCTTCCCCAAATTACCATAAAAAAGGTAGATATTTCACCGATTAAATTCAAGGAAAAGCTGACAAAAATTTCTCTTTTTCCAGGAACGTTTGGAACCGCAATCAGTCCTAAAATTTTAAGAGTGATATTTTTATGAATAATCCGGAGTAGATTGTGCTTACTCTGAAATTGGTGCATCCTACGCAAACCTCCTCCTCCCAAAGCTGGGACTTTCAAGACGAAGACGTGATTCGCATTGGGCGATCGCCGGATAATCATGTCATTCTCTATAGTGCAGTCGTCTCCCGCTACCATGTGGAACTCCATCGGATTGGCTGTAACTGGAAAATCGTGAACTTAGGGACTAATGGTACTTATGTGAATGATAGTCCGATTATCCAATCCCCAGTGATTGATGGGATGATCCTGCGCCTAGCCCGTTCCGGTCCCCAAATCCAAATCCAAAAAAAAGCCCGAGAATTTGAAAACGTGCGAAAGCATCGCCAGGGATTGATGGCGGGGTAACTCCCTATCCATCTCCTTCAAGTTCGGGGTCAACTCCAGGCGATCGCTTGCCGAATTTCCAGGGCTGTAGCGGGGGCCAGGAGCACACCATTTCGATAATGTCCAGTAGCCAATAACACATTCTCAAATCCCGCTAAGGGACCGATAATGGGCGCGGGTTGCCCTTCCGGACGAGGGCGCAATCCAGACCAAGTTCTCACAATTTCCCCACGGGCTAAATCGGGACAAAATGTGATCGCCCGTTCCAACACTTGCTTGAGTAAGGCGGGATCTCCCTCTATTGGGTCACCTTCCCCCGTAAATTCTACGGTAGCTCCCACCCAATAATCGGTAACCGGGTAATCACCGCCCTGACAAGGGACAATATGAACATCATCTCCGGTAATGACAGGATGGCGATCGCTATCTCCCATTGGAGTTTCCAAGCGCAGTTGTATCCCTTGTCCCAGAACCGGGCGAATCTCTACCGGGGAAGCCAGTCCGGCAGTTAGCGGGGTAGAACCCAATCCTGCCGACATCACCAGCCAATCTACGGCAAGACTACCCCCTGTCATTTCCAGGCGATCGCAATGTTTCCCTAACTCTGTTTCCGTATAATAAATCTGTTCAACCCCCTCCCCAAATCTAAACCTTACCCCGTTTCCTTGGGCGGCTTGCACTAAAGCGCGAGTCAAGGCAACCGGGTCAACTTGTCCATCTTGAGGAGAATGAACCGCCCCCACGATTTCCACATCTCCCAATTGCGGATAGCGTCGCCTCACTTCCCGGGGTTCTAACAGGTCTAATTGCCAGCCTTGATGGTGACGAGTGGCTGCCAATTTCTCCCATTGTGCCATATCTTCCCCAGGAAAACAGAGCATGAGAATACCTTGTCGATTAAAGGGAATTGGCGCAATTGCCTCTAATTCAGGAATAAGGGTTTGATAGCGTCGAATACTCTGTTCCCGTAACCGCCATAATCGGCCTTTGACTTTATGGCTGATAATTCCCATCAGTACCCCTAAAGCCGCTTGGGTCGAACCTTGGGCCGGTTGATGACAGTCAATTACGGTAATCTCTAAATTGGGGACTAAGCTCAGTTCATAGGCGATCGCTGCACCCACAACACCGCATCCAATGATCGCAACCCGGGTCATAGTTTAACTCTCAACATCTCCCCTAATTTCAGCAAAAGAGGGGATGACAATAACAGGTCAAAATAGGGTGAAACATGGGAGAATTTCCCATTCCCACCCTATCACTCATAACTCAACTTTAGGCAATTTATCCCTGGGGAATCAGACTCAAGAAGGCGTCAAAATCTTTAATCGCTTCTGCGTAGTTCTGGACGGCCAGAGAATAGTTACCTGCATCCGCTGCCGCATCGATCGTCTCGATATGGACGAATAAATCTTGAGCAGTTTGACTCGCCGTTTTTTGGTCTTTGCCACTGAGATTACGGGAAATGTAGCCCATATCCCGACGTAACAGACCCAAAGGCCCGTGAATAAATGTCCCGACATTCACCCAATCCCGGTTAACAATGAACTGTTCGAGTTCATCCATGCGATCGCGCAGTTGCACCACATTTCCTTGATGCTGCTTGACGATTTCTAACTGAGAGGGCGAGTAGGCAGGGGGTTTGGCCGCTTGGGGTGAACCGCAGCTAACCAAAAATACCATCACCAAAGCCAAAATAGAAGCGAGAATCGAACGATAACGTCTCATAGCCAGTTTTTTGCCTTGCACTAAAAAATGATCTTCACCAAAATATATCAAGATTGGGTACGGCGATCGAGGGGTGATGATTCTCTCCCCCTGTGCGATCGCCCCAAAGTCCATCTCTCCGGTTAAACTTCCATCCGGCGAAAAAAGGGAATCAGGGCCTGGGTGACTTCTTCAGACCAATGTTCTTGGGGATAATGTCCGGCTTCTGCCAATTTCACCAATTCAGCATTCTTAATCAAACCTGCGAAGGTTTCTCCTTGAGTTAGGGGTAACCAAGGATCCTGAACCCCCCACAAAATCAGGGTAGGTTTGTCCCACTGGGGAAACCCTTCGGCAATTTCTGTCATCGCTTGTTTCAGCTTGAGATTGCGGATCGTCCACAGCAGCGATCGCCCTGCGGCAGAACTTTTCAGAAAAGGGCGACGGTAGATATCCAAGTCTTCGTCAGAGATAGTATATTTACTTCCCGCTTCCAGAGTGCGATCGACGAGCAAGGGGTCCTGGGTCATCATTTCTCCCATCAAGGGCAACCCAAGTTGCTGTATCTTCCAAGGCAGTTGGGAATCTGGTGTTACCGGCGCATTGAGTACCGCTAACCGCAGGACTTTATCGGGATGTCTCAGGGCAAATTGTAACCCCACAGACCCTAAAAATCCTTGGACAACTAGATAGCAGCGATCGATCTCCAGAGTGGTCAGAAAATTATCAAGGGCAGCAACAAAAGCATCGGGAGTATAAGCAAATTTACTTTTTTCCGGTTTCCCCGATAACCCAAATCCAATCCAGTCCGGCGCCACTGAACGAAATCCTTCCTCAGCGAGTTTGGGCATTACTTCCGTCCAGCAAAAGCTTAAGGAGGGTAATCCATGCAGCAAGACCACCGGGGGTTTGTCTGTTTCTTTTGCAGGCTGTTGCTCCAGATAATACCATTCCACGCCCGCGACTTCGACGCGCTTTTCTTCTAGTCCCACAATCCTATGTTCTCAACCTGAATGAATGTTATGAGTTTACTCCCCCAGGGACAAGGGAGCAAGGGTTTTCCCGATTACGAAAAATCGCCCGACCTTGAGCTAGATTACTTGAGTGATAGGTCTCTACCCCTTTCTATCTCAATCGCGCGATCGCTTTTAAACCAGGTTTAATTCTTTTAAAGCCGGTAAAAAGTTAGCATTTTCGTGACTAGACCGACTCAATTTAATTAAGGCAAACCGCTCAATTTGTTCTAATTTAGCCCATTGTTCCACCGTTAACGTTATTCCCAACTGTTGGGCCTTATCTTGCACCCCGTCGGGTATTTCTTCCGCCTTCATCCAAGGCGGATTGTCCTCCACCGCTAAATCTTTCGCCGATTCCCCAGTCCGGTCTAACACTAATTGTTGCAAAAACTGTCGATACTGGGTAATTTCTTCGGGACTCTGGCAAGAGTGCTGAATTAAAGCTTCTCGGTCCTGTTTGTCAAACTGATTCCATTGATTCAGTTTGAGTTTAATCCCGCAAGTATCTAATTTTAATCTAACTTGCATGGGAATACAATGGAGAGATTCAACAAAATCTGCTTCAAATTTAAAAAACCGAGTCATAAGCCTTACCTTTGGGATCTCTGAGTAATGGGTTGGGTCTTATAAAATGTATAGCGCATCTCAATAGGGTTTAAAACCCGGGTGGTTTGAAAAATTCCCTGTTATTAGCAACAAATCCAGGCCAAAACCCCGGGTTTTTGTCCCTTCGACCTATCTGAATTGTTCCATCTTGTATGAGATTGGGAATTGTTTTATAGCAAATCCCGGTGTTAAAAATCAATTGTCTTTCTCAGCCCGCACCCGCAGGCTTTGTCCCTGTAGCCCCAGGCTTGACGCTGTGGGTTTTGATAACTCCGGTTGCCTCTAAAAAAAAGGGGGCAATTGCCCCCTTTTTTTTCAAGTAACTCGCAACAGAACTTAGAAGTTCATTTCGGCTGCTTGTACTTTTTCGACCTGCTTTTTCTTCAGGACGAGCATAATTTGAGACAGAGTAACGATCGCAAAGAAAGCCAGCAATCCTTTAATCCGACCGGCACTTTGTAGGACAATTTCTCCATCCACTTGACCGAACCCGCCGACATTGGGGTTATTAGTCAGCAATTGAGCCGCAGTCACTTCGTCACCTTCAGAGACGATTAACTCAGGACCGGCGGGAATGCTATCAACCACGGTCGATCCATCAGCAGTTTGAATGGTGACTTCATAACCGCCGCCTTCAACTTTGGCAATTTGGGAAATAGTACCAGCAGCCGAAGCATTGAAGACTGTATTATTGCTCTTATCCCCAGTTGGATATACCTGTCCACGTCCCCGGTTACCCCCGACATGAACGGGGTATTTACCATAATGGATCTTTTTATCGGTTTCGGGATTTGGAGAGAGGACTGGGAAGACAATTTCTTGATATTGTTCGCCAGGTAAGGGGCCAACAATTAACACATTATCCTGACCTTCCGCATAGGGTTGGAAGTAAAGACCCCCGATTTTTTCCTGCATTTCTTCAGGAATGCGATCGGCGGGAGCAATTTTGAACCCTTCGGGCAACATGATCACAGCGCCGACATTCAGCGGTCCGCGATCGCCACTGCCGACCACTTGTTGCACACTGGTATCATAAGGAATTTTCACCACCGCTTCAAACACAGTATCCGGTAGAACGGCTTGAGGAAGTTCCACCTGAGTGGGTTTTTGGGCGAGATGGCAGTTGGCGCAAACGATCCGCCCCGTTGCTTCCCGGGGGGTTTCTGGCGCGGTTTGTTGCGCCCAAAAGGGATAGGCTGCTACTGACTGAGGTACGGCGATGTCAGAAGCAAGGAAAAGGGCGAGAGTTGCCACCGCCAACAGCACGCCTTTGGCTAAAGTGCGTCCACTCTGCCGCAGGATCCGCGACAAGGAAGTATGTTTCATCGGGAAAGAGAAGAGGTAAGCTAAACAGTCAAACAATGAGAAATTGAAATATATTGCATTCAGCGGCGTTTGGTGGGCCAAAGCGCTTAGGTCCACCAGGGGTTTTCCCCGGTGCGGAAGTCAGTTTCGGTCCAAGGCGTAAAGACGACTTTATCATCGACTTCAGTGGCATGAGCCAAAGCCAGAGACAGGGGCGCAGGGCCGCGAACCACTTTACCCTCACTGTTGTACTGGGAACCGTGGCAGGGACACATAAATTTGTTTTCGCTGGCGTTCCAGGGGACGACGCAGCCTAGGTGAGTGCAAACCGCGTTGATCCCATATTCCGTCAGGGTCTTGTCTTGATCGACCACTAGGTAAGTGGGGTCACCTTTGAGACCTTGGGCCAAAACGCGATCGCCCGCATTATGACTCCCTAAAAACTGGCTAACGCTGACGTCATTGCCCAGGGCATCTTTAGCGGTAACACCACCCCCTGCCGCACCACTGGAGGGCGGGATAAAATACTTGACCACCGGATACAAGGCTCCCAGTGCCGTCCCCGTGACTGCACCGAAAGTCAGTAAGTTCATAAATTGGCGACGCCCCATGCTGGGGACGTCAGGATTTCCAGAAGCTTGAGCCATGACCTATCTTGCTACGTCTGTGTTAAGTTGTATGTCTTAGCCTCTCATCTAAGGGCTAAAATTGGTGAACCCTAGTTTAAACAATTCCTCATATCGAGTCTGTCACTACCGGGTTGGGCAGGGACAATCCCCAGGGAAATGCTGAATCTCCAGCCTTTCTCAACAGAATATTACATTCTTTGACACTTCGATCGCATTTTTGCATTTCGCTGTCAATTTTTGTAACAAACTGTAAAGATTCAGATTTTACGGACTCTCTCTATGACCGGACAGGATTTACACCACCTCTTACTTTCCAAGTGGGGCCGCTCTTACGATATCCAAGTGCGGCGCACTCAGGGGAAGATTTTCCTCTTGATTATGTGGAAATACCTTGAACAAGCTTCTTTCCCGATGAATGAGGCAGAATATTTGGCGCATTTGGATGTGGTTGCCAGTTATCTCAATGCCTGGGGTGGCATCGACCAGGTTCAACATTACCTTGCCAGCACTCGCGAACGTCCCCGCTTAGGGAAGGCAGTTAGCATTCCGATTGATTTGGGCGATCGCGCTTCAGAATGGATGCTCGAAAATTTCTAAATTACCCAGTGTCTATTCTTAACGTCTCCCTTGGTCTTGAGAGCGTTCTGGATGCTTCCCTGGGGCGATCGCTAAACTCATTTCAGACCCTTAAACCAATTGACAATTTGCAACATTCCGACAACACTGTAGAGAGCCGGAACGTCTAGTCATCAGGGATCAGCGGGTTCCCTCTGAATTTAGCCGGATCATTCGATATTGAGTTAAGAAAATTAAAAAAATCGGGTGTGACGTCACATTTACCCAACAAAAAGAACGAGGTTAAAAGAGGGAATCATCTCAAGCGCTAATCGAATGGTAATCCTCAATTTGACTAGAAAGCCTCGGTAGTTTTGGGAGAGTCACTGTAAAAGTTGTCCCTTCTCCCACGGTACTTTCTACCCAAATTTTACCCCCGAGTAAATCAACCGATCGCTTAACAATTGCCAATCCCAACCCACTCCCGGCATTTGCCGCCACATTTTTCGCCCGATGAAACAGGGTAAACAAATTGGCGCGGTCCTCTGGGGGAATTCCGATTCCCCGGTCCTTGATACGAAAAATAATTTCCCCTTCTGCAAAAGTAAAATCACAATAAATAGAACTTCCCTGGGGAGAATACTTCACCGCATTCACCAGCAAATTCAAAATAATTTGTCGCAGTAACGTGGGATCAGTCATCAGAAGTTCAGAATCTCCCGTCGTGGTCAAAATCATCCGATGGGTCACATCGGTTAATTTTTCTACATCCTGCCAGACATCTTCGCATAAACTGGCAAAATAAACCGGAACCGATTGAAGATGTAATCCGCCACACTCAGCTTTTCCTAATGTCAGAAATCCTTCAATAATATTGCTAGTATGTTTAACCGTTTCATCAATTTTTTGAAAATACTTGAGCCGTTGCTCAGGCGTCATTTTTTGACTGTGGAGTTTGAGCAAATCGTTCGCTGCCGCAATCACCGTTAAAGACCCGCGTAATTCATGAGAGAGCATCGACACAAAGTTAGGCGTGATGGGAACTCGTAAGTTTTCGGGTTCTGAATCTGCCGGAACACTTAAGCGATTGTTGAGAGGTTCCTCCATAGGTTCAACGATCCCTTGATACCCAATCACCTGACCTGTGCGATCGCGCATAATCCGAATGGTATCTCGTACCCAGGCAATACTTCCATCTTGACGATAGACCCGAGACTCAAAATTTTCCACATCTCGCTGAGTGCGTAACACTTGCATTAATTGTTCATACCGTTTCTGTTCCACATACAGTTGATTCCCCATATTTTTGACCCGCCCTATCAGTTCTGCCCCCGATTCATACCCATAGATCCGAGCTAAAGTTCGATTAGCCCTTAAATAGCTACCTGTTGGGGTAATCTGAAAAATTCCAACCGCAGCCGTATCCAGAAAACTGGAATACTTGAGAACGATTGGCTGGAGATCGAAACTTGGAGAATCGGGCAAGTCGAACGCAAGAATTTTCATCATGATAGGTGAAAGCTTTGGTATAAAACGATACGCAGCTCTATGTTTAGGGGTCGGCAATCAAGTGTCGAACACCACCTAAATTAATCAAAACCGAATGCGATGGTTAGCGTCCGTGCTGAGTGAGTTTCCATCCGAGTGGCAGTATTGTATCAGCGATCGGAGATTTCACATCGTATTGAGCATTACAAACTCTTAAATTGATCATCAAAAAAATTGATGGAAATCACACTTATCAGATCACCCTCCAGGAATCAGAACTCGCACTAAGGAGTTTGATGCTGAGGTTAACCTCTGTTGAATACTGTCATAACTCACAACAGCCCCATTTGGCAAGCACTTGAACCGATTACAGCGAGGGATCACTTTATCTGTGCCATGCGGGGAATGACTAGAATCCCGATTGAGAAAGCGTTAGAAAATTTCAAATCTGAACTTTCAAATCTGAACTTTCAAATTGTTGCCACGATGGGGCCAGGATAGGGAACACTGATTTAGCGGTTGCACTTGATCTGATCCCCCCCTAAAAGCCAGAATTCTGACTGAGCAAGAGTTGTAAAATGTCCCGGCTCAACTTTCACCTTTAAAATCTTATCCCAGATTGAGCCGAGAGAGGGGAGATTTATTTTGCGCTTGCACTCGATCCCCGATCGCGCTGATGGCGAGAATCCTCACCTCTCAAGGGTTTGTCATACTAAACGCTCAACTTAAAAATTGTATGACAGATAGCACAAGCGCGATCGCCTTCAGGACCCCTCTGCCCAATAGCGATCGCGCACTGAATCCAAACCCCTTATTTGCCCATTGCCTTCACTAATCCCACCCCTCCAAAATATAGGGTCAGGACTGCACCCGCAAATAAACTTTGAGTCAGGGGATCAGTTGAGGGAGTTAAAATCGCTCCTAAAATAGCCGCACCCAACACCACATAGCGCCAACCTGCTAACATTTTTGTAGAAGAGACGATTCCCAGCAGCCCCAGCAGCGCTTGAATCACCGGGATCTGAAACGCTAATCCAGTGCTAAATAATAGCAGCAGCACAAACTCAAAATACCGATCAATGGACCACATTTGCTCGACCACCCCGGCCCCATAGCTGACGAAGAAATTGAGGGCAGCAGGAATTAAAGCGATATAGGCAAAGACTAGACCTACACTAAACAGCAGGGTTGATCCCAGAACAATCGGACCAATAATCCGACGTTCGCGCAGGGACAGTCCCGGGAGGACAAACTGGATAATTTGGTAGAGTACAAAAGGACTGGCGACGACCAATCCGCTATAACCCGCCACCTTCACTGAGACAAAGAAAAATTCTCCCGGTGCCAGTTGCAAAAATTTGGCGCCTTGGGCTGGGACCTCTAATAAATGGACGATCGGTTTGACAAAAATGAAGCACCCAACCATCCCAGAGACTATACCAATCAGGGAATAGAAGATTCGCATCCGCAGTTCTTCGAGGTGATCGAAGATGGACATCTCCACCTCGTCCGGGAACTCGTCGAGAGGTTCATCCTCAGTGGGGTTAAGGTTACCGGGGTTATAAAGTTGGGGGGGGTCTTGCTGGGTCACGGTCTCCAGGTCTGAACTTGGGGTCATGAGTCAGTTACGAGAGAGGTTTCGTTTTCTATTTTAGAGGGAAGCGTCCGGGGCTCGGCATCTTTCTCCCCGCAGAGATCCCCTAACCTGCTCAAATCCCTACTCTAATGAGCCAGGGAAGAAGCGATAGGATAGACTTTCTGCCTGATGGATGCCACCCTAAGACCCCTTGAAATCCGCTGCTCAAAGGTCTACTAAAACCCACACCCATGTAAGGTGCAACACTTGCGGACACTCCCTTTCACCTGGGGCGATCGGGCTATACGGGCGCCGGGTCAAAGCGAAAACCGACTTTTACCAACCGGATTTGGGATCCGAAGGCTCGCCCGAGATCAAGGGACCGGGTTTGACGAATAGCGTTCCTGAGTTGTCAAGGGTGGGTTTAGGTTACAAATAAAGCCCACGGCAAGAGAGAGTGATAAGTATTCTTCGTGAGGATATACTCCAAACCTGCTGTTTTTTAAACCTGGGAGCGGCTGTCTGTATAAAATATAGCTAGGTTTAAAATTTAGATTATGTATAAAATGGGATCAGCCCCGGTTTCAACAAATTTTATAGGATTTGGGTTCAGGGTATATTGCCCTAGAAAAAAGGTGAAAAAACAGCAATTTTGTCCATAAGATGGGGTTGGTAACGCTGTACTGATGACCTAAATAGTGTTGGCAGATAATTTTATCTCACCACCATAAAATAGAGCGCCCCTTTGAGAATTACCCTCCCCCATTCAGAATCTTTTTAGCCCGAGAAGACGTCTAGGAAAAACAGGACCCTTCTTTTGTGAATTTGCACTCTTGTCTTTCATCTTTATTGACTCTGGAACCGCTTCAGGGGTTGTTAATTAACACCGTGAGCGATCGCCCAAGTGGGATGAGAGGACTTCGAGAATTGCCATGTCATAATTAGGGAAGGATGAAGGATTGACGTATAAAAGGATGGGAGATTTTTAGCTATGTTTCACCCCAAATATAAATCACTGGTATCGAGACCGATTGCAGCAATTCGAGGCGTCAGTGCCTCCCTGGGATTAACCCTTCTCGTGGGTGCGAGTGGTGCCGTTTTCGCCCAGGAGTTGCCCCCTCGGAATAACGTGCGAGTTCCACCCAATTCCCCAACTGAAACCGGGGATTCCAATCAGGGCGATACCCCCACAGCCAATAATGCAAGGTTTACCTGTCAAGTCGTGGATGGACAGTACACCGTGATGTATTCTCCCCAAAGTCAACCCGGACAGGTTTATGAGTGGGCCAAACCCAGTACCTTGGGCGGGGGGTGGACCGAAGACCGACGCTGTAATGAAATTGCTCGCCGCTTAGAGTTTTACCGAGAAGACGGAATGCAAGAATTGGCGATCGGCTCAGAAAATGGGTATGACACCATCTGCGTAACCACCGAGAAAAATCCGACCTGTCAGATTGTCTTGACCGTCCCCCCGGGAGAGAACCCGCAACTGATTCGCGATCGCGTCTTTGAAAACTTAACCGTTGCCGATAGCGGTCGTCAAACCGAAGCCGTGAATGCTCTAGTGGATAACGGCCAAGGTGGGAACCTATTGCAAACCCTAGAGGATGTTTTCGGGATGCCCATTCCTGGCAACAGCACCCCAAGTCAAGTCCGACCGGGCAGTATCGATTTGCGGCCTTTCCTAGACCCAATGGATGGCGGGACCGGTGAGCAACTCACTGAAAACACCAGCACCGAATCCACTCATCAGCTCAACCCTGAGAATTTTCGCTAAAACTGGGGGGTGGGGTGGGGGAGAAGCTTAAACCCTAGAGTGTTTATTCTTTCCCACCTCCCCAATCCTGAGCCTGATCTTCACGGGAGAAGCCATACAGAAACCCAGGTTTTAACCGATTCTGTTCCCACATCCGAGAAACTCCGGTTCTGGTCCCCTGGATTTAAGCCTGAACCCGAGTCCTAGTACCCTGGGGATTGCCCATAGCCCTCCTCTGGCGGAATGCTTGGGTCTGTATAAGGGGTGGCGTAGGGGTCCGCGTAGGGGTCGCCATAAGGGTCGCCATAAGAGTCTACAGCGGGCTCAGCCGGGGTCCATTCTCTATACTCCTCAGTGGCGGGAGGTTCATCAAGGTACTCATTCGTAGGAGTGGGAGCAACCGACTCCTCGGCATAATCAGAGTCCCGAGGGGAAGACTCCGGAACCGAGGGGTTAGAATTGGGGAGGCTTTGTTGAGCCAGCCAATCCCTGCCGATTTGAATCGTGATATCCGATCGCAAACTGCCTGTACTTTCCACCCTAACCTCACCCAAACCCAAGGCATCCCGAATCGCTTGGGCACTTTCGAGATCGCCATTTTGGGCAATAATCCGCGTCACTGCCAAGGGTTGGTTCCAGGGACTGGAAACATAAACATTCCAATACCCTTTTTCAGAGAGGTTATTTCGTAACCGATCAACCGCCTCCAAGTCATCGGTACTATCTTGAACCGCGACTCGGACATAAGCGGGATCCACGGAGTTATAATGCCTGCCATGAAGGTCAAAATCCAAATGTTCAGCGATCATTGCATCCAGACGTTCATAGTTGGGTAACCAGTAACTGGCTTCATATTCTTTGGGATCGCTGAAATCTCCCGGCACCATTAACATTTGCACATTAGAAGATTCCGTTTGGGCAGCAAAACCCGCTAGAGCAGCGATTTCTTCAAGGGTTAAGTTTGTATCAATGAATTCTTGAACCACCGAGAGAATTTTGGGTAAGCGGGTGATGGTATTGATATTGAGGGTTTGATCCATGAGCGATCGCATCATCATTTGTTGACGCTGGATCCGACCGATATCCCCTAACTGATCGTAGCGAAACCGTAGAAATTGGAGCGCCTCTTTGCCCGCGAGATATTGCTCTCCCTGCTTGAGGTCGATATACAGACGTTGGCTATCATCCTGGTATTTCATATCCACCGGGACATACATCTTCACCCCGCCCAGGGCATCTACTAATTTTTCGACCCCTTGAACATTGATGCGAATATAGCGGTCAATGCGAACACCGCCGAGGAGTTCATTAACCGCCTTAGCGCTTAAAGCAGGACCCCCAAAATAGTTGGCATCATTAATTTTGCGGACGCCATATCCTTCCACTAAAGTTCGGGTATCTCTGGGGATAGAAAGAACCGTTAACTTATTAGCTTCAGGGTCAAAGCGGACCAACAGCATCACATCCGCAAGACCATCCAGGGAATTAACTGGGGCATGGTATCCTAATTCGGGAACCTTCTCTTCTTTGAGGTCAGACGTTAAAACGCTAGTACCTAGGATTAAAATGTTAACTGAGCGGGTGAGCTCAGGCAATTTAAGATTGGTCCGCGCCAGATCGCTGTTAGAAAATATAGCTGCATCTTCAGCACTGAGTCGGCTTTGCATTAAAGGGGTGCTGGACAAAGATACGGCGAGCAAGGCTCCTGCTGTTGCCGAGAGCATTGCCACACCACTTAAGCCAAAACAAAGCCAAAGCCAACGTCCCCGATTTTCTTTATTGAGCTTTTTAGTCCGGGGTGTAGCGGTTGGTTCCGCCATCGGGCGTTGCTTGGATACGTTCTGATTTGGCACGGGCTTCCTCACACACTCAACAATATATCGATCAAATCGGACGAGCATCCTCACGCTCAATTAGACAAACGGCTAGGCAGGTGTTTAACACCCCATACCGTTGATGGATTGATTGGCTATGTCCTGTTCCCGGGGATTGGGGGGTCACCCTCTAGCCAGTGATTTGCCGTTGTCAGATCCTAAACCTCAAGTTAGCTTTAGGCATGGAGTTCAGCAGAAACGACCCTCCCATGACAGGTCTAGGATAAATGCTTGCCAACAATCTCCTCAGCAACCTGTGATACTCCCGGTAGTCGCAGTGGCCGACGTTGCCACAGACGAACCATCAGCCAAATATTTACCACAAAATAGCCCGAGGTTAACACACTACTCATTAATAACAAGGGAATTGTTAGTAATTCCGAACTTCTTGCGCCGGTTTCCAAGAAAATATGTCCGAGTAGCCACCCAAAGGCGAGGGTAATGGCGAGGCGAGAGGCAGCTTTTTGTTCGCGGTTACCTTGGTGGCGATATAACGTCCATAAGGCGGGGAAAAAGCCGAGGATGGGGAGGAAGTAGAAAAAGAGTCCTAAATGGGCGAGGTCTTTGTTTTCTAAGTCTTCTGGTGTGAGGATTGGGGGGGAACTGTTCAAGTCCTCATCAGCCCAATTAGATGCAGCATAACGAGAGCGAACTCGGCGATCGCTCTCGTCTAGGATTTTAGAAGACTGGCGTTTGGGGCCAGGAGGGGAATTAGGCGGCAACTGGGTCATAGCCGGGGAGTTTTAGCTATCAGGGTGATCAGCCTTAGTTTAAACAGTTTTAAGGAGTTGGGGTCATCCACCAAGCCAAACTGTAAGGCTGGGTGGATTCATTGACTTGATCGCGAAAATACACCCGAATTTTATAACGCCCGGTTTGGGGAATCGGGTGATAAATATGTTCCGTACTATCCACCTTGCTAACGGAGGACCACACACTCTTGCGAACATCGGTTTCATCCGCAGGCATCAGATAGAGTTCGAGGTTATTCAGACCGCGATCGCGAAACCCTTCCCCGATATCATATTTTTCATTATTATTCCCATCAACCAGATCAACCCAACGATTCCAGGTTAGAGAGATAGACACGAAACGGCCCGCCTCTAAGGGTTGGTCTATGACATACTCGTGATAACTATTCGCCTCAACCGTGCGATAATCCCACCCGATTCCAGGTACAGCATTGCCCGGACCCCACTGACCTGCACTAAACTGTTGGTAAGCCCGGTAAGCATTGAGATGGCCCGTTCCCAGGTCTCCATCTAGGGGAATTTCTTGACTGCTATAAGCGTCGGAATCCAACCAGGTGCGGTTTTGGTGGGCAAAAACCGTGCGAGTCATTTTCAAATGCTGACCATCGCCGGGGTCTTCGATTTTTTCCGCCGAGTTCATTAAAACCGCTTTCATCACCTCATGACGGCGGGCATCGAGGGTCCATTGGGGACTGTTGGCTTGTTGATGAAGTTGGCGATCGCCATATTCCTGCAACAGGGCTACCGTTGCTGTCACATGAGGGGCCGCAAAACTGGTCCCACTGGTCCGAGTGATTTGACCATCTAAACTCAATAAATCCAAGTTACTGCCTGGAGCCACTAGACTGATCGCGCGGCGGTTATCGACATTCCCTTCTAACCCAATCAACCGACTCGTTGTGCCACTAAAAGCACTGCCAATATTCGCTAAGTCTACTTTGGCAAACTTGCCCTCATAAAGTGTCGTAAAGGCAACATTGATCCCGTTATAGTTATCCGTTGGAATCGGAATGCCCCCGCGTCCTTGATTTCCCGCCACTACATGAAGCACATTATGGACCCGCGCTGACCAATCTAAACATTGAGTCAGCAGGGCATTCCCATCTAAAACCGCATTGGGGCGAGGATCTTGGGCTAGGGATTCCCCAAAGCTGTAGTTAATTGCCCTCACATCTCCGCTATTTTGTTCCGCCAGATTTTGAGCCGCTAAACATTCTTCCGGTTGTCCGCTGCGGCGCAACAAGCCAATTCCCGCAGCATAGAGGGTGGCATTTGGGGCGACCCCCGTCAAGGCTTTATCCGAACTAATCATCACAGAAGCTACGTGTTCGGCGTGTTGTTCAGCCGGTTTCATTTGGGGATCATCGGTGGGGCTGGTTTTAGCCGGTGTATCCTGCATGAACACTTGCTGAACGGGAATTTCTCGATGGCGGTTCGCTTGTTTGTCAAGGCCAAATTTTCGAGGGCGACCAATGTCTACTTGACCGATCGCAATTTTTCTCCCAGTTAAGTTATAGGGCGCATCATGCAGCCGACGTGCATCAATGCCAATTTCACTAATTGAAGTCGGCAGAGCAACGGCGGGAATTCCGATTAACGCCAGACTGACGCCGCCGAGGAGTCCGCCTAACCCGGTCCCCAATTTTAAGCCCTTCACTGCTCCTGCTCCACACACCAACCAATTATTAGGGAGTTTCTTCATATTTTGTTAAACTGAATACGACTTGACGGACGGATGAAATATTTGTTAGCCATGACCCAAACGCAATCAAACAAACCTATTGTCGTTGCTCCCTCCATCCTATCAGCAGATTTTAGTCGTCTGGGAGAGGAAGTCCAGGCCATCGATCGCGCTGGGGCAGATTGGATCCATGTTGATGTCATGGATGGTCGGTTTGTCCCTAATATTACGATTGGCCCTCTCGTGGTCAAAGCCCTTCGTCCTGTGACATCCAAACCCTTGGATGTGCATTTGATGATTGTTGAACCGGAACGGTATGTTGAGGATTTTGCTAAAGCTGGGGCCGATATTATTTCGGTTCATGCAGAACACAATGCCTCCCCTCACCTCCACCGGACCCTCGGTCAGATTAAAGAACTCGGCAAACAAGCTGGGGTCGTTCTCAATCCTTCCACACCGTTGGAGTTGATTGAATACGTTCTGGATCTGTGCGATTTGGTGTTGATCATGAGCGTTAATCCCGGTTTCGGCGGTCAAAGTTTTATCCCCGGTGTGATTCCGAAAATCCGGAAGCTGCGCCAGATGTGCGATGAGCGCGGTTTAGACCCCTGGATTGAAGTGGATGGTGGACTCAAAGGAAACAATTCCTGGCAAGTGATCGAAGCGGGTGCCAATGCGATTGTTGCGGGTTCCGCTGTCTTTGGTGCACCGGACTATCAAACGGCGATCGAGGAGATTCGCCATAGCAAGCGTCCTGCGTTGGAAGCTCAACCGTTGGCAGCGGTGTAGTCCTCGCTACGGATTGCTTCTAAAATTGCGCAACCGTGGAAGCGAAACGACTCAATCGAATCGCTTCCTTTATTTTTGGGCTTTTTCTAAGCCATTTGGGACTCAGGGTTGAGCCAATTTGGGATTCATTGTTTGAGCTATTTTTGACGGGAATGCAGTCCGATGGTGTTTCCTCCCTAATCCGGTTGACTCCCCCGAGGACTTACCCATCACCTCGCCAGGGATTTCCCGACAAAATTGCTCCGGTTAACGGAAGGGACAGAGGATGCGTTGTCCCAATGGGAATGCAGGGGTTAATTTGAGGCTGGGCAAGTCCCAGGACCGGGGGTCAGTCTTGAATTATCCCAGGCGATCGCATGACATTTGAAACCCGGTGTCAGTCCTGTGTTCCTTTACCCAGGTCACGGATCTAAAATAGAAGCATAAACATAAAAGGGGAACGTTTGATCCGGGGCAATCTGTCCTCTGATTCAGCGGTGTTTGGCCTAGGTTTTGCAGTCAGGCTAGTTGCTGATTCATTGGACTTGGATCGGGATTAATCTGTCCACCGATCGCTATGGCTTGCGTCAAAATCTATCCTTTGAAGTATAAGAGTGAGCCTCTATCAATTGGATAATTCTGGAGGAGTCTCTTGCTCCAAAATGAAGGCGGGATTCCTGGGGATTACCCACAAGAATGATTGGACCCGACCTATAGCAGTTAACGGCGTCAGCGATCCTCATGTCCTGGAACCCTCGGTGCAAGGATAGGAAATTTCCTTAAAAAATGATAAAATTAAAATCAATTCAGAAGGTGAAAATTAAGACAACCAAACCAATGGAAAAACCTCGGATACATTACCGAAAAAACAAGAGAGATGGCCGAAGTATTCCGCAATTGATTAGGAACCCCTTGATGAGAATCGGTCAGGTTCTCTAAAGAGCAAAGCACAAGACTCTATTTTTGTGGACAAACAAGGGGTGAATCACTCTAGGGATAGAAGTACCTTAAACTCCCATACCGAGGCGCGATCACTCGTCACGCTAAACTAAAAGACGTTGCTGCAAATATGGACGCGCAGGTAAGGCTCCTGCCCAGAGCGCGGGCTAGCTAACTCAGAGGGCGGAATATGTTCTGGAAATTCAAGCGCTCCCATCTGCTAAATTATGGTGCTGCTACTGCATCAGTGGCGATCGCACTGGTGCTGACTCAACTGCTATTCCCACGGATTGAACTGACTCCTTCCCTTCTGTTTGTTGTGGCGGTGGCAGTCAGTGCCCGATATGGCGGAATCGGGCCCGGGTTATTTGCAACGGTGCTCTCGGCAGCGACGGTGGACCATTTTTTGACTAACGCCCCCTTTACCTGGAGCATGGGATGGGGCGATCTGCTCTGGGTGGGGGTATTCAGTTTCATCACGGTTCTGATTAGTTCCTTGAAAGAGGCTAAACAGCAGGCTGTACAGGACTTACAGAAAAAACAAGAGTTTTTGCAGGTGATGACGGATTCATTACCTGTGGCAATTTCTTATGTGGATGGCTTAGAACGCTATCGGTTCAACAATCAACGTTATGAAGACTGGTTCGGACATTCTCGGGATTTCTTGGGAGGGAAGCACCTCAAGGAGATTCTGGGAGAGGCTGCTTATCAAGTCATTCGGCCTTATGTCAAAGTGGCGTTATCTGGACAATCAGTGACTTATGAAACCCACCTTCCCTATCATGAGGGGGGGGGTCGTTATGTTCGTGCCACCTATGTTCCGGACTGGGGTCAGCGCCAAGAGGTCAAAGGATTTATTGCTTTCATTGAAGATATTACTCAGCAACGGAAGGCCGAAGAAAGCCTGCGCGAGTCCCAACATCGGAGTAAATTAGCCCTGGATGCGGCGCAGATGGGAACCTGGGAGTGGAATCTGAAAACGGGCAAAGTGAAGCGTTCCGCAATGGTGGCACGGATTTTTGGCACGGAGCAGGGCAGTTTTGATGGCACTTACGAAAGCTTTGTAGAAGGCATTTATCCCGAAGATCGCCCCAGTTTTGAGGAGGCGGTTCAAGAGGCGATCGCCAATCAGCAAGATTATGAAATCGAATTTCGGATCCCCAGAGGTCATCTGGGGATCCGTTGGGTCTTATGCAAGGGTCAAGTGTTGCCGGATCAGGATGGGAAGCCCTTGCGAGCCCTCGGGGTCTGCATGGATGTGACGGAAAGTCGCTATGCTTCGGAGGCACTCCGGGTCAGTGAAGAACGATTTCGGCACATCTATGAGTCGAATTTGATTGGGTTGGTTTTTGGCGATCGCAATGGCAATATTAGCGAAGCGAACAATGCGTTTCTCAATATTGTGGGCTACACGCCGGAAGATTTGCGATCGCGTCAGGTGATTTGGCAGAATCTCAACCCCTTGGTTAGTCGGGACGATGACGATATGACGGTCAGTTTGGTAGAAGGCGTCTGCATCCCGACGGAAACGGAATTAATTCGCAAAGATGGTCGGCGCGTCCCGGTTTTGATGGGCCAAGTCCCGCTCCAAGACTACACGAATATGGGGATCAGCTTTGTTCTGGACCTGAGCGAACGCAAACAAGCTCAAGCGGCGTTAAGTGAAAGCGAAGAACGACTCCGCCTCGCTTTGGAAGCGGCCCACATGGGAATGTGGGATTGGGATATTGCGACGGGCAAAATTGCCCAGTCTGAGATTGTCGATCGCCTCTTGGGTTTGGAAATCGGTAGTTTTGGCGGGACTTACAATAGCTTAATCAAAATTGTTCATCCCGATGATCGGGCGCGATTCAATAAGCACGCGATCGCCACGATGGAACGGGGTCAAAATTTTAATGTGGAATTTCGAGTGGTGAAACCCAATCATACAGTGGCTTGGGTGGCTAGTATTGGCAAACGACTCCCGGATAAAGCCAAAAATGGCGATCGCTTGATCGGGGTCTGCATGGATATCACCGAACGCAAGCAAATTGAACAGGAACTCTACCGGCGGGAACAGGAATTCAAGGCCCTAGCCGAAAATGCTCCAGATATCATCGCCCGGATGGATGCAGCAGGGCGCTATCAGTATGTCAATCAGGCGATCGAACAGGTCACGGGGATTTCCCAGAAAGCTTTTATCGGCAAAACCTTTTCTGAGTTAGGATTCCCCGACGAAATCGATGCCTTGTGGAAACAAAGCGTCAGCGAGGTACTCACTACGGGTCAAGAGGGGATTGTTGAAGGCTATTTACCCACTCCGAAAGGAACCCGATACTATCAATCTCGTTTGGTTCCGGAACAGGCGCTTGATGGGTCTCTCGACCATGCTATCTGCATCAGTCGGGATATCACGGACCTCAAACAAACCCAGGAAGCCTTACGGGAAACCAATCAAACCCTCAAAGCTTTGATCCAAGCTTGCCCCTTGGCAGTGATGGTTTTGGACCCCACCGGGAAGGTAAAAATGTGGAACAAAAGCGCTGAGGGGATTTTGGGCTGGAGTGAAGCGGAGGCGATCGGGCGTCAATTCCCGGGCCTCCCCGCCGAAAGACGAGAGGAGTTACAAGCCAATATTTCTGCTACCCTCGCGGGGAATCCCTTAATGGGTGCGGAAACTCGTCGCCTGACTAAAGCGGGAAAGCAAATTGATGTGGCGATCTGGACGGCGCCTTTGCGCGATGCTAAGGGCAATGTCAGCTATCTCTCAATCTTGGCGGATATCAGCGATCGCAAGCAAGCTGAAGAAGCCCTACGCGACAGTGAGGAACGCTTCCGCACCTTGGTTAACTCGATGGATGACATCGTATTCACTTTGGATCGTCAAGGTCGGCATACGGCGATTTTTGGTCGCTGGTTCGAGCGCACTGGAATTACCCCGGAGAACTTTCTCGGCAAGACCGCCGGGGATCTGTTTGGTCCGGAAGCGGCAGAAATTCATCACAATTCTAATCAAAAAGCCCTCACGGGAGAGAGTGTGATCTATGAATGGAGTTTCCAAACCGATGCCGGGACGCAATACTGTCAAACCTCTCTGTCTCCTTTGTGCGATCGCCAGGGTCGAGTTACGGGGATTGTCGGCGTAGGACGGGATATCACGGAACGGCAGCAAGCGGAACAACGGCAATATTTCTTGGCGGAAGTCTCTTCCGTTCTGGCTTCTTCCCTGGACTACCCCACCACTCTCAAGAGTTTGGCAAATCTGGTGGTTCCGACGATTGCCGATTACTGCGTTATTTATATTGTGGAGGATGCCGGACAAATCTCGGGATTAGCAATGGCTCATACCGATCGCGCGAAAGAGGTGTTGTTAAGTGAGATGGAACAGTATTATCCTCTGGATTTAAATCATGAGGATGGAGTGGTTCAGGTTGTCTCCTCGGGTAAGCCGATTTTGATTCCCGAATTGACTGATGAAATGCGGGTGGCAGCAGCGCGGGATCCTGAGCATCTCAGGTTGATGCGGGAACTCGGCTGTCAGTCTTGTACTATTGTTCCCTTAGTGGCTCGGGGTCGCACATTGGGGGCGATGAGCTTTGCCATTGCTGAATCGGGGCGGCGGTACAAACCCGAGGATTTGATGTTGGCAGAAGAATTAGCACGGCGTGCAGGATTTGCCATTGATAATGCCCGATTGTATCGTGAGTCCCAGGAAGCCAACCGCATGAAGGACGAGTTTTTGGCGATCGTCTCTCACGAGTTGCGAACGCCGTTGAATGCGATGTTAGGTTGGGCGCAATTACTTCGCACTCGCAAGTTTGATGAGGCAACGACAGAGCGTGCATTGGAGACGATCGAGCGCAATGCACGGGTTCAAACTCAGTTGATTGAGGATTTACTCGATGTTTCCCGAATTCTGCGGGGGAAAGTGGCTTTGAGTTTAGAACCCGTGGATTTAAGTGTGGCGATCGCCTCGGCGATCGAGTCGTTGCGTCCGAGTGCGGAGGCGAAGCAGATTCAGCTTATCCATAATGTCAAAAAATCTGTGGGGGTGGTTTCTGGGGATATTAATCGGATTCAGCAAGTGGTGTGGAATTTGCTCTCGAATGCGATTAAGTTTACCCCAAGTGAGGGACGGGTTGAAGTGAGGTTAAAGCGATCGCGCAATTTTGCCATTCTGGAAGTGGCAGATACGGGAATGGGCATCGCACCTGATTTTTTGCCTTTTGTGTTTGAGCGCTTCCGCCAAGCGGATAGTACCACAACGCGTTCCTACGGGGGTTTGGGTTTGGGTTTGGCGATCGTCCGTCATTTGTTAGAAATGCATGGGGGCAGTATTCGCGCTTACAGTGAGGGAACCGGCAAGGGCGCAACCTTTACGGTGGCTCTACCTTTGTTACAACGCATCCCGGGGAATGAATCGGTCCAGGCAGTTTCTGAGCTAATTCCTGATGATTCTAATCTGGCTGATGAGGATGTTCCTTTAGCTGGGTTGCGAGTGCTGGTGGTGGAGGATGAAGCCGATACCTTGGAATTTTTGATTACCACCCTGGAAATGGCCGGGGCGATCGTGAGAGGGGTATCGTCGGCAACTCAGGCATTAGCGGCGATCGCGGAGCAAAAACCTGATGTTTTGGTGAGTGATATTGGAATGCCGGAATTAGATGGATATGCTTTGATCCAGCAAGTGAGAAGTCAGGAGGCGGAGTCCGAGCCTCTGCTTCCGGCATTGGCACTGACGGCTTATGCTCGGGATAGCGATCGCGCTCGCGCCCTGAATGCTGGCTTTCACCAGCATATCTCTAAACCGATTCAACCCGATCGCCTGATTACGGTGGTCAAAAATTTGGTGGCTCAAAGATGAAGTCTGTGCCCGAGAGTGGTGGAATTTGCAATCCACCACTCTCGCGGGTTGAGATGTCCTAGACTGGATGGGAGCAACTGAGCGCAAATTTTGGGTCACGGATTCCCATTGAAGGTTGTCACAATCTGAGACAATCGCAACCGGATACTTGGTAAAAATTATCCTCTAATTTTAGCACGAATTTCATGATACCCCAGTTTCGTAAAGGCTTGCAAATCTTCGGGGCGATCGCTGTGATTCTCACGGTTACGGTGACCTCGCTTACCTTCTATTGGGTGACGGATTCTTGGCCGCAACAATCGGGCCTGATTTTGTTACCGCAACTGAGCGATCGGGTTGAGGTGCGACGGGATACCTATGGAATTCCCCATATTTATGCCTCCAATTCTCATGATTTATTTCTAGCACAAGGCTACATTCACGCCCAAGACCGCTTTTGGCAAATGGATTTTTGGAGACATTTAGGCGCGGGCCGTCTTTCGGAATTGTTCGGTGAATCTCAACTGAAAACCGATCAGTTTTTACGCACCCTAGGATGGGCCCGGATTGCCACCCAAGAAGTGCAAACTTTATCTGATGAATTCCTAGCTCCTTTGATGGCTTATACCGAAGGGGTTAATGCCTATCTTAAGGACCATCAAGGCACTGATTTAAGCTTGGAATATGGGGTTTTAAAGGGGATGAATCCCGGTTATCAGCCGGAACCTTGGCAACCGGAAAATACCCTGACTTGGGCGAAGGTGATGGCTTGGGATTTAGGTACAAATATTGATGAAGAAATTGAACGGGCTGTCTTACTCCAAACCTATTCTCCGGAACAAGTCGATGAGCTATTTCCTCCTTATTCTAATCAAGCTCCAATTATTCTGCCCGATTGGAAAATTCCCCAACAAAATGCAGAGTTAATCAAGAATCCGTTGGGTGAAATCTCATCAGGAAAACCCGAAGTTTCTCTGGCAGCGATCGCCTCAGCACTTTCCCCAACGTTCAATTCTGTTTCTGAACACCTCTCCACCCTAGCGACCCTGACGGGTCCCCGAGGGGGGGAAATAGGGTCTAACAGTTGGGTTGTTTCGGGTGCGAAAACTTCCACGGGAAAACCCTTGTTAGCTAATGACCCTCATTTAGGGGTACAAATGCCTTCAATTTGGTATGAAATCGGCCTGCATTGTACGTCGAAAACCCCAGATTGTCCTTACGATATGACAGGGTTTTCCTTCGCTGGCATGGTGGGAGTGATTATTGGTCACAGCGATCGTATTGCCTGGGGCTGTACCAATATTGGGGCAGATACAATGGACCTTTATATCGAAAAAATTAATCCCGATAATCCCAATCAGTATGAAGTGAATGGGAAATGGTTAGACATGGAGCAAGTCACCGAAACGATTCAAATGGCGGGGGGAAAAAGCGTAGTTGAAACGGTGCGTTACACCCGACATGGACCTCTAATCTCGGACACTTATCCTAAGCTCAAACCCTTGTTATTGCCGGATTTATCTAGCAATAAACCAGAGATTTATGCCATTGCTTTGCGTTGGCCCGGGTTAGAACCCGCCCGTCTTTTTCCCGCAATTATTCAACTGAATCAGGCCCAAAATTGGCAGGAGTTCCGCAAGGCAGCCCAGGATTTTGATATTGCTCCCCAAAACCTCCTCTATGCTGATATTGAGGGAAATATCGGCTATCAAATGCCGGGGAAACTGCCTATGAGAACCCATAGTGATGGGCGCTATCCGGTGCCGGGTTGGACCGATGAACAGGAGTGGAATGGCTATATTCCTTTTGAACAACTCCCTTTTAGCTTAAATCCGCCTTCCGGATATATTGTCACCGCAAATAATGCCGTTGTTGATGAGAGTTATCCCTATGTGATTACCAAGGATTGGGACTATGGATTTCGAGCTCAACGGATTCTCGATCGGTTAAACAGCCATAAAGCAGAATTTGATTTTGACTCTTTTCGAGCCATCCAAGGAGATAATTATAATCTGAATGCTCAAACGTTAGTTCCAATTTTGCTCAATATTTCCGTTGATAACCCTCAGATAAAACCCATTCGAGAAGTATTAAAAAATTGGGATTTCCAAATGGCAGAAGACAGTCAAGGTGCAGCTATTTTTGAAGCCTTTTGGACTCAGCTATTAACGGCGACTTTTCATGATAACTTGTTGATGGATTTTTGGCCCAATGGCGGGCAGCGATGGATTAAAGTGATGGCCGATTTAGTCGCGCACCCGGATAGTTTCTGGTGGGACAATGTGCTGACTCCTGAAGTGGAAAATCGCGATTTTATCTTTCAACAAGCGTTGGCGGCAGCCGTGGCAGAACTCCAAAAGCTTTTAGGGAAAAATCCCCAGGGTTGGGAATGGGGAAAGTTGCATCGGGTGACGTTTAGAAATCAAAGTTTAGGTCAATCAGGAATTGCTCCTATTGAGGCAATTTTTAATCGCGGTGGAGTACCGATCGCCGGTGGCAATGCTATTGTGAATGCAACTGCCTGGAATGCTCGAAAATCTTTTGAAGTAACCTGGATTCCTTCCATGCGGATGATTCTGGATTTAAGCGATTTGAATGCTTCGATTGCGGTCACTTCTACGGGGCAATCGGGTCATGCTTTTCACCGTCATTATACTGATTTGATCCCGCTGTGGCGCAATCTGGACTATCATCCAATGGTGAGCAGTCGTCTAGGGGTAGAAGCGAATACAAGAGATACCCTGATTTTGCTCCCGAATTAGCGCAGTCGTCACTCCGCAACAGGAGGCGATCGCCACTGGGGGAAAGGGTGACCCTAACGCCGGGGATCAGTCCCTAGATGGGGGAGATGATCTTTAAGCTTTAATTGAAAGCAACATTCGCCTCCTGTTGGCGACTGACCCCAGACCTTCAACTGAATCGCTATTAATCCATTGATTGTTTTCCCTGAAGACTTGGTTTCATCAATTTTCAGATGAGGGGTGTTACACTGTCTAAATTAAGACAAAAATCTGCTAAACTATCAAAGTCATTCCAGCCCTTGTGGCGACTAACTTCTAAAGAACAGGGAGATTCTGTCACAGACCGTAATCGCAAAATCAGGCAAAGGAGAAAGGGAAATCATATCATGGAGGTGCAGAATTGAGCGGAACAATTTAATACCCTCACCGAGGATTTACCGCTTTATGCATTCTGAGACGGGGAACCCCCGGACACGGAACAGCCCCGAAAAACTTCTGAAGCTACATAGAAGGCGAAAATCCAATTTAAAGTCTCATTTTAAGCTGAACAATTTGATGGCATCTTCTCGATAAAGTGAGGTAATTGTTTAGATCAGGATAGCTAAAGCCTATCTGTGATTTTGAAGTCAAAACTCACAAAAGTTAGAAATATTTAAAATTAAAGAAGCGAAAGTTTATGAAACGAGAGCACGCCGATGAATGGGAATTGAACTTCGCCAGTCCAGCTAGAATGATAGTCTGGACCAGTCCTTGTCTCCTCTGCTTAGAAGGGTTCCCCGCGAGGCTGATACCCGAGGCGATCGCCCTGCCATCAATCCGGGAGGTGGAGGGAGTTTTTAGTTTAATTGTCGCAAGTTTTGCATTGCTTTATTGGTCAATTACCTTTTATCGAACATCCCGCTTAACCGTCCCAGGGCAACCGGCTGACCTCCCAGAAGAGCAGAAACGCGATCAAGCCCTACCCGGAGAAAACGCTCAGGATGACGCAGAACCCAGTTCTCACCTAAATATAGCACAGAAAACGGCTAAACAGTCGTCTGAGACTTTTATTCCCAGGGCAGAACCGCCTAACCTTAACCCATTGTTCCCTCCAGGCAGCGGATTCGGAAATACCAGTCTACAATTCTGGGAGTTCCATATCCAGCGAATGCCGATCGCACATATTCTCTTAGATCCCGAAGGTCGCTTTCTGGGCTGGAATGCGGGGGCAGAACGACTATTTGGCTATAGTAGCCAGGAAGTATTGGGCCAAACCTCGGATCTGATTGTCCCCCCCCAGACGAGATCGCAGGTGGCCCACCTGTTGCAGCGTCTCAAGCAAGGGGACCTCAATGCCCATAGCATTCACGAAAATCTCACAAAGTCGGGGCAAACGATTGTTTGTGAGTGGTATAATACCCCTTTATTTACCGACCCAGGCGGATGCACCGGCATTCTTTCAATGGTACGAGACATCACTGATCGCTGGGAAAGTGAGGTCACTCTGCAATCGGTGAATACGGAAATGAACACCCTGTTAAATGCAATTAATGAGGTGGTCCTGTTGTTTGATGCCCAAGGAGCCTACCTGAAAATTTTACCGACAAATTCTCCCTTGCTACAACGCACCGCCTCCCAACTGTTGGGCAAAACCCTCCATGAAATTTTTGAGTCTCCCTTAGCAGATCGCTTTTTAGACTACATCCACAGAACCATTCAGGAACAAAAGACCTTCGATTTGGAATATGAACTCACCTTGGGCGATCGCCCAGTGGCCTTTTCCGCCAAAGTCTCTCCCCTGAATCGTGAGCAAGTCCTTTGGGTAGCCAGAGATATCACCGATCGCAAGCATATCCAAGATCTCCTGTGGCGCTATGCCTTCATCGATCCCTTAACGGGATTGGCGAATCGCTGTTCATTTGTGAGATCCCTGGGAATTGCCATGCAGAATGCTCACAACCAGTCCGGGAACACCACATCCATGATTGAAGAGCGATCGCCTAAAGTTGCCATCCTGTTACTCGATATTGATCGCTTCCGAATTGTCAAATATAGCTTGGGTCATTGGGTAGCCGATCGCCTCCTGATTGCCACCGCACAACGCCTCCGGTGCTGTTTGAATCCGGGGGCAACTCTCGCGCGTATTGGGGGAGACGAGTTCGCCATTTTGCTTACCGATATCACCGCCCTCACCCCGGTTACCCAGCTTGCCGATCGCATCCAATCCGCGATGCGGTTTCCCTTCTCCCTCGATGAACATGAAATTTTTTCCTCAGTAAGTATCGGAATTGCACTCGATCACGGCGGGTATGAGCGATCGGGGGAACTCCTGCGCGACGCTGATACCGCACTGCATTACGCTAAACAACAAGGGCAAGGGCAGTCAGTCTCCTTTGCCCGGGATATGCATGATGGGGCAATCTCTCGCTTACAATTAGAAACCGATCTGCAACGCGCGATCGCCCGTACTATCCATCCCACCCCCCCCGAAAGCCAGCCTTTTGAAGTGTACTATCAGCCCATTGTTTCCTTATCCACGGGAAACATTGTGGGATTTGAAGCCCTTGTGCGCTGGCATCACCCGACTCGGGGTTTAGTCTCTCCTGGGGAATTTATCCCCGTCGCTGAGGAAACCGGACAGATTGGGGCGATTGATCGCTGGGTGATGACGGAAGCTTGTCGTCAGTTGGGGTCGTGGCAAAAGCGATATCCTGCCGCAGCGAATTTGACCGTGAGTGTGAATGTTTCCGGGGTCAATTTTGGTCAAGTGGGTACCATCGAACGGATTGAGCAGACTCTACGTTCTAGCGGGATTGTTGGCTGTTATTTAAAGTTAGAAATTACTGAAAGTGTGATTTGGAAAAATGCTGGAGCCACTTTAGCCCTTCTGGACCGGATTAAAGCCTTGGGAATTAACTTATCCATTGACGATTTTGGGACAGGTTACTCTTCCTTGGCGCGGTTACATGAATTGCCGATTGATACCCTCAAAATTGACCGCAGTTTTGTGAGCCGAATGCGCGGATTAGATGAAAGTTGCGACATTGTTCAGACGACTATTGCTTTAGCTCACACCCTCGGTTTGGATGCGATCGCCGAAGGGGTCGAAACCGCCCAACAGGTCGAACTCCTGCGTACCCTAGATTGTGATTACGCTCAAGGATACTTTTTCTCGAAACCCGTGGACAGTGAAACGGCTTTAAACCTGATTCTAGGCGATCGTCAGCTTTTTAAGAACGGATAAGCTCTTGACTTCGAGGTCAAATTCTGACCCTGAAGTGCCCTCATTTGCTCAACTCCCCGGTGATACTACTGCGGTTTTTCTCTTGCCTGAGTCCGACAATCAGCTATAATTGGGAAGAACTAAAGAAGCAATCACCGGGCGATTTTCGGTAGACTTAAATCATGCTAGAACTTCACTGTCACACGACCTATTCTGATGGTACTTTGACCCCGACTCAACTGGTGAAACAGGCCGTGGCCGCAGGGGTCCGGGCCTTAGCGATTACAGATCATGATACCATGTCCGGATGGCCCGAAGCGATCGCCGCTGCGGAATCGGTAGGGCTAGAAATCGTTCCAGGACTAGAACTGAGTACGGTGCATCACGGGCGATCGCTGCATATTTTAGGCTTTTATCCCGATCGCGAAAAACTACAAGACCCCTTAAACGAACGACTGCAAGGCAGAATTAACCGAGCACAACAAACCCTCGACAAATTAGCTGCCCTCGGCTACCCGGTGGAATTACCCCCTTCAAAAGGTGGAATGGCCCCCGGGCGTCCCCATATCGCTGCTGCCTTACTCAAAGCCGGTTATATTAAAACTTGTCAGGAAGCGTTTGAACGATGGATTGGAGAAGATAAACCGGCCTATGTTCATTATGAAAAATTTTCCATTCAAGATGGGATTAATCTGTTGCGGAACTCGGGTGCAGTTCCAGTCTGGGCACATCCCTATTTGTTTCGCGGTGGACCTGTAGAAATGGTCTTACAAGAAATGGTGGAAGCGGGTTTAATGGGGGTGGAAGTTTATCATCCTCATCATACCCCCAATCAAGTGTATAAGTTAGAACAATTATGTGCAGAATATGGGCTGTTGATGACGGGTGGAAGTGACTATCATGGACCCAGTATTGATGGCAAACATTCAAGTCAACTCAATCAATTTCATTTGCCCTTAGAGTTGCTTGAACCCCTCAAAATTGCTGCTCAACAATTGCGCTAACTTAGGTGAATAGTTTATGAAAATTACCTCGCTAAATACGCTGCCTCCCGAATCGGTTTCCCATAATCCAGCCATTCAAAAAAAAGTGATGCTCAAGGCGGGAGAACTGCCCCACCTCACCAATTTTTCCCAGGCTAAATTTACGCCCGGGCAAGTGGCTACTGCCCATGCTCATGGGGATATGTGTGAGGTATTTTTTGTCTCTCAAGGATCGGGATTAATTCGGGTGAATGGCATAGATTATTCCCTAGAACCCGGAACTTGTGTTGCTATAGAACCGGGAGAAGTTCATGAGGTCGTAAACAATAGTTCGCAAGATTTAATTTTAACTTATTTTGGCTTAAAAGTTCACGAAATTTAAAATATTTTGAAGGGATTGATAGCGAGTCTTGATAGATACAAAGAACCTTTCAGTTAATCCATTCGATGTCTAACCTTTAGAGTATTGAAGCCATAATCTAAGAGAAAATGCCTATTAGCTGCTCGGAACAGGGCGATTTAATCCCAAGGGATCAAGGGCAAATTAATGGGAATAGGGTACTATTTTTAAAGGGAGAGATGAAAAAGATGGGTTACCGGGTAACTCGTTGTTCATTCCTCGCGTCAATTCTATAAGATATATTTTATGTCAAACCCTTTGGTTCTGAAAATTCTGTGGGTTGAGAATACCCTGAACAAAAATAAACCGATTCAAACACTTTTATCCACAACGGCAACCCTGAAAAGCGAGTTAACCTGCATCGACTCCCTAGAGGCGGCGATCGCCCAGTTAAAACAACACCCATTTGATGCGATCGCCCTGGAGTTGTCCCTGGAAGAGACGGGGGAACTCGATCGCCTACATCGCCTGTATGAGATTACATTAATGGGAGAATCTGCAGGGTCGAGAACCCAGATTGTCCCGGGAATTGTGGCCCTAATTCCCGAGGAGGATGAAGAATTCGCATTACAGGCGATCGCCGCTGGAGCACTGGGCTGTTTGTATATCCCGGAACTCACCGAATCTTTGCTGATTCGCACAATCCGGCGAGGAATTGAGCATCGGGACCGGATCATTCGCGATCGCCAGCTTGAACCGCACAAACAACGGATTATCCAACGACAAAACGACGCTTTATTAGCCCTGACGACCTCTCACCGGGGGAAAGAAGGCGATTTTACCAAAATCTGCCAGGAAATTACTGAAGTCGCTGCACAAACCCTAGGAGTAGACAGAGTGAGTATTTGGTGGTATAATCGCGATCGCACCGCCATTCGATGTGTGGATTTGTTCGAGAGTCCCCAACAACGGCATTCCGAGGGACTCGAACTATTTGCTCAGGACTATCCCCATTATTTCGAGGCCCTAGCCAGTAACCGGGCGATCGCGGCTGATGACGCTCATACCCATCCCGCAACCCGAGAATTTTCTGCCGGGTATCTCACCCCCTTGGGAATTGCCTCTATGCTGGATGCACCGATTCGTTTGGGAGGTCGAGTGGTGGGGGTCATCTGTTGCGAACAAATGGAAATCCGGCGAAATTGGTTGTTAGAGGATCAACAACTGATCTCATCCCTCGCTGATTTTGTAGCATTAGGAATGGAAGAGTCCGAACGATTCCGGACCCAAGAGGAATTACAACATTATCAGGAACATTTGGAAGAATTAGTTGTCGATCGCACTGCCAAATTACAACGGATTAATCAGCAATTACAAGCAGAAATTGACCAACGTCACCAAACTGAATTAGCCCTGCGTACCAGCGAATCTAAATATCGATCAGTGGTCGATCATATTAAAGAAGTGATTTTTCAAACCGACCAACAAGGCTGTTGGACTTTTCTCAATCCAGCTTGGACCGAAATGACTGGATTTACGGTAGAAGAAAGCCTTGGACAATCTTTTTTAGCCTTTATTGTCCCAGAAGAACAGTCTCGGGGTCGGGAAGGATTGGCCTTACTCACCGATGATCCCATTCACTACAATTGCTTTGAAATCCAATTACGAACTCAAGAGGGTAAGCGGCGATGGGTTAATGTTTGTGGTAGCCATTACCTGGATGAAACAGGCGCAGTTTTGGGCCTTTATGGGACGCTGGATGATATCACTGAACGCAAGCAAGTTGAGCAAGCTTTACGGGAAAGTGAGGAACGGTTTCGCGCCATTGCTCAGGGTACTTCCGTTCCCTTACTGATTAGCCAGATTTCTGATGGCACGATTGTCTATGCCAATGAACTCCTGGGGGAACTGTTAGGAATGTCACTCTCAGAGTTAATCGGTACAAGAACTCCAGATTTTTATGTGAATCCCAGTGATCGCGCAGTGATGTTGGCTCAATTAAGGAAAGATGGATTTCTTTCCGGGTATGAATTGCATATTAAAAAGGCAAATGGCACTCCATTTTGGGTTTTGATTTCTATTCAGTTTATTACCTTTAATGGCGAAGCTGCCATGTTGACGACGTTATCTGATATTACCTATCGCAAACAAGCCGAAGAATCGATTCGAGCCAGCGAACGTAAATATCGCGATTTAGTGGAAACCTCACAAGATTTAATTTGGTCGGTAGATCGGGACGGCTGTTGGACTTTTTTGAATCCGGCAACTCGTCATATTTACGGGTATGAACCCGAAGAAATGTTAGGGCGATCGTTCACCGAATTTCAGCCCCCAAGGGCCGCCCAAACTGATTGGAGAATTTTTCAAAACCTCTTAGCTGGAAAGTCGTATTCTCAGTATGAAACGGAACATATTCGTAAAGATGGGAGTGCGATTTATCTCAGCTTTAATGCCGTCGCTTTGCAGGATGAACAGGGAAATGTCGTGGGAACAACGGGGACGGCGACAAATATAACCGCACGGAAGCGGACTGAAGACAAATTGCGAGAGCGATCGCAACAAGCCACCCTCGGTGCTGAAGTCGGTGCTGCTCTCACTCAGGTAGGAAGTTTACGTCAGATTATCCAACGGTGCGCGGTGGAAATCGTCCGCCATCTGGATGCTGCCTGGGTTGCCATCTGGACTGTAGATTCCAGTCAAAATTTGGAATTGCAAGCCAGTGCCGGACCCTGTATGCCTCCCGAGGGCGATCGCGCCCTTTTAGGTCAATTTAACCCTCAACAGATTGCCCAATTACGCCAAATCTACTGGAGCAATGACGCCCTCACTCACACCGATGTGAGCGCCTGGGTGCAGCAAGCTGGACTCGTCGCTTTTGCAGGCTACCCCTTGATTGTAGATGATCTCGTGGTGGGAGTCATGGAAATTTTTGCGGCTCACCCGTTCTCTAGCACAACCCTGGATTATCTGAGGACGATCGCCGATCGCATTGCCATTGGCATTGATCGCAAGCAAGCGGATTTAGAGCAACGGATGGCAACGGAACGCCTGCAATATTTGCTCCGGTCCAGTCCAGCGGTGATTTATAGCCGCAAAGCCATTGGGGATCATGCCGTTACTTTTATTAGTTCCAATGTTAGCACATTGTTGGGTTACGCGCCAAGGGAATTTATGGAAAACCCTAGTTTTTGGGTCAATCGAGTCCATCCCGAGGAATCCAGTTGCCTCCAACTCGGGTTAACTCACTTGTTGGAGTCCGGTAAAAACCGCGATGAATACCGCTTTCAACATCAAAATGGGGAATGGCGATGGATGCGAGACGAACAGAAATTAGTCCGGGATGACGCGGGAAACCCTTTAGAAATCGTCGGATATTGGGCAGATATCAGCGATCGCAAATTCGCCGAGTCCGCCTTACTTGAAACCAGTGCACGGCTGGATAACATTCTGAGTTCGATTGATGATACCTTGTGGTCTGTCTCGCTGCCTAATCGCACTTTGTTGTATATGAATCAGGCGGCTGAGAAAATCTACGGGCGCAAAGTGGAAGAGTTTTTTAATAATCCCAATCTTTGGGCGACGATGATTCATCCCGAAGATTCCGCCCAACTAGAACCGTTGTTTGATGTTCTCACTTCTCCCCAGAGCAAAGATATTGAATATCGGATTGTGCGACCGAACGGAGAAATTCGGTGGCTGCGCGATCGCTCGCGGATTATTTATGATGCCTCCGGTTCTCCCATCCGCATTGATGGGCTGGCTACAGATATTACGGAACGCAAGCGGTACGAAGCGGCACTGGAACAAGAACGCCAGCAATTACGGCAAATCGTCACTCATGCGCCGGTCGCAATGGCAATGTTTGATCGGGAAATGTGCTATCTAGCCTATAGCGATCGCTGGTGTCTGGATTATCAAATTACTCAGCCGTCGTTATTAGGTCGCAGTCATTATGAAATTTTCCCCAACCTCAATTCACGCTGGATCAATATTCATCAACAGGCACTCACAGGAACCGTGATGTCCAGTTCTGAAGATGTCTGGGAAAATGCTGATGGTAGCCCCCATTATGTGAGTTGGGCGATTCATCCTTGGTATTCTCCAGACATGGCGATCGGGGGAATTGTGATGGTGAGTATTGACATTGATGAATTAGTCCAGGCGCGGGAACAAGCCCTAGAAGCTGCTCGATTGAAGTCACAATTTTTAGCGAACATGAGTCACGAAATTCGGACTCCCATGAATGGGGTTTTAGGCATGACTGAATTGTTACTGCGAACCCAACTAACGGCCCAACAACGGGATTTTGTGCAAACCCTAAAAATTAGCGGAGAAAATTTATTAACCCTGATTGATGATATTCTCGATTTCTCCAAACTCGAAGCCGGAGAAATGCGTTTAGATTCTCATGAGTTTGACTTGAACCAGACCTTAGAAGATGCTGTTGATTTATTTACCTTATCGGCAGCTTCTAAACAAATTGAATTAGCGGTTCTGGTTACTCCCGATGTTCCCCGATATCTCAAAGGCGATGCCAGTCGCCTGCGGCAAATCCTTACCAATCTGCTGGGGAATGCCATCAAATTTACGGAACGGGGAGAAGTCGTCATTACGGTCACTTGGGCAGAATCAACCCCCGAACAATCTCCTGAAACACCGGAAGCATCCACCCGATTTACCCTCACTTTTTCAGTTCGGGATAGTGGGATTGGGATTGCCCCTAGCGATCGCAAAAAGCTCTTTCAATCGTTCTCTCAGGTCGATGCTTCTACCACTCGGAAATATGGAGGAACTGGCCTGGGGTTAGCTATCTGCAAGCAATTAACTCAATTAATGGGCGGTGAAATTGGCGTAGAGAGTCAAGTTGGGGTCGGTTCAACTTTCTGGTTTACGGTGCAGTTTGAATCGGTGGCAACTGTTAATCCGAATATCGGGTTTACCCAACCCCCTTCCTTAGATGAGTCCTGCTCTATTCTGTGGGGAAAAAAGCTATTAATTGTGGATGATTCTCCGATTAATCGCCAAGTTGTGCGCCAGCAAGCGAGTCACTGGGGCATGGCAGTATCTGAAGCCGAAGATGGTTTAGAGGCCATTAAGCTTTTAAGAAAAGCGGTCTCTACCGGGGAGCCTTTTAATCTAGCCTTGTTGGATATGCAAATGCCCAAAATGGATGGGGAAATTCTCGGTCAGCTCATTCTCACAGAACCAGTTTTAGCCAATACTTCATTAATTATGATGACGTCAATCAATGAAAGTTATCAAGCTAAAAAGTTTTTAGATTTGGGGTTTTCTGCCTATTTGATTAAGCCGATTAAAGAATCACGGTTGCTGGAATGTTTAATTCGAGGAATTAGTTCAGACGGGTATGAGGGTTCTGGTTCTCCCCCTTCCGATCGCGAGGGATTAGCCTCTTCAATCCCTGAGAACAGCGAGAAACCTCAGTCTAATAATGGGTTGAATATTTTATTAGTGGAAGATACTCGCATCAATCAAAAAGTGGTATTGAATCAGTTAGAATCCCTAGGGTTTGTAGCCGATTGTGCGAATAATGGACAAGAGGCACTGGACAAAATGCAGGTCACAGCGTATAATATCGTGTTTATGGATGGCCAAATGCCTGTATTAGATGGGTATGATGCAACCCGAGCCATTCGCCAAAGAGAAGGAGACCAGCGACATACGGTGGTCATTGGGTTGACCGCCTACGCAATGGAAGGCGATCGCCAAAAATGTCTGGCAGCCGGTATGGATGATTATCTCACAAAACCCGTTTCCGTCAAAGATTTACAACAGGCGATCGCGCACTGGGGCCACCCTACCTCGGGGGAGGTGACTGCCGTCCCCATCAACCTGACGGCTGAGGGACCTCTACTGGACCTCTCTTCGGAATCTACCTCATCAGTTGGGGAACATCCCATTGATGAACAACATCTATTAGAGATTGCCCGAGGCGATCGCCTGTTTGCAGTGGAACTGATCACGGCATTTATCGAGGATGGCAAACAGTATCTCGAAGATGCGACTCAAGCCCTAATTCAAGGCGATGCCATCACCCTCGGGCGTAAGGCACACCAAATTCAAGGGGGAAGCGCCACCATTGCAGCGATCGCCATGCCGACCCTAGCGGCGACCCTAGAAAAACAAGCTAAAGATAGTAATTTTAAGGAGGCCAAGGAACTGATAGAACAACTAAAAATCATTTTAAACCACATTGAAACATGGGTGAAGGATTGGTCTGTCTAACCCCTGGTGAACTTCCGATGCTCCCCCAGATAAAGATACTCTATCCCAACCGAAATGAGGGCCGAGAATCCCGAGAAAATTGAATAAAAATCGCAAAAAATGTACAGTAAAGAAGAGTCTATTTTAATTTTCTATTCAGTCTTGGATCATTGCCAAGCAACCCCGGCCCTCTAAACCCAAGTCCCCCGCCACCCACTCATGTCAAAAATACTTGTTATAGATGATGATGGGGTAACTCGTTTACTCCTGAAACGAAACCTCCAAATGCAGGGATATAATGTAACCTTGGCTAAAAATGGAGCTGAAGGACTGCGAATCGCCGAAGAATTGCGTCCAGATTTAATCGTCTGTGACTGGATGATGCCGCTAGTAGATGGTGTAGAAGTCTGTCGCCGCATTAAAGCTCACCCCATCTTAGCCACTACCTTTTTTATCCTCCTCACCGTGCGGGGACAAGTCGATGATCGGATTCAAGGCCTAGATTCAGGAGCCGATGAATTTCTCTCCAAACCGATAGAAAGTGATGAATTACTGGCCCGAGTTCGGGCGGGATTGCGACTGCGCCAATTAACTCAACAATTAAGCCAAGCTAATCAACAGTTATCGGCCCTCGTAGAAGTTCAACAACAGTTATTAAGTGCTGTAGATTCTAACCTTGAAGAAGCCAATTCCTCCTATATTCAGTTACTCGCTCCCCTCGGACAAGCCGCGCAAGCAAGTCGCGCTTATATGAGCGAACTGTATCAGGATCAGGCTGGAATTGAACCCTTGGTATTATGTGAGTGGTTTGCAAAAGACCGCACGGGTAATTCTAAGCCACAGACTTCCCAACCGACAGAGAGTTTAATTCCGCCGAATCCCTTACCCTTGCGGTGGATTGAGACCTTCAACAAGGGTGGAATTGTAGCCGGGAAAGTGAGCGATTTCCCGCCCGGGGAACGGGAGATTTTGGAGCAAGCCTGCCTAGAGTCCGTATTAATGTTACCCCTCACCCTCAAGGATGAATTAGTGGGATTTATCGGCTTTGAGAATTGTGCGATCGCGGATCTGGATTCGCTACTGCCGATTTTGCGCGCTGCCGCCGCTGCCATTTGCCTACACCGCGATCGCTCCGCTGCCTTGCTCGCCCTCAGAGCCAGTGAAGCCCGCTATCGGGCGATTATCGAAGACCAAACGGAATTTATCTGTCGCTTTGCCCCCGATGGGACCGTGACCTTCGTGAATGATGCCTACTGTCGGTATTTTACCATGAGTCGCGAGGAACTGATGGATGGCTCTCTGGTTCCCTTTCGCCCCGATTTTGAGCGGGATTTTGTCAACCAGCCCGTGATCAACCGAGAAGAAGCCGCCATGTTACCCAATGGAGAAGTGCGATGGCATCAGTGGACTGAACGGGCGGTCTTTTCCGGAGATGAACTCGTTGAGTTTCAAGCCGTTGGGCGAGATATTACCGAACGCAAACAAGCCGAAGAGGAAACCTTAAAAGCCCTGGAGAAAGAAAAAGAACTCAATCAGCTTAAAACTCACTTTGTATCTATGGTCTCCCATGAATTTCGTACCCCTCTCACCACTATTCTTTCCTCCGCTGACTTGCTGGAATATTACCAGGAAGATTTTCCCGATTCCAAAGAGGATAAAAAGCTCCAAGCCATCCAACGGATTCAAAGTGTTTCCGTCAATATGACGCAAATGATTGATGATGTTCTCTTAATTGGTCATGCTGAATCGGGTAACCTACAATGTAACCGCAATCCCTTAGATTTAGTTGAGTTTTGTCAGCAATTCGTCGAGGAGATGCAGTTTATTGATAACGGTTTACATGAGATTGAGTTAATTTTGTCTGAACCGAGTCTCTCCGCCTGTATGGATGAAAAATTACTGCGGCATATCCTGACTAACTTACTCTCCAATGCTCTCAAATATTCCCCTGAAGGGATGCCGGTTCAACTGGAACTGTGCGATCGCCAAAACCTAGCCATTTTTCACGTCAAAGATCGAGGAATTGGCATTCCCCCGGAAGACTTACCCCATCTGTTTGAGCCATTCCAACGCTGCCGAAATGTCGGTAAAATTTCCGGTACCGGCATGGGACTAGCCATTGTGAAAAAGTGTGTAGAAATTCATGGGGGAGAAATCTCTGTCCAGAGTGAAGTGAGCACGAAAGAGCGACTGGGCGGCACTACCTTAACGGTCATCTTACCCCGTTTCCCCATGTCCCGGCTCACCTCGGACCTGAAAGATAAAATCATTCAAATCAGTCCCGGAAAAAGGCCGGAGGAATAAGCCTGAATCCTACCCCCGTGCCCCGGATAGGTATCCTAACTTTTCATGTATTTGAACGGAAAGAGTTAGAGATTTTTAAACTATGATACCATAAAAAATTGACCCTCCAACTTATATGATAAATTCCTTTAAAAACTATGGATAAAATCCTGGTCATAGATGATGATTCCGCCACCCGCTTACTCCTTAAACGAGACTTAAAATTAGAAGGGCATGAAGTCACCGTTGCCAAAGATGGGGAAGAAGGGGTAAAACTCGCCCTAGAACTTCATCCCGCCTTAATTATTTGCGATTGGGTAATGCCTTATTTTGATGGCGTAGAAGTCTGTCGGATCGTTAAATCAAACCCTGAATTAGGCTCTACCTTTTTTATTTTACTAACCTCCAAAGTCGATTTAGAGGACCGCATTCAAGGACTTGATGCCGGGGCCGATGATTTTCTCTCCAAACCCGTCAATCCAGCCGAACTCTTAGCCCGGGTTAGGGCGGGACTCCGGCTGTATCATTCCCAACAACAATTAAGCCAATCTAATCAACAACTCAGCCAAACTTTACGGGATTTACAACAAACCCAGGCTCAGTTAATACAAAGCGAAAAAATGTCCTCTATCGGTCAAATGGTGGCAGGAATTGCCCATGAAATCAATAATCCGGTAACCTTTATTGATGGCAATTTGAATCATGCCAGCAAATATATTAAAGAATTACTAGAGTTTATTCAACTGTTTCAAAAATACTATCCCAATCCGCTGCCGGAGATGAAAGAAGCAGCGGAGGAATTAGATTTAGAATTTTTAATGGCTGATTTTCCTCCCCTTGTCGAATCTATGAAGCGAGGGGCGAAGCGGATTCGAGAAATTGTCGAATCCTTGCGAACCTTTTCTCATTTAGATGAAGCCGAACTCAAGAATGTAGATTTGCATGAAGGATTGGATAGTACCCTCTCGATTTTAAAAGGTCGTTTAGAAGGGATTGAAACCGAGATTACCTATGGAGAATTACCTCGGGTAGAATGCTATCCTAGTGATATCAATCAAGTATTTTTTCATCTCCTCAACAATGCGATCGATGCTGTAGGAAAACGCAGCCCTCTCCAAAATTCCACCCCCCCTCGGATTCGCATTTGTACCGAAACGCGCACCGCTTCCCATGCAGTCATTCGGATCATTGATAATGGTGTTGGCATTCCCAAAGAGACCGTCCCTAATATTTTCAACCCCTTTTTTACGACCAAAGATGTCGGGGCCGGAAAAGGACTCGGTTTAACCATTTCTTATCAAATAGTTGTCGATAAACATGGGGGAAAATTAGAAGTTCATTCTGAACCGGGACAAGAAACCGAATTCGCCATCATCATCCCAATTTCTCCCCCCAAAAAGCTCGGGTAACTTTTCACACTTCCTCCTTTATCCCTTATTTCCGGTAAAGGTTACCCCTTGCACAAAATACCGATTAAAAAACGCATAAATAGCCAAGGCGGGTAACGTAAACACCATCGAAGCAGCCATGATATAGTTCCAATAACTGATATATTGACCCTTAAAGGTATTCAACCCCAACGGTAAGGTAAACATATCTTGACTGGATACGACAATTAAGGGCATGAAAAAATTATTCCAACTTCCCATAAAAATAAAAATAGCTTGAGCCGCTAGGGCCGGTTTTGCTAACGGCATCACCACCTTCCAAAAGGTTTGCCATCGATTCAATCCATCCAATGCCGCCGCTTCTTCCAGTTCCTTGGGGAAATTTACAAAGAACTGACGCATCATAAAAATAAATGTGGCATTGACCATACTGGGTACAATTAATCCTTGATAAGTGTTCAACCATCCCAAAGATTTTAAAATTAAAAAAGTGGGAATCAAGGTAATTTGACCGGGAATCATTAAGACCGCTAAAATCATCCCAAATATAATCCGATTTCCCCGAAAGGGAATCCGGGCTAAGGCGTAGCCTGCCATTGAATTAAAGACAATATTAAATCCGGTTACGCACACGGCTACAAAGGCACTATTGAACAACCAGCGCCCGAATAGGCGTTCTCGGGTAAAGATGGATTGATAGTTTTCTAAGGTGAAATTCTGGGGGATAAAATTCATCCCCCCTTCCACAATTTCTGCTAAGGGTTTAAAGGATGCCGACATCGCCCACGCAAAGGGAATAAAGGTGACGATCGCGTACAGAATTAAGAATCCGTACAGCAGCCCTTTTAATCCAGAAATTCGCTTCATACTCCGTGAGTCTCCTGTGATGACGATTACTGAGGGATATCTTCTTTAAAGAAATACCGTTGTACAAGGGTCGCTAAGACGATCGCCGTTGCTAATAAGAGGGCTAAGGCAGCGGCATATCCCATCTCTAAACTCTTAAAAGCATATTGATAAATCAACAAAACCACCGTCAAGGTGGAGTTATTGGGACCGCCGGACCCTCCCGAAAAAATATAGGATTGGTCAAAGAGTTGAAACGTCCCAATAATGCCCATGACAATGATAAAAAAAGTCACAGGTTTGAGTAAGGGTAAGGTAATATTCAGAAAGCGATCGCACCCATTCGCCCCATCAATTTTTGCGGCTTCATAGAGGGATTCGGGGATATCCTGAAGCGCTGCCAAATAAATCACCATAAAAAAGGGAGCGCTTGCCCAAATATTCATAATCATAATCGATTTTAGGGCTATATTGGGGTCTCCCAACCAATTATAAGTCGGTAAACCAAATCCTTCTAAAAAATGATTGAGTAGTCCATCAGCATTGTAAATCCACATAAAAATCAGGGTTAACACCGCCGATGAGGTAATTGTCGGCAGGAAAAACACCACCCGAAACAGGTTTTTACCGCGAATTTGGGCATTGAGGACCAAGGCTAACATTAAGGCAATGAAAGTCTGGATCGGAACGACGATCGCCACATATTCCGCCGTATTTTTCAAGGCAATCCAAACCCGTCCATCATCCACCAATCGGGTAAAATTCCGCAGGTGAACAAACCGATAACTCATTTCCCCTAAAATCTCCACTTTGTGAAACGAGAGGAAAATTGCATACAAAATTGGCAAGCCCAAAAACACCCCTAAAATCATTAAAGCCGGGGCAATAAATAGATAACCGGATAGGGACGGGGAAAAGCGAAAATTTCGAGGGTTTTTAGCCCGAGAAGCCGCTGGAATTAAGGAAGAGGTTGGCATAGCTTTGAATGGGAGGCGGGTCATAGTTTCGGGGAGTCTTTGATGGAGGATAAGACAGCGTGAATTGCCAAGAATTAATACAGACTCGCTTTTATTTCCTGGTTGGCAGTCGCTTGGGCTTTTTTCATAGCCTCTGATAAAGATTGTTCCCCTAATAAAGCACTGAGAAACTGATTGTTAAAATTTTGAGTAACGAGGGACAAATTTTCCCCCGCTTGCCAAAGGGTGGCATAGTCAGCCCCGGCAACAAAGGGCGCGTAGAGAGGGTTATTGAGATATCCCAATTCGGCTAGAACTGATTTGCGGGTGGGTAAAATTAATCCCCCACTCGCCCAGGCTTTCATGCCTTCTTTTCCGGTTAAATAAGAAATCAATTCCCACGCTTCTGGTTTATGGTTAGATTGCTTATTCATGACGTAGGCAACGGTAAACGCCATTGTGCCTTTTTTGCCGTTAATGGTAGGGACGGGGGCAATGGCAAAAGAAATCCGAGGGAAGGTTTCTTGCAGGTAAGGAATAGCCCAATTTCCATCAAGAACCATTGCGGCTTTTCCCTGTCCAAACATTTCGCTGACATTACTTGCGCCGGTATCGGAAGGAATGCCTGCGGTGCGAGCTTGTTGATATTGTTCGATAACCGGGGCGAGTCCTTTTAAGGCTTTGGGTTGAGCAAATGCCGCGAAGCCTTTGCGATCGACAAATTGTCCGCCAAAGGCTTTAATTACAAAGGCTTGACGGGTTAATTCGGGAACCATACCATAGCCATAGCGTTGGATGCGCCGATCGCGATTGCGTCTTACGGTTAATTGTTCAGAATACTCCTGTAATTGCGCCCAAGTTTTTGGCGGTTCACTTAACCCCGCTTCCTGGAAAAATTCGGTATTGTAATAGAGCGCTAGGGTGGAGAAATCTTTGGGTAACCCGTAAATTTTGCCCTTATATTTGAAGGCATTGAGCATCGCCGGTTGAAAATCTCTGAGGTCAAAGTCTGGGGTAATATAGCGATCCAGGGGTTCTAATACGCCTCGATGCATCAATAACGGTGCTTCTAGGGTATCTAAATAAAAGATATCCGGAGCCGCATCCCCAATTAATCGCGTTTTGATGACGTCAGAATATTGATCCGTAATCACTTCATACCGGACTTTAATTTTGGGATGGGTGGCTTCAAAATCCCGCAGTAGCCGTTCAAGAAGCTGTTTTTCCACGGGACTACTTTGCCAACCACTGAGGGTAAGAGTGGTAACATCTTCACCGGGAAAACTGCCGCAGGCGGTGAGAGTGAGAACCAGCAGCAGGACGATCGCCCACTGGCAAAGAAGCCGATAAAGTTTTGACATAAATCCTGCTCTCGGGTAAAGCTGGGCCGTCCTGAATGTAATAGCCGATACTTTTTTATTATGCCCTTATGAATCAGAATTTAACTGGGGTTTTAACCAAAAACTTGCAAGGTTGTCAAGTATCTGGCGGAGGCTTTGGCTACGGGGTTCCTGGAGGAACAGCAAGGGAAGTAGGGCCATTAGTCGCAAGAGTGCGGAGAAGGCAAATAAGCCCACGAATCCGCCAAAGGCTGATTGGGTGGCAATAAATCCGCCTAGGGTGGTCCCGACGGCACCGGCTAATCCACTAACGGCAGCAGCGATCGCAAAATAACTCGAAGGCTGTTTCGCCGGGGCGATTTCCATTTGGATATTGCTGCTGCACAGATCCACGGCTGCCCAAGTTGCGCCACTAATTAGGTGCAACAGGGGCAATCCCACCCACAACACAACCCCCTGGGTTCCCGTTGCCAGCCAGAGCACGGGGGTGATGGCGACGAGGATACCGACGAAGAGTAACAGGGGACGATTTCCCAGGCGATCGGCTAATTTGCCCCAAATCGGCAGCATTAGCAAATTAGCACCAGCAGCGAGGCTATTGTAGAGGGTAACCCAACTCACATCAATTTCTAAATCTTTGAGTAAATAGAGGTTAAAAAACGGGGCGCTGAGGTTGACGGCAAACATCCAGCCGCCAAAATAGAGCAGAAACATCCGGAAATTTTTATCTTTTAAAAAACTCGGCAGGGCGATCGCGGAGGAGGGGGGAGTGGGTTCAGTTGTCGGAAGACTGCGGCTGTCACTACCCCAAATTTGCGGGTTAACATCCGCCATCAAAAACTGAAAGCATAAGCTAATAATGCCAGCGGCGATCGCCACACACAAGATAATCCCATAGCCTTCAATGGTCCCCCCATCCCATTGAGACACCATCACCCCCAAGATTGGCATCGCCAGCAAATTGGTGAGATTAGCGGCACTGTTGCGAAAGCCAAAGTAACGCCCGCGTAAGCGATCGGGGACTAAGGCAGCCATCCAACTCACCCAGGAGGGACTTCCGAAAGCCCCCAAAATATGGGTGAGGGCGACGATCGCCAGGGTTCCGACAACCAGATTATGGGCTTGCCGGGGATCCACGATAAACCAGCCAATTCCCAAGAGTAAAAACAGCCACAGCAGGCGAGAAATGCTGAAAATCGAGAGGGTGTACCAGTGACGACTCGTGGTGCGATCGCCTAGATAAGCCCCCACGGGTTGCAGAAAATTCACCAGCATCGGAATCGCTGCCAGTAACCCGATTTCGACGTTACTTGCGCCGAGATCCAGCAAAAAATTACTCAGCAAGACCCCCCCGGTGGCGCAGGAGAAAAACGTCGCAAACACACCATCGAGGGTAGAAGCTTGTAAGCTGTTGCGAATCGCCGATTTAGAGCGTTTCCCATTGGGAAGAATCAGGGAATTCTCGGAAAGGTATTCGGAAAATAGAGGCTTTTTTAGAGGAAAGGCGATCGTCAGTTTACTCTGGGTCATAGCAGATTTAGGGAAATTTAATCTGTTGATGGAATCACTAAAGTGGTTAGAGTCTAAAAAAAAATGGCCGCAAATGCCAATCTGACTGGAGGGGGAAATTTCTTCGGGGTGTTCAGGAGTTAGGAAGAGGTTGGATTCCCACTGCCTGTCACCCGGACAAGAAATCGGGTTTCTACCCCAATTTTTGCCTACTGTCCAAAAGTTAACTCAGAAACTTAGTTTTTAACTAAAATTTGATAAAAAAAGGAGCGCTCAACCCATCGCTCCTTGACGTAAAATTGTGTTCAATTCCTACAATTGACCGAGGCGATCGCCGACCATACTATCGCGCCGGAGTTCATACTCTTCTGATGATTCCGGGTCTAATTCCCAGCGTTCCTCATCTCGTTCTGATAATTCATCGCGAACGCCCAACTCTTGGCGATCGGCCTGTTCCACTCCGGCTGCTGCACCGATTTCATCTACAATATCTTGGTCCGGAGTTGGTGCCGTTCCTCCCACCGCTTCATCCCCAACATTTTGAGCTTCGGACCATGCCGCATCCACATCTCCCCCGGTTAATTCAGGACTGGTATGAGTATATTCTTTCATTTTATTTCCCATGCTGCGATCGCCACTATTAGCCCCCGGGCGATTCGCTATTCCAGTGCCCCAAGATTCAGTTTTAACTTGGGGTAAATCTTCTACAATGCCCTCTTCTCGGGCCATATTTTTTGGTTTTTCTTGTTTATTTTTACTCATAATTATCCCTGTTAAATCAACAAAACTTGGTAATTTTTTTACTAAAAGTCAATGTTCCCAGGGTTGGGAGTTAGAGTTTACCCTCGTAAACCCATAAACCAACTTTCGTTCCTTCTACAAAGCTAACCGATTTCTAGGTTATTAACTTCTACCCAAGGGCATATTTTATCAACCCTTTGGCCGCATAAATCCCTAAAATAACTGGATACTGCCTTTAATCAGCCATCGGGAAACTGCCAACAAGCAATACGCTCTACATCACCACTGCCGCAGGATTTACAAGGGACATCCGTAAAAGAATCAACCCATTCTTCCCCACAGTGACGACAGTGACAAAAAATATTGTGACGATTCGCTTCATTGAGTCGCAACTGCCACTCCTTGAGTTCATTCTCATTCAAGGGTCGAGGAATTTCTGTCATGGATAGTCTCCCAAACTCGTCGGTTTAATATTATGCGCGATCGGTCACCCAGTTTAAAAAGGTTTGATAAACCGCTTCTACCTCTCGAAAATAGGTAGCTTCATCGGCTGATTTAGAGATAAAAAATAGATTAAAACAAGGCATCACGCAATTTTCAGATTCTAGGATATCCGGCGTGAGAACCACTTGCACAGAATTTTGGGGTAATACGGCATTCGTCAACTCCATGAGCGTTGTCAACTGTTCCACCAAGTCATCATATTCATTAATATTCCGGGGAAGAATGCCTACATAACGAGGCCGCATCTGGGATTTTGAGGTTGAAAAATGTCCTTGACAACTGGAATAAGTGATACAATTAAATTTTAGAATTAAGGCAATAGTTAAATCCCGAACGCCCGGTTCAATGGATTTTTTAAACTGGCGATGGTATTTAGATAAAATGGGAGAATCTGCACAAGCAGCAGTTCCCTCCGTATTGATATTGCCGAGGGGACTTTGCCGAAATATCTCGGCGGGGTTAGCTTCGACAAAGCGATCGTCCCAGGATTCGATAAATTCTTTCAATCCACTGAAATAAGTCATCGGTTTAAGTTGTTTTAATTAAAAACTTCATAAAAATGGAAAAAGGAATCTCCACTGCTTTTATTTCTCAAGCCTTGCCGGAATAATTGAAACTCGCTATAGTTGAGCCAGGTATCAATAGATTGGACCGTTGATCCGCTATGACTTCTCCCTTTTCCCCCAATCATCGCTTTTTTCAATACCGCCTTGCTTTGTTCCTTAGTATAGCAATTCTCGTCCCCTTCGGGTTGTTTACCAAATTTTATCGCGGTCCGGGTCAATCCTGGCTCAATAATTCATTTGGCGGAATTCCCTACGAAATTTTTTGGATTCTGCTGGTTGTTTTGATTTGGCCGAAAATTTCCGCAAAATGGGCGGCAATTCGTGTGTTAATTGCCACTTGCCTTTTAGAGCTTCTCCAACTTTGGCATCCCCCATTTTTACAAGCTATGCGGGCCACATTTGTGGGAAAAATGGTATTAGGTTCAACCTTTGTTTGGTCAGATTTCCCCTATTATTTTATAGGATGTTTTTTAGGATGGTTAGGGGTGAAAGCAATTCAAAATTCCACTCTAAAAAATAAAATTCATAGTAGTATAGAATAAAAAACAATGTTCAATCAGGCTTGACCTTAATCCAACTTTCAGTAACCTATTAAACGACAGGATCAGAAACCGGGTTTATTGCCTTAGTTTTTAGCAACTTAACAGAATTTTTGTTCAGCAACCCAGTTTCTAACCTGCATGGTATCAACAGCCTAGCTTTATCCAAAAACGACGGTGCGATCGCCATAGACAAGGACTCGATTTTGTAAATGCAGACGAACCGCTCTCGCTAACACCATCCGTTCTAAATCTTTACCTTTTCTAATTAAATCGGTCACCTCATCGCGATGGCTGACCCGGACGACATCTTGCTCAATAATTGGTCCTGCATCCAGGTCCGCTGTGACATAATGTGCTGTCGCCCCAATAATTTTTACCCCCCGTTTATAGGCTTGATGATACGGTTTTGCACCCGCAAAAGCAGGCAAAAATGAATGATGAATATTAATCACCGTCGGAAACTTTTTGACAAAATCTCCGGTTAAAACCTGCATATATTTAGCCAGAACGACTACATCAATGTTATACTGTTTAAGCAATTCAAGTTGCTTCGCTTCCTGAGTATTTTTGTTGTCTTTAGTAATGGGAAGACAATAAAAATCGGCCCCAAACTGTTGAGCAATCTCTTCCAGGTCCGGATGGTTGCTGATAATTAAAGGGATGGAAGAATGAAATTCTTTTGCCTTCTGCCGCCACAGCAAATCAAGTAAGCAATGATCTTGCCGACTCACCCAAATCGAGAGACGCGGGAGACTGTCAGAAAAATGCAGTTGCCAATTGGCATCGAGGGGGTCGGCGATGGTTTCTTTGAAGGTAGAGGCGATCGCCTCCCGAGGTAAATCAAACCCATCCAGTTGCCACTCGATCCGAGTCAAAAATAACCCGGCGGCAAAATCCGTATGATGATCCGCATGAATAATATTCCCATTATGGGAATAGATAAAATTGGCGATCGTCGCCACTAATCCTCGGCGATCGGGACAAGAAACAAGTAATGTTGCAGTTGGACTGGTCATTAGTTAATACACTCTGAATATCCAGGTAACATGACAGAGGATTGATGCATCATGATTCCTAAGCTGCTGACGCATTTAAACAGCCTCTAAATCAGCGGAGGAACCCCACCTGACGCCTCCCCAAAACACAGGGGAGGGGACCGTAAATGCGGTATTTTTATTCCGGATCTATCGGTTCGAGTTGTTGGGAAGGTTCAGGAACAGGTGGTTGCTGATTCTCTCCTTATTGGGGTAAAGGTTCAGGAACAGGTGGTTGCTGATTCTCTCCTTCTTGGGGTAAA
>CBFGOM010000016.1:0-51877 GCA_965650385.1 uncultured Oscillatoriaceae bacterium
TTGGGAGATATCGAGAAATTTCGGGGCAACTGGGATGAGGCGGAGCGTCTGTATCGGGTATCTTTGGAATTGCAAACCGAATTGGGCGATCCCAAAGGGATGGCAACCTCTTGGGGAGCCTTGGGAGATATCCAGCGAAATCGCGGCAACTGGGATGAGGCGGAGCATCTGTATCGGCAATGTTTAGCAATTGAAACCGAATTAGGCGATAAATCCGGCATGGCAACCTTTTGGGGACTGTTGGGAGATATCGAGCGACTTCGGGGCAACTGGGATGAGGCGGAGCGTCTGTTTCGGCAATGTTTAGCAATTGAAACCGAATTAGGCGATCGCTCTGGTATGGCAACTTCTTGGGCAGTGTTGGGAGAAAACGAACTGGGTAAAGGCAATCTCGATGCTGCTGAACAATATTTAACCGAAGCATTAGCACAGATGGAAGCATTAGGAATGACTTGGCATATTGGGGAAACTAATTTTGACATCGCGCAACTCTGGCGCAAACGCGGGAATGAAGAAATTGCCCAACAGCATTACCACAAATCCCATCAAATCTTTCAAAAATTAGGTGCAATGAAAGATTTAGAACGGATTGAACGGGAGTGGAATCAGGAAGTTTAGGGCTGTAGAAAAATAGGGGCGATCGCCGGATAGGATTACAGGAGAATTTAACCCATGAACGAACAACCGTCAAAATCCATCTCTGAAATCTTTGAGGAGAGAACCCTCATTGATCGCGCTTTAAAAGTTGCCGCCAATCGTGCCTTTTTGCGTCACAAACAATTGGGACATTCGATTGTAGTTTGGCAGGATGGAAAAATTGTCGAAATTCCCCCGGAAGAGATTTGCGTAGATGAAGAATATTTGTAAACCCATAGGGACCCTCCGGAGTTACCGATCGCAGTCAAATTTCAAGGATTAGAAACCGGGTTTCTTAACCCGATGTTGGCAAGTCGCATGAGATATTGAACAGTTTTTATAGAATTGAGATAAAAGTCTGGGAATTGCGTAAATTGTTGTCATTTATTGACCTGATTGAGAACAAAGGGTAAAATTTTAGTGAGATAAAGTGGGCAAACTCTTTGCTATATCATCATTGTAGCCTAGGGGTCACCTTTTCAGTCTGTTGAGCGAATCATCCTGAGATGCGATCGCCGCGTCAAGTTGCTGCAATCTTAGCAACAGGGCGGATCAGGCGGAGTAGAATACTATTGGGTGTCTATCTTGTCTTAAGGCTTATGGTTTGGCAATCAGGTCAGTGTCTCTATGGCGATCGCTTTATAATCGACAAACAAATCGGCAAGGGTGGACTGGGCATCACCTATTTAGCCCAAAATCAGCGGGGTCAGAGTTGGGTGATTAAAACGCTCAAAGATGAGGTGATGACCAATCCTGAATATGCTGAATATCGGGATAAGTATTTACGAGATTTTAAAGATGAAGCCCTGCGCTTGGCAATTTGTCGCCATCCTCATATTGTCCAGATTGAAAATGTCTTTCACCATGAGGGATTGCCCTGTATTGTTATGGAATACATTCAGGGGATGGATTTAGGACAGCGAATTAAGCGATATGGACCCCTGAGCGAATTGGAGGCTTTACGTTATATCCGCCAGGTGGGTGAAGCGTTGATGGTAGTCCATGAAAAGGGGCTATTGCATCGGGATTTGAAGCCTCATAATATTATGCTGAGGGCGGAACAAGATGAGGCGGTGTTAATCGATTTTGGCATTGCTCGGGAGTTTATACCTGGAGTCACTCAAACTCATACTTTTGCTTTGACTCCAGCTTTTGCACCGATTGAACAGTATGACGAACAGGCACAGCGCGGGGAATATACCGATGTTTATGCCTTAGCCGCCACTTTAGCAACTTTGGTGACGGGTTCAAGTCCACCGCCATCGTATATGCGGGCGGTTAAGGATCGGTTTAAGGTTCCCGAGGGCGTGAGTTACCCCGTCCAAGAAGCGATTAAACAGGGGATGGCGGTACAACCCAAGGATCGCGTGCAGTCGGTGTCGGAATGGCTGAAAATGTTGGATGTGGAACCGGAAATAGCAGCAATTTCGCCTTTGTATCGACCGTTAGCCCAGTTATTAGCCGCTGGAAAATGGCGAGAAGCGGATGAAGAAACCGCCAAAATTATGCTTGAGGTGGCGGGACACGAAGAGGGGGGATGGTTGGATGATGAAGATATTGAAAATTTCCCCGGTGAGGAGTTGCAAGCGATTGATCGCCTTTGGTTAAAGTATAGCAATGGACGCTTTGGGTTTTCCCGGCAAAAGTGTATTTATCAAAGTTTGGGGGGAACGAAAGACTATAATCAGGAAATTTGGGAAGCTTTGGCCGATCGCGTGGGATGGCGCAAGGGAGGGAATTGGTTAGACTTTGAGGAACTTACTTTTAGCCTCCAAGCATCAGAAGCCCACCTCCCCTTTTTGTGGATCTGGTTGGTGTACGTTCGATTGGATTTGGCTCATCTTCTCTCTCATCCTTACTTGTAAGGGTTTTTGTATAAAACTCTCAGAGGTTTTTAAAATGTATGACATATTTCTGTGGGTCACAGTCTGGCGCTTTTGGTTTCCGGTAAGCTGATTTCAAAATAACTCCCGGACAGCCTGTACTTCCAGAAAGGCAATAACGGTTTTTGAGCGGCTGAAATTGGGCCGGTCCCCCTAAATCCCCCTTAACAAGGGGACTTTGACCCGATAACGGGACATGAATAGCTTGAAAATGCTATATGTGTACCAATTTCCAAGAAAAAAGCAGCCTCGAAAAAGGCTGCTTTCTCTCACTTCAGACTTGTTTTGATTTACTCCACCGTCACTGACTTCGCCAAGTTACGGGGTTGATCCACATCTAAACCACGTCGGGCGGCGATGTGATAGGCGAGTAACTGTAACGGGATGACCGCTAAAATAGGTGAGAGTAACTCATCTACAACGGGGACTTGTAAGACATTGTTGAAAATTTCGGCTGCATCAAACCCATTTTGCGGCGTGACCCCAATCAGGCGGGCGTCCCGCGCTTTGGCTTCTTGGGCGTTGGAAATCACTTTCTCGTAGACGGTTCCCGGCATGGCGATCGCCACTACAGGGACTTTCGCATCTAACAGGGCGATCGGTCCATGTTTCATCTCCCCTGCCGGATATCCTTCCGCATGGATATAGCTGATTTCCTTGAGTTTTAATGCCCCCTCTAAGGCGATCGGAAAATTAATCCCCCGTCCCAAAAAGATAAAATCCTGAGTCTCAGCAAATTCATGGGCCAACTCCTCAATACTACCCTCTTGAGAACTCAGCACCTGTTCAATTTGGACCGGAAGTTGGCGCAATCCTTGGATAATTTCCTCAATGCGCGCTTCTGGTAGGGTTTTGCGTTGATAGGCCAAGTCTAAGGCTAAACTATAAAAGGCCATCAACTGCGCTACAAAAGTCTTCGTTGCTGCTACCCCGATTTCAATTCCGGCATGGGTATTAATAATGTCGCCGACGAGGTTCCCCAAGGAAGACTCGGGACGATTGGTAATCCCCAACAGTCGCGCTTGATAGGCGGCAGAAAGTCCCGTTCGGCGCTGGTTTTCCATTGCTAGGGCCGCCAGTGTATCCGCCGTTTCACCCGACTGACTGATGCCGATCGCCAGAGTGTAGGGGCGCAAAGGGGCCGGTGCATAGCGATATTCTGACGCATAGTTGACCGAAGTCGGAATTCCCGCCAACTGTTCTAGCAAGTATTTTCCGACTAACCCGGCGTGCCAACTGGTCCCACAAGCGAGGATTTCAATCTGTTGCAAATCCTGGTACAGTTCTGGATTAATCCCCAAATTAATCGGCGCAACTTGATTATCCCCCGGTTGCCACTCCCGGTTAAAATAGGCTTCCAAACAAGTGCGGACTACCGCCGGTTGTTCGTAGATCTCCTTATGCATGAAGTGGCGGAATCCTTGTTTTTCCACCAGGACCGGGTTCAAGTTGAGGAGACGGGGCGTTTTTTTGAGGCGATCGCCTGCAAAATTATAAACCTCTACCCCTAACGGCGTTAATCGGGCTATTTCCTCATTTTCCAAAGACAAAACAGCGCGGGTATAAGGCGCGATCGCCGGAGTATCCGAGGCACAGAAAAATTCCCCCTGTCCAAATCCCACCACCAAAGGGGCCTGCTGTCGGGCCACAATCAGTTCATCCGGGTAGTCACTACAAATCACCGCGATCGCAAATGCCCCTTCTAACTGATTCACCGCCTTACGCACCGCCTCGAAAAACTGCGAAAGTAAAGGCATAAACCCTGGTGCATCCACCATCGGTTCCGTCATCAAGTCGGCAATTAAATGAGGGATGACTTCCGTATCCGTATCCGATCGAAATTCATGACCTCTACTTTTGAGTTCCTCACGCAACTCCCGATAATTTTCAATAATCCCATTTTGAACGACCGCAACTTTTCCGTGGGTGTCTGTATGGGGATGGGCGTTGTATTCCTCCGGTTTACCATGAGTCGCCCAGCGAGTATGTCCGATACCGATTTGAGCGGGATTGTCGATGCCTTGGATTTTTTCTCGCAGATTGTGCAACTTACCTTTTGCCCGGACTCGATTGAGTTTTCCGTCCCAAATCGTTGCCACCCCTGCTGAATCGTAACCGCGATATTCGAGTTTTTCCAGTCCGGCGAGTAACACTTCGTTCGCCGCTTGAGTGCCAATATAGCCAACAATTCCGCACATTTATCCGTTAACTCCTCTCGATACGGTGCAATGGATAGAATTTTAGTTTTTCCGTGCTGTTTCTGCTATAATTGCATCCCTTTATAGTTTCCTAACGTCTCAAGTGGCGATCGCCCGGTATGAGCAGAAATCGACAGCGCGATCGTGGATGCAAATAACCCCTACAGCAAGTTGATAGTCTCTTCCCCTGCCTAGTCTCTGATTCCGGAAATGAGTTCCCCTGGCCCGAAGACCCTCACGCGAAAAAAGAGGGGCGCAAAGCTCCCTCTTTCTATTTAAACTCTAAATGTTTTAAAAGCACTCTTGAACCCAAAGTGCCTTCAAATCATCTCTCTCTAGTAAGCCAGACCCATACTGCGAGTCGTTTCAGCCCCGAGATAGACTCGGATGCTCAAAAAGTCGGTCGGACAGGCAGTTTCGCAACGCTTGCAACCTACACAGTCTTCGGTCCGGGGAGAAGAGGCAATCTGACCAGCTTTACAGCCATCCCAGGGCACCATCTCCAGAACGTCTAAGGGACAAGCCCGAACGCATTGTGTGCAACCAATGCAGGTGTCATAGATTTTTACGGCATGAGACATGGATTATAAGCTCCCAACGTGTTCTCAACAAATTTTTGGATCTGGTAATAGCCGCTTTAACCGCTAGAGTAACCGTTAAAGCTGTCGAAATCTTGGCTTAGTTTATCGTAGTCCTACCTACTCCTCTCAGAAAAGGAGCGAGAACTTAAAAGATCGTAATATATTGCCCGGTGCTTTTACTAGAGGGGTGCGTTGGCGATTGGGCTTAAGCGCTTTCCAGCCTGCCTCTGTTCATGCATTTTGTAATAAATCTTTATAAATTTCTGGAGGCTTGTCTTCAACGATGCTCAATTTAGTCCTCAATTTGTAGTAACGACTGAAGTCGTTACTACAAACATTGGATAAGTTTTAGAGTCCCAATTTTTCTAAAACGGGTCTTGTGGAGACGACGTGACGATCTAACCCCAATGCTTTGGGGGGGATGCCTAAAGCTAACGCCACTAATTGCGGCAGATGGAGGACTGGCAGATCTAACTTATGACCCATGAACTTAGCCACCTCTGGTTGACGGGAGTCTAAATTAAGGTGACAGAGGGGACAGGGGGTGACTAAACAATCGGCACCCGCCGCGATCGCCTCATCCAGATGGTTCCCCGCCATTTGAAACGCTTGGTCTGTGGCATAGCTGGACAGGGGCCAGCCACAACACTGAGTCCGCCCCGGATAATAGACGGGCGTGGCCCCTACGGTCCGAAATACATTTTCCATCGATTCCGGTTGATAGGGGTCATCATAAGGGATACTTTTTTGCGCCCGCAGCAGATAGCAGCCATAGAATGCCGCACATTTGAGTCCACTCAGCTTACGAGTTACTCGTTTTTGGAGTTCATCCAGTCCATAATCCGTGACTAAGGCCCATAATAGATGCTTGACTTCCGTGGTGCCTTGGTAGGGCGCACAATTTTGTTTTTGAAGTAACCCATTAATTTGGTTGAGATAGGCGGGGTCAGAGGTTTGGAAATCTTTGAGACGCTCATCCACATGACCGATGACCCCTTGACAAGTGCTGCAATGGGTGAGTAAGGGGAGATTGAGTTGTTCAGCGAGGGCAATATTGCGGGCGTTAACCGTATCTTCCAGGAGGCGGGAATCTTCTTTGAAGGTGCCGGAACCGCAGCAGGAGGCTTTTTTGAGTTCCAGGAGTTCGATGCCGAGGGCTTTGGTTAAAGCGGCAGTGGATTGATAGAGTTCGCCGCAAGCACCTTGAGCAACACAACCGGGAAAGTAAGCGTATTTGAGGGTAACCGATGGCATGGCAGTGGCACAGTTGAGAGGACGGTAGGAGGCGATCGCCTTACATCACTGAGGCGATCGCTTCTTCTATTATTATGATCTGGCCTGGGGTGCTACACCGCGCTTTCTTAATTGCAGCTTAATTTTACCCGCCGGTAGGGGCTGAGTAAACCCGGTCGTTGGTCCTGGATCAGGGTTCACTTATCAATTATCAATTATCAATTGTCAATTCAAAAAAAAATAGGCATTCTGCCAAGCAAAGAAAACAATAAGAAATCGCGTGTGGGTGATGCATCTTTCAGATAAGATGGGAAAACGGCCTTGAGCCAGTCATCGGGCATAGGAGTTTTAGAAACGACTAAGGGCCAGACCGACAAAACCGGGCAGGGACAATCGCACGTTAGAACGGCCCCACCCAAGCCCAAATTTGTTATGATTTGCTGCATTCAAAGAGGACATCCCCATGAGTCAAGAAGATATTTTTTCCCAAGTCAAGAAAATCGTTACGGAGCAACTGGAAGTAGAAGGGGATAAAGTCACCCCTGGAGCCAGCTTTGCCGAAGATCTCGGCGCTGATTCCCTGGATACAGTGGAACTGGTGATGGCATTAGAAGAAAACTTTGATATTGAAATTCCGGACGAAGCAGCAGAAAAAATCACCACCGTCCAAGAGGCAGTGAATTACATCGAGAGCCAAGTTGCAGCAAAAGCATAAAGCCGACTGCTTTCACCTGGATTCTGCGTGTTTGGTGTGGCAGCAAGAGATACAGCAATCATGACCAGCTTAGAACGAAAACGAGTTGTTGTTACGGGTCTCGGTGCAGTTACGCCGATCGGCAATACCTTACAGGACTATTGGGAAGGGTTGTTGAGCGGACGTAATGGCATTGGTCCCATTACCCTGTTCGATCCGTCGAGTCATTCCTGCCGGATTGCCGGTGAGGTGAAGGGATTTGACCCCCATGACTACTTGGAAAAAAAAGAAGCCAAGCGCATGGATCGATTTGCTCAGTTTGCGATCGCCGCGAGTAAGCAAGCGATCGCTGACGCGAGTTTTGAGATTAATGAACTCAGTGCGGAGCAGGTGGGTATCGTCATCGGCAATGGTATCGGGGGCATCAAGGTCATGGAAGATCAGCAAACGATCTACCTCGATCGCGGACCGGACCGATGCAGTCCATTTATGGTGCCCATGATGATCGCCAACATGGCGGCAGGGCTGACGGCTATTCATACCGGAGCTAAGGGACCCAATTCTTGTGTAGTGACGGCTTGTGCAGCCGGTTCCAATGCCGTGGGAGATGCCTTTCGCCTCATTCAAGGCGGATATGCTCAAGCGATGCTTTGTGGCGGAACCGAGGCGGCAGTGACACCGCTATCGGTGGCCGGTTTTGCCGCAGCGCGGGCGGTTTCCACCCGGAATGATGATCCGCTTCATGCCTGCCGTCCGTTTGATCGCGATCGCGATGGATTTGTTATGGGTGAAGGAGCGGGCATTTTACTCCTCGAAGAACTAGAACACGCTCTAGCAAGAGGGGCAAAAATTTATGCCGAAATGGTAGGCTATGCCATGACCTGCGATGCCTATCATATTACCTCCCCCGTCCCCGGTGGTGCAGGGGCTACAAGAGCGATGCTATTGGCAATGAAAGATGCCGGAATCACCCCAGACCAGGTGAGCTACATCAATGCTCATGGCACCAGTACCGCTGCGAACGATAAAACTGAAACCACCGCGATTAAAAACGCTTTGGGAGACCATGCTTACAAGATAGCAGTCAGCTCTACAAAGTCCATGACTGGGCATTTGCTAGGGGGTTCGGGCGGCATTGAAGCCGTAGCAACGGTCATGGCAGTTGCCCATGATAAAGTGCCACCGACCATTAACCTAGAGAATCCAGACCCCGAGTGTGACCTGGATTATGTACCCCATCACAGCCGGGATTGCTCGGTGAATGTCGCACTTTCCAATTCCTTCGGGTTTGGGGGACATAACGTCACCCTAGCCTTTGCCAAATACCAATAAAGGGTCTAAGGGTGACAAGGTTGCTGGATGAAGTTTGTTTTTGAGTTTCACCTGAACGGTTAAGCCCACAGATAGCGGGTTTCATTCTCCAGAGTCACGCCTTGTCACTTGACCCTTGCCCATCGATCCGGGTAATGGGATCATGGGATTACCTGTTTGGGGCGATCGCGAGGGGCTGACTTTCGCTCATCACCCCCAATCGTCCTGCATTACCAGACCAAGCTTAGACAACAGACCCTCATTTTAGACAAAAGAAACTATGGCCGTATCTGCTCCAACCAAACAATCTCTCGAAGAACTCTGTATTAATAGCATCCGCTTCCTGGCGATCGATGCCGTAGAAAAAGCCAACTCGGGTCACCCCGGTTTACCCATGGGTGCAGCGCCAATGGCGTTCGTCCTGTGGGATCAGTTTATGCGGTTTAACCCCAAAAACCCCAAGTGGTTTAACCGCGATCGCTTCGTCCTCTCGGCGGGCCACGGCTGTATGCTCCAGTATGCCCTCCTGTATCTCACCGGCTACAGAGGCTTAGAGTTAGAGGACCTCAAACAATTCCGTCAGTGGGAATCCAAAACCCCGGGTCACCCCGAAAACTTCCAAACCGAAGGTGTCGAAGTCACCACCGGACCCCTCGGCCAAGGGATTGCGAATGCCGTCGGTTTAGCAGTGGCTGAAGCCCACCTCGCCGCTAAATTTAACAAACCCGACCTCACCATCGTTGACCATTACACCTACGTTATTTTGGGTGATGGCTGCAACATGGAAGGGATTTCCGGTGAAGCTTGCTCGTTAGCTGGTCACTGGGGACTCGGTAAACTGATTGCCCTCTACGACGACAACCATATCTCCATTGATGGTTCCACCGACATCTCCTTTACCGAAGATGTCAGCAAGCGCTTTGAATCCTACGGCTGGCACGTTCTCCACGTCGAAAATGGCAACACTGACTTAGAAGCCATTGCCAAGGCGATCGCTGAAGCCAAAGCCGTCACCGACAAGCCTACCTTAATCAAAGTTACCACCACCATCGGCTTCGGTTCTCCCAACAAAGCCAACAGCCATGATGTCCACGGCGCAGCCCTCGGTGCTTCCGAAGTCCAAGCGACTCGCGAACACCTCGGCTGGAACTATGGCCCGTTTGAAGTGCCGGAAGATGCCCTCGGTCACTTCCGCAAAGCCGTCGATCGCGGTGCCAAACATGAAGAAGAATGGAACAGCCTCTGGACTCGCTACAAAGCTGAGTATTCCGAAGAAGCTGCCGATTTAGAACGGATGATGAGTGGCAAACTCCCCGATGGCTGGCACAAATCCCTCCCCACCTTCAAACCCGGTGAGAAAGCTGATGCCACCCGGAACCAATCCGGTGTCTGCTTGAATGCGATCGCTGGCGTCCTCCCCGACTTGATTGGCGGTTCCGCTGACTTAGCCCCCTCCAACAAAACCTTACTGAAATCCTCCAAAGATTTCCAAAAAGGTGCTTATGAAAACCGTAACATTCGCTTCGGCGTCCGGGAACATGGCATGGGTGCCATCTGTAACGGTATCGCCCTGCATGGTTCCGGTTTAATCGCCTACGGTGCCACCTTCTTGGTGTTTACCGACTATATGCGCGGTGCTATTCGCCTCTCCGCCCTCTCTCAAGCTGGGGTAATCTGGGTGATGACCCACGACTCCATTGCCTTGGGTGAAGATGGTCCGACTCACCAACCCATCGAGCATATCCCCTCCCTGCGCGCCATTCCGGACCTAATCGTGCTGCGTCCAGCCGATGGCAACGAAACCTCCGGTGCCTACAAAGTCGCCGTAGAAAAAGCCAAAGGTATTGGTGCTGATCATCCCTATCCCTCCCTCTTGGCCCTGTCTCGCCAAAACCTGCCGAACCTGGAAGGAACCTCCATTGAAGGGGTTGCTAAAGGCGGTTACATTATCTCTGATAGCGAAGGCACTCCCGACATTATCTTGATCGGAACTGGTGGCGAACTCTATCTGTGCGCTGAAGCTGCTGAAAAGCTCCGTGCACAAGGGAAGAAAGTCCGAGTTGTCTCCATGCCCAGTTGCGAACTCTTCGACGAACAAGACGAAGCTTATCGCGAATCCGTGCTTCCTAAAGCCGTCAAGAAACGCCTGGTAGTAGAAGCCGGTTCTAGCTATGGCTGGCACCGTTACTTTGGGGATCAAGGTTCCTCGATCAGTGTTGATCGCTTCGGTGTTTCCTCTCCCGGTGAGATCGCTTTGGAACGGTTTGGATATACAGCCGATAATATCGCTGCCAAAGCAGCAGCGCTTTAAGTATAAAACACTTGAAGCCTAGGGGCTTATTTTTGGGAATAACCCCTTAACCCTGTATAAAAAGGCTCTCTAATCCTAGGGAGCCTTTTTATTAGGTCTTGACCAGCCCGATTCTAGCTCAAGACTGTTTTACTAAACACTGGGATTTTTGGCCTGTTGAAAACCGGATTGATTCAATTCAGGTCATCGACAAAATGCAGTAACATCAAATAAGATGCTACTGCATTGATAACTTGATTAAAACTTAGGCAAAAATTCCCAGCTTTTTCTAAGTTTAGCGATAAGTTGTAGAGGAACGCCCTGCTACTTCTTCGCGATCGCGAGCCGGATCGGCATAATAAGTAGGGGATTCGTGGCGATTACGACCGGCTAAACCAGCCAGACCCAGTAAGCCTAACAAGCCGAGTAAGCCCCAATCTCCATTATCTTCTTCCACGCTACGAGTCCCTTCTCGGGTCTCATAAACTTCTTGGGTGTCAGAATCCGGGCTCGTTTGAGTTCCGGGAGTGGTTTGAGCGGAAGCCGGTAACATGGAAGGTGCGATCGCTAAACCTGCACTGAGAACAGTGGCGCTTAAAATTGTGGACAATTTAGAACTCTTCATAAAAAGGAGTCTCCTTAAAACATTGCTTGCTTATAACCAATCTATCTACAATCACAGTCCGGTGCATCAATCTTTAGATGGAAACTTGATGGGAACCGGGTTATTCCTGAAGAAATAGACCCAGGGAAAAATACCCGATATAGACCCAAAAAATATCATCAAACTTAAACCAAGAGACAAAATGATGCTCTATTTGTAGGTCTTGCCATCGCCTCCTAAACAGGAGTTTACGGGTTAAACTAGCAATCTATCACAGGGTTCTGGCTGTTGCAGGAAAGAGCAAGAAACTCAGCGATCGCCACCGCAGAGGTCCTCTTTATTTTGGGATTCAACGTTACCCAGGTATTTAAGCGTTTACAAAACATTTTTCGGTTCACATCCGATGTCCTTGCTAAATTATACCAAATCCGGTTGTTCACCGTCGGTTTGGGTATCATTCATTGCTAGACAAACAACATAAACGAGCTAAACGAGTCAGAAAGTTTACTGGATCATAAAAAAGCACTGTTTTACCCCCAATTATTGGAGAAAGAGACGGCATTGATATAAGTGACTAAAATTTTCTTGGGCAATTGAGGAAAATACCATACCTCAAATGGGGCGAGTAGATAATGAGTTAAATCCCGGGGAAATAGCAGTCTCTCGGGGAAGATAAGCCAATAAACAAGCCAATTTGCTCAAGCTCAACCTGAGTCGTCTCCTTCAAAATCGATCGCAAACTGACGCACAATTGGAGGCGATCGCCCTGCTCATCAGGACCCCTGATCTGCGATCGGGTATAATGGTTAATCCGTTAATCGTGCTTTATCCACACTATCCGGTGTCGATCAACAGATATCTTCCTCTATAGACAGAGGCGATCGACAGAGTTATGACCTTTAATTTCAGTGAAAGCACATTCACTTGTCGAACTTAGTAAGGAGTATCGGATGTCAGACTTGATCCAATCCGTCCTCAAATGTGACGAAAAAATCGATCTGCGTCAGTTTGCCAGCGAATTACGCACCACAGGGCAGCAGTATTTTTTGAGAAATGATATCGTGCGCGCCTTCTCAGATTACTGTACACACCATGAAAAACCCACAAATTTTTATCAATCTTCCTCTCTCGGAAAATTGATTTTATATACCCAAGAAATCATTCTGGAAAATGAAAGCCTTTGCATGATTGTACGGCCTAAGATTGCCTCTCAAGAAATCTTTCGGATTTTAGAGGACCTCACCGTAGAACCTATGACCGTGCAGGAATTGCTAGATTTGCGAGATCGCCTCGTCAATCACCACCACCCCAACGAGGGAGATGTCCTCGAACTAGACTTTGCCCCCTTTTACGACTACTCCCCCACCATTCGCGACCCCAAAAACATTGGGAAAGGCGTTCAGTTTCTCAATCGCTACCTATCAAGTAAATTATTCCAAGACTCAGAGCAAACTCTCGAACTCCTCTATGAATTTTTGAGCCTGCATCAATATAATGGACTGCAATTACTCATTAACCAACGGATTAAAAACCGGCGAGAATTGTCTCAGAAAGTCAAACAAGCCCTTTCCTTCGTCGGCGATCGGCCCCCAGAAGAACCCTTTGAAAACTTCCGGTTTGACCTGCAAATCTTAGGATTTGAACCCGGTTGGGGTAACACTGCTGGTCGCGTCCGCGATACCCTAGAAATTCTCGACGAACTCATCGACTCCCCTAACGATGCCGTCCTGGAATCCTTCATCTCCCGGATTCCCATGATCTTTCGGATCGTCCTCGTCTCCGTTCATGGCTGGTTTGGTCAAGAAGGCGTACTCGGACGACCCGACACCGGCGGCCAAGTCGTCTATGTCCTAGATCAAGCCCGCAGTTTAGAAAAACAACTGCAAGAAGAATTTAACCTAGGGGGATTAGATACATTAGGCGTTCATCCTAAAGTCATCATTCTATCCCGGTTAATTCCCAACGCCGATGGCACTCGCTGTAACGAACGCCTCGAAAAAATTCACGGCACCGATAATGGTTGGATTCTGCGAGTTCCCTTTCGGGACTATAATCCTAACCTGACCCAAAACTGGATTTCCCGATTTGAAATCTGGCCCTATTTAGAAACCTACGCCATTGATGCCGAAAAAGAACTCCTAGCGGAATTTCAAGGCAAACCTGATTTAATCGTCGGCAACTATTCTGATGGAAACTTAGTGGCATTTTTGTTGGCACGTCGCCTAAAAGTCACCCAGTGCAACATCGCTCATGCCTTAGAAAAATCTAAGTATTTGTTCAGTAACCTCTACTGGCAAGACCTCGACTCTCAATATCACTTTTCTCTCCAATTTACCGCCGACTTGATCGCCATGAATGCTGCCAACTTCATTATTAGCAGCACCTATCAAGAGATTGTGGGAACCCCTGATAGCGTGGGTCAGTATGAATCCTACGCCTGTTTTACCATGCCGGATCTATATCATGTGGTCAACGGCATTGAGTTATTTTCTCCTAAATTTAACGTCGTCCCTCCTGGAGTGAATGAAGCGGTCTATTTTCCCTACACTCGCAACCAAGACCGCATCCCCTCCAATCGGGAACGACTAGAAGAATTGCTCTTTACCGTAGATGACCCTGCGCAAGTTTTTGGAAAACTAGAAGACCCCAGCAAACCTATTCTGTTTTCCGTCGCCCGACTGGACCGGATTAAGAATCTCACGGGTTTAGCAGAATGTTTTGGCCGGAGTCCTGAATTGCAAGAGCGCTGTAATCTGATTTTGGTGGCGGGTAAATTGCGAACGGAAGACTCTACCGATACGGAAGAAATCAGCGAAATGCAAAAATTGTATAGCATCATTGAGCAATACAATTTGTATAATAAAATTCGCTGGTTAGGAGTTCGACTCTCTAAGAGTGATTCTGGGGAACTGTATCGAGTGATTGCTGACCATAAGGGAATTTTTGTGCAACCTGCTTTATTTGAAGCCTTTGGTCTCACAATTTTAGAGGCGATGGTTTCCGGGTTGCCGACCTTTGCCACTCAGTTTGGAGGTCCGTTAGAAATCATTCAAGATAAGGTGAATGGATTCTACATTAACCCCACGAATTTAGAAGAAACTGCCCAAAAGCTGCTGGACTTTCTGTCCAAACAGGAGCAAAATCCCCAGTATTGGGATGAAATTTCCCAACGGGCGATCGCGCGGGTTTACACGACCTATACTTGGAAGATTCATACCACCCGCCTGTTGTCTCTGGCTAAAATTTACGGGTTTTGGAATTATACTTCCAAAGAGAACCGTGAGGATATGTTGCGCTACTTAGAGGCGTTATTTTATCTCGTTTACAAGCCTCGTGCGCAGGCGTTATTGCAACAACATTGGAACCGCTAGGCCGCGCTTGGAATTTTCCTAGGCGATCGCCTCTTAGATTCTTTTGAATGGGTGAGTCTTGAGACTTGAGAATTAAAAATTAAACCCTGAACCGGTTGATTAGATTAATTCTTAATGTTCAAGATTCATCCTTTTTTTTAGAACACCGCCGGATCTATTCTAATCCCCTATCACAACCCTCCGACCCACTCTCTCCTCATCCCCCCTTCAGGTTGGAGTAGATGAATAAGCCATTAACTGCCCTTCGCGTTTCTAACGTTGCCTTAAAATTCGCAAGTCTGATTCTCACTAAAGTATTGAAAAATTCCGATAAAAGCCTGACCGCTAAAAAATCGGCGGTTGCCGAAGCCTTTGAGCCTCCAGTGATAGAAATTTCACGAGATTTGGGTATAATCCAAAACAACTGACTCAGATCCGAATTCAGAAGGATCCAAGACAATCACTTGTTCCTTCTCGCAACTCGGGACTTAAAAACAGTCGGGAAGGAGTCGTTGCAGAGCCAGCGAGTCAATATCAATCAAAGAGCGTAACCCAGGGGTATTCTATCAGCCCCCAGAATTTGCCCTAAGACGACCATTTACATCTCGTAAATATTGGTCTATGGTGCTAAGGGTGTATTGGCCTTCCAAATGCGGACTGCCCATGAATCTCGGGTTCCTCATTTTCGGTTCACTAATGCACTGCCATTGTCATATAAGACAGAATGCCTGCATTTTCAAAAAAAACGATCAATCGCAAAAACAGTAAGGAGGGTGCAATTTTTATTGAATATATCTTGATTTTATCGGAAGCATTACTGAGCCAATGTCGAGAATCCATGACAACCCCTACTTTTTGATCACCCAGCCGAGCGATCGGCCTTGAAAAACTCCGATTGATGCATTTAGTATTCACCCAAACCACTTTGTAGAGAGAATTCCCAAAATGGCAGAAATTAGCGAACCAAACAATCCCCTGGCAACAAACCTTCCAGGCTCCACCATTCCCGGATTAGATGAAAGCGATCCTCTAGAATCCTCTCGAACTTTAGAGGAAGAGGGAATTTTTTTAGACTTATCCTTACTCCAAATCATTCAAGGCCAAGGGGGCGATGATACCATTATTGGTTCCCAGGCTGACGATACCATCGTGGGCAATGACGGAGATGATACCCTTTATGGAAATGTAGGCAACGATAGCCTCCTGGGAAGCCAAGGCAACGACACGATCGCCGGTGGACCTGGTAACGACATCATTCGCGGGGTCGCAGGCAACAACGTCCTCTACGGAGACCTCACCCGGGAAGGACTCTCCTTGGACGAAGGATTTGGCAATGACATCATCTTTGGCGGCATAGGTAATGACCTGATTTTTGGCAACCAAGGCGATGATACCCTCGATGGAGAAGGGGGGACCGACACCATCTACGGCGGCAAAGGTAACGACCTTATCATCGGTCATGAGGGGAATGACCTCCTCTCCGGTGACGATGGCAATGACCTCATCTATGGGGGTTTGAGCAACGATAACATTTCTGGCGGTCTCGGAAATGATACCCTCTACGGGGAAGAAGGGGATGAAATCCTCAACGGCAACGAAGGCAGCGATTTAGTAGTCGGCGGTGCCGGAAACGATATCCTCTATGGTGACGACCTCACTGCCGAAGTCTTTGATGGCGGAAATGATGTCCTCTACGCTGGGGAAGGCAACGATACCGCCTACGGTGGCGTGGGGAATGACATTATTTTTGGCAATGAAGGCAATGACCTCATTTTTGGTAACAAAGGAAATGACGTCATCTATGGCGGTCAAGATGATGATACCGTGTACGGCGGGCAAGATAATGACCAAGTATTTGGGGACAAAGGCAATGATGTCCTCTTTGGTAATCTCGGCGATGACTTCGTAAATGGTGGTGAAGGGAACGACCTAGTCCTAGGCAACGAAGGCAATGACCTTCTCGACGGTGGTTCTGGAAACGACATCGTTTATGGAGGTCAAGACAACGATACCATCCGAGGCAGCGAAGGAGATGACCTACTGTTTGGTGATAAAGGGAATGATGTCATTTTCGGCGGAGTCGGCAACAATACCCTCACAGGCGGCGAAGGGTCCGATCAATTTGTCATTTCTCCCGGATTGGGCTTTCTACAACAGACCCGAAACTTAATTACCGACTTCACCGATGGGCAAGATTTCCTGCTGTTAGCCGATGGCATCACCTTTGAAGACCTCGATATCCGGGAAGAATTTGATGCCAACGGAATTTTAAATACCCTCATTCTCGATCGCCTCACCGGCACCGTGACCATTTTACAAAACATCAGTGCCAGTCAGATTACCCGGGATGATTTCCTACCCCCAGTCGCACCGCCACCGCCACCACCACCACCAGAGTCAGTTCCACTCCCAGACATCCCCACCCCTCCGATAGTTACGCCTCCAGTCATTGAACCACCCCCCCCAGCAGAAGAAGATAGTGTCCTGCAATTTAGCAATGCCACCTACCGAATTAACGAAGATGGCACCCCAGAGAGTGTGTTCGTCACAGTAACTCGGACCAACAGCACCGTAGGGGCGGTCAGCGGCCAGGTATCCCTGCGATCGGACCGAGGTACGGCCACACCTGGGGAAGACTATGATGATATTTTCCCCATTCCGGTCTCCTTTGCAGACGGAGATTCCGCCGCGCAAGTCGTGGAGATTCCAATCAGTGAGAATCAACTCCCGGAAGATGTGGAAACCATTAACCTACAATTAGGCAATCTCACGGGTACAGCCGTTTTGGGCGCTCAATCCATCGCCACTGTTGAAATTATCGACAACGATGTAGAGCAAAGTATCTTGCAATTTAGCGATGCTACCTACCGATTTAACGAAGATGGCACCCCCGAGGCCATGCAAGTGACTGTCACTCGGACCAATAGTACCGAAGGGGCAGTGAGTGCCCAAGTGGTGCTTCAGACCAACCCCGGGACCGCTACGGCTGGGACAGACTATCAAGCTAGTTTCCCCATAACCGTTTCCTTTGGCGAGGGAGATGCACAACCCAAAGTCGTGACTATTCCCATCACTGAAGATGAACTCCCGGAAGATGCGGAAACCATTAACTTACAATTAGCCAATCCCACAACTTCAGCCATCTTGGGAACCCAAGCGACAACAACGGTGGAAATTATCGATAACGATAATCCCGGGGAGTTAGAGTTTGTTATCCCCGAGGAGAACAGTTTCCGGGTCCGGGAAGATGGCACCGTCGTTCGACAAGTTCAAGTGCGGCGGATTAATGGCAGCAGTGGACAGGTGAGTGCGACTGTTGAACTATCTGCGGGTACAGCGACTACCGATCCCCCGGCAACAGCCGGAATTGTCGGAGAAGATTTTGCTGCCAATCCAGGGATTACGGTCACCTTTGCCAGTGGGGAAACGGCGGCAAAAACCATTGATATCGCCGCTGGGATATTGCGTGGGCAAGTGGGAGATGTGGATGGGTTAAAAGCTGTTAACCTCACCCTGACTAACGGAGTGGGTGGGGTAGACCTCAGTGCAATTGCGGCCCCGGTTCAGATTGAAGATATCGACCAACTGATTGTCAGCATTGAGGCGGTGGAACCGGGAAATCAATCGTTTGAATCAACTGGCACACTCCAACCGGGAGCTACCCGAGAAGGGGAGTTCCGGATCGACCTTCGGGATGCCCAGGGTAACCTCGTTGCCGCAACTCAGGACTTGACCATTTCCTATCGCCTAGATACCACCGCCCCGACGCAAGAGGGCGAACCCACTGCTGCAACGGAGGGTCAAGATTACAATGCCCTGTTGAACGATGCCGCCTTCACGTTGCAAAGTGGGACCCTTGTCATTCCTCAAGGCGCTTTCTCGGCAAACCTGACGATTAATCCTATTGATGACCAGGATGCCGAAGGAACTGAATTTGTCCGGGTCATCCTCGATCAAACGGACAGTTACAACCTTGATACTCAGAAGCAAGAAGCTGAAGTTCAGATTATCGATAATGATTTAGCGGTAGTCGGAATTCGTGGCGATAGTCTGACGGTTAAGGAAGCAACCACCAATCCCCAAACTCAGTTGACGGTCTTTCGGGAAGATCCAGAAGGTAATCCGCTCCTCGATGGAGATCTCACGGTGAGTTACAGCTTGGGTGGTTTGGGTCAGGGTCGGGTGAATCAGGACCTGTTGACTGGAAGCGTAGTCATTCCCGATGGTCAATCCACGGCAACGGTTACGGTTCAGGTGATCGATGACCAGATTGCTCAACGGGATGAACGGGCACAAATTACGGTGCAAGCTTCCTCTGATCCGGCACAAGTTTATCAAGTGAAAGAAGGCGCTGCTTCAGCTGCAGTTTTGATTGAAGATAATGAAACCCCAGAAATCAGTGTGGTTGGTCAGAATGCAGATATCTTGGCAGAGCCTCCGACGGGGAATCGCTTCCAGTTCATCCGATTTGGGGATAAAGCGATTCCCATTACGGTGAACTACACCTTCGCGGCTGCTCCCAATGCTCAACTGGGGGCCGATTTTAACCTTTCAACGACTGATATTGCGATCGCGGCTGGAGCAGCTTCTACAACCGTTGATGTTACCCCAATCTCGGCGGGTGAGCCTAGTTTCAAAACCATCGGGATTCAACTTCAAGATGGCACCGAGTACAATCTAGGCTTTTCCCCGGCTACTTCGTTGTCTTTTTTCGCGTAATCAGACAAATTCAGGTAACGGGTCAGATTTCCTCTTGTTTGAGGAATCTGACCCGAGTCTCCCCAACCTTGAGAAGGGGAGACTCTGCGGCTTTTGTATCGATAGGTTAAGATCGAGATAACAAGCCTAGATTAAACCCTAGCCGGAAACCGCACCCCCTAAGTTCATGAGTTCTCAAGTTCTTGTCGAAAAGAAAAAGTTAGAGCATCCACCTCGGGATATTCGTTATCTCGGCGATCGCGATTTGCGTCAGTCTGCCAAGCGCGTGGCTCAAGTAGATGCGGAGATCCGCCAACTGGTGCGGGAAATGCTCCAAAGTATGTACACGGCGGATGGCATTGGATTGGCGGCCCCTCAAGTCGGGGTCCAAAAACAAGTGATTGTTGTTGACTGTGATTTGGAAAACCCGGCAACTCCGCCTCTGGTCCTGATCAATCCGGTGATTAAGAAATTCGGCGGCGATGAATGCACTTATCAAGAAGGCTGTCTGAGTATTCCCGGGGTTTATTTGGACGTCAAACGCCCCGAAATTATCGAAGTAGCGTATAAAGATGAACGGGGACGTCCTCAAAAATTGACGGCGACAGGTATTGTATCTCGCTGCATTCAGCATGAAATGGATCACCTCAATGGTGTCCTGTTTGTCGATCGCGTGGAAAATCACCTGGCGCTAACTGAGGAACTTGTCAAACAAGGGTTTTCGACGAAAGACGTTAAATCTATCCTTTAGAAAAGAGTCAACGGTTAACTATTAGGGGTTAACCGTTTTTTCATGCTTAAATTGCCACGTAGTCATCCTTTATTGGTCAGGGTTTCTCATGTTCATGTCTCCCAAAACTTCCCTCTTTCTGGGTGCTTCCTGTGTGGCGGCGATCGCCTCGGTGGGTTCCATTTTTGAACTCTCCTCCGGACAACCAGAACTCGGCGCAGTCGCCACTACTCTCATTTTGGCCGTTAGCGTTCCTAGCGTGGTTTTATTCTTCTTAGCGGCGGTTCGTGACGCCAGGTCTTCTAGCTGATTTGCCCCTCTCTCATCGGGTTTGGCAAGTATCATTTTTAAGGTAGGGTGGGTCCTTTCTACCCTACTCTTTTAAAACCCCTAAATCTGTCACCAGCGGTAGATGATCGGAGCCAATATTAGGTCCTTTTCGAGTTTTTAAAACTTGAATTTCTCGATTTACGAAACAATGGTCGATGGGGATGGAAAGCAAGGGGTTAGGGGTAGGCCAAGTGGGCATAATTCCAAACCCTGAACGTGCATTTTGAAGATTGGAATTTTTGACAAACTTTCTATAAATAGGAGACCAGAGGCTGATATTAAAATCTCCTAGAACTAAGGCTGGGTTGTTTAAAGGGGCTACATAGTCAGCAATCGCTTCTAACTGCTGATTTCGCTTTTTAAATAGGTTTTTTGAGACGGGAATATGAGTATGCGCTAACACAATAGTCAACACTTTTTCCGGCAACGATATTTGGGCGACAACTCCTCGTTTTTCAGAGTCTAAACTGCCCTCATAAACCCGTTCTAAGGGTAGGGAACTATACAAAGCAGTATCTCCTTTCAATACTGCATAAGGCAGAATATCCCGTAATGTTTCTAACTGTTGATTCCATTCTCCTTTAATCTCCATAAATGCAGCAATATCGGGAGTTTCTTGACGGACAAAACTTAGGAGTTTTTCGTAATGTTTATTTTGGAATAAAAGGTTAGACTGCAAAACTTTGAGGGGAATTGAAGATTGAACTGGGGTGGCGATCGCTGGATTGGGCCAGTACCAAGGCGCAATTTCTGCAAAATTTATCAGAATACAAATTAAACTCACAATAATCCAAGCTTTACGCCGTTTAAAAGCAAAATAAAATAAGCCAATTATTCCCCCTATCAAATATTGCAACTTAAAATGAGAAGTTAAATCCAGGAGATAGGAGAACTGGCCTAAATATCCCATTATAGACAACAAAACTAATCCACAAACTCCTACTTTAAACCCATGCCTTACTAAAAATTTAAGTGGCGTTAGTTTTGGAGTTTCATTGTGTAAAACTAACCATTTGAGTTGAATTTTTAAAGGGTATGAAAGAGGTAACTTATCAATTTCTGCTAAGAGTTTATCTGCGGGTTCTAGTTGCCTGCGTTTTTGATAAATTTTTATCCCAACTGTATCAATACAGTAAGTAATTAGCCCATTTACCACTAAACCCACTCCCACTAAAAAAAACAGACCTCCCAATAATTTAAACGGCCCTCCTAAGTTTTGTAATCCCGACCAAATTGCTGAATTTCCCACTTTTCCAGTACCCTGAATACTGAAAAAAAGAAGTAATGCAGGAATAGTAACAGTCATTCCGGTAATGATTAATTTATCCATATTTTTTAGATTTTAACCCTCAGATTAACTTGCTCAACACTTTATAGGAAAAGTTAATAAAAATTGCCTTTAATGTGGACTGTTTTAGGAAAACATTTACAAGAAATTGTGAAATTTAGCTAGACCTTTCTAAAGTAATCAAATCCATTTAATAATTTACCAAAAGCCCAAAGTAATGGCAACTGCCATTACTTTGTTATCTCCCAAAGCCTAATTCTAGCGGTTAATTTTCTGCTCTACAAGCCTAAATCTACCCCAATTCTATGAGCGCAGGCAAACCCAGAAAAGGCCACCGCATTTAATCCTTGTCCGGGGAAGGTGCTATCTCCCACACAGTACAACCCTGGAATTGAGGTGCGGTTAAATGGCATTCCCAACAATCCCCATAACTTGCGTCGGGGAATGGGTCCATAAGTCCCATCGACCCGGTTTAAAAACCTGCGATGCGATCGCGGTGTTCCCACTTCCATATAGTCCAATCCCGCATCTAAACCGGGAAAAATCTCTTCTAAACGCTCAATGATTCGTCCTGCTGCTTCTTCCTTCTTCTCTTCATATTCTTCCGATGACATTCCCTCCCAATCTTTAATCCAACTGGGGGTAAAGGTATGAATGATATGATATCCCTCCGGGGCTAAACTCGGATCCAAAAGGGTGGGAATCGACACAAAAATTGTCCCCTCGGGTTCTTCCATTTTCTTCCACTGGTCTAAAACGATATGATGACAAGCGGTATCTGGTGGCAATACCTTCGCTTCTACCCCTAAATGCAAACTAATAAAACTGGGGGATTTGCGATAGCGACTTCGCCAGGTTTCTTCTTTCCGAGGCAGTTGGCGATCGCCTAATAACTTATCAAAGGTATCCCATCGCGTCGCATTTGACACAATCCGTTTGGCCCGATATTCTGCTCCTGTGGTCAATTTTACTCCCACGGCCTGTCCTTTTTCCGTAATAATTTTATCGACCCGAGATTGATAGCGAATGGTACTTCCAGCATTAACTAATCCTTCGGCTAATTTCTTAGCAATTTGTCCAACGCCGCCTTTAGGATAATTAATCCCGCCATAGTGGCGATCGGAAAACACCATTCCAGCATTAATCATGGGAGTCATGTCTGCTGGCACCACGGACCAGCAATAGCATTCGATATCGATAAATTTGAGCAGGGCCGGATCTTTGATATACTTGCGGGCAATATCTCCGGCATTCAGAGGCAGATATTTGACTAACCCCAAACAGGCGAGGGGATGCTGGAAAAACACCTGCGTCAGATAGCGCGGTTCTTCCAGGGACAGTAACGGCATGGCATTCAGGCAGTTGAATACGTTCCAGCATTCATCGTAAAATTGGCGAATTCCCTCCCGTTCATGAGGAAAGCGGCTGCCCAGTTCTTGCAAAAATTTCTCATAATCTCGATGAACTTCTAGATCCAGTCCTTCCGGGAGGTGATAATGGATCTGAACCGGATCTGGGACGGTTTCGAGGTGGACTTTGACCGCATCCAGGGCACGAGTCAGCAAGTTGGTGGTGCCTTTGTCCCCAAATCCGAAGATCATTGAGGCCCCTTGGTCAAAGCAATAGCCGTTGCGCTCAAAGGATCCAGAACTGCCTCCAGGAATGGTGTAGCTTTCCAGGACTAGGACCTTGGCTCCTTTGGCGGCGAGTTGGGTTGCGGTAACGAGTCCGCCAATGCCAGAACCGATAACGATAACATCAAAATTCTCAGTTTGGGGTGAGGTTAGGGTGGAAGCAACTGCCATGAGTCGAAGTCTTGCGATCGCCTAAAGGGTTATGAATGGCATAGCTGAACTACATTGCTCTGCACCCACATCGGGAGCCCTGTTCGATTTTCGGGACCGCTAGATGCCGGTTTTACAGACAATGCCGCAAGCTATGGGGTTATTGTAAGGGAAATTTTAGGTCAGGGGCGCAGGGGATTGGGTTATTCTCATCCCCAAGCTTTGCACCCACCCCCAAAAGAAATACGGGACTAGCCGCTTTTGCTGACCAATCCCGCCTGCCGATCCTTTTTGAGAGGAGAACACTTTAGTAATCTCAATATAGACTTATTGAAAATCTTTGTCAATACTTATTGAGAAGTTTTTTCAGAAAAATTTTAAGTGAATCTGCGAGTTAACAACAGGTAACGGAATCGGGGACAGAAAACGATCGCCCCAGATGAACGCAGCAGACCCGGAAGGCAGTACAATCGGTCTGGTCTCCAAACCTAGAATTAAGACAAGCGATCGCCTGTAAAAGCCCATGACCATACAAATGCGAGTTTATGTGCCGCCGCATCCGTTAATCAAGCATTGGCTTGGGGTGGCGCGGGATGCATCAACCCCACCAGCCCTCTTTCGGAGTGCCATCACTGAATTAGGACGCTGGCTAACCTATGAAGCCTGCCGCGAGTGGTTGCCGGTGATAGAAACGACCATCGAAACCCCCCTGGCTCCTTGTCCCGCCACCTTTGTGAATCCCCAAGTGCCGGTTGTGGTAGTGCCAATTTTGCGGGCAGGATTAGCGCTCATGGAAGGGGTACAACCCGTACTCCCCTTGGCAGCGGTGTATCATTTAGGTATGGTCCGGGATGAAGAAACCCTGGAAGCGCGCTGTTATTTAAACAAACTCCCGGCTCAAATTGACCCCCAAACCCGCGTGCTGATTTGCGAACCGATGTTAGCAACCGGAGGGACAATTATGGCAACAATGGCGATGCTGACCGATCGCGGTGTGGATCCCGGGCTGGTTCGGATTTTGTCGGTGGTGGTGGCATCCCCTGCCTTGCAAAAATTGAGTCAAGCCTATCCGAGTTTGAATATCTATACCGCTTGCATTGATGAAAGTCTCAATGAAAACGGTTATATTGTGCCTGGATTGGGAGATGCAGGCGATCGCGCCTTTGCGACTTGAGTCAACCCGACACACTATAGCGGTTTTCCAGCGCCTGAGTTCCGAACGATCCCCCTAAATCTCCCTTGACAAGGGGGACTTTGACCCTTGAGCAATGCTACAGCACTGCCTTCAGGAGCATTAACAAGCTGCCGGTGTGTCGCGGTGGCGAGGGTTTCGCCGGAACTAAAGAACAGGAGAATATCTGCCCCAATATGTTATTATATCTAGCATCAGAGGGGTTCCGGGACCCGAGATTCCCAGGGTAGAAATTAATAAGCCACAAGTGAAACCAGCAGCAACTCCAGACAGGGTAAGGCCATGAGTAATCGAGATAATTTTGCAGGCGGATTTTTACTGGGAACGATTTTAGGTGGCATCGTGGGTGGAGCGATCGGGGCAGTCGTCGGTGCAAAACTGGCAGAAGAGAATAAGCCACCAGAAAACGGGAACCGTCCCGAACCTAGACCCCGAAAGCTGAAAAAACGTCAATTTGCTGAACAAGCAGGCATGGAAACGGCACGGCGTTCGTTGGAAAACAAAATCGCTCAACTCAATGATGCGATCGATGATGTGCGCCAACAACTGAGCCATGTCAACGGGACTACAGTGGATGAAACCGACAACATTTCCACTTTGGTGGAAGAATCCTAATCCGATTCAGATGTTGCCACAATTAGGACCCTAGTACAGGAGCGCCGAGAAACCGGGTTTTTTGACAAAATCTTTGGTAATTCCCGATAAAAGTGGGGAAAAAACCCGGTTTCTGGTCCCGTCCGACTCAATTCGGGTAGCGATCGCCCGATTCCTTTGCGATTCGGAAACCCGACTTCATAAAGATTCGGCGATCGACTACACTAAAAACAAGGCTCGATCGAGCTTAAAATTCAGATAATCCAAGCCAATCAACCATAATGAATCCCGCACTAGACTTGATTTTCAGCACCCTAGCTGCATTTTTTCAAATTTATTTCGTTCTGTTGATCATTCGGGTTCTCTTAAGTTGGTTTCCCAATGTCAACTGGTACGATCCGCCGTTTTCCATTGTCAGTCAACTCACGGATCCCTACTTGAATATTTTCCGTTCTTTTATTCCACCTTTAGGGGGAATCGACCTCTCCCCGATGTTGGCAATTTTACTTTTGCAATTCGTTTCCGGGATCTTTGGCAGCTTATCCGCCAGTGCCGCATTAGGGTTTTAAGGCCCCTGATGAACCGTTTTTCCTGGGAACTCCTAATTCCCCAGTTACTCCGGAACACAAAAGCGGCGAGATTAGACTCGCCGCTTTTTGTTTGAGGAATCGGGGAGTGAAAAGAGATTCAGCTTAATCCAGACTATCGAGACTGTTGTCATAGAGTAACGGTTTGACCTGTCCGCTAAATCCCCGGGCTTTGAATTTTTCTAATTTGAGCGGTGTCGGGAGATTGGCGGGAACGGAGATTCTGAACTCAAAATCGCTATTTCCTGGGGGGACAGACTGAATATTGCCGAGGCGGGTACGATTGGGCATGATATTGTTACCATTGGCATCATAAATCACGCCAAATACATCCGCATCATAAACGGGTTTACCGGAGGTATTTTTAGCGGTTCCGCTAATGATAAAACAGTTAGCCGCGCTCATATCGCCACTGGCTACAATGCCCTCGGAGAGTTCTTCACCACAGTCTTTGTAGGCGATATTGGAAACTTGGATATCGGTCAGGGCTAAAGCGGGAGGACTAAACCATAACAAGCCGATCGCGATCGCGATGGGAAGAATTATCCTCTTTAACGGTAAGAATCGCCCTGTTTTAGGGAGGGAGATTTGCAGCGATTTGATCATTAGAACACCTCGGAATTAGGGAAGAGTGGGAATTCAACACAATTAAAGATATAGCGCTTCTCTTGTTGGTGAAGTACATCAATGATCCCCCTAAATCCCCCTTAGAAAGGGGGACTTTTCCGGTCCCCCCCTTAAAAAGGGGGGCTAGGGGGGATCGCATAAACGTACCTCATGAATAGGAAAATTGCTATAGGCGGGAGCTTTAAAAACAAAGCTAAAACTTAGCTTACCGCGAAGGAGGGTCGGGGAAAAAGCCTTCCCGTGAAGGTCTAAACCCTGGGGTTTGAAGGAGTTATCCCCGTAAATGCTGACGGAGTGCTTGACCCATGATATCAACGGGGACGGGGCGATCGAGCCAAATTTGCAAGGCGGCGGCCCCCTGTCGGACTAACATTTCTGACCCATCGATCGCCACTGCGCCTCCTGCCTGCGCCTGTCGTAAAAATTCCGTAGGACTGGGAGTGTAGATCAGATCATAGGCGATCGCCCCTTGGGGGAGGGTGGCGAGGAGGTCTGGGGTTACCGGCGAGAGGCCCACATCGGGAGCCATTCCTACCGGGGTGGAGTTGACCAGTAATCCCGCCTGGGGTAGCAATTGCGGCAATTCTGACCCGTGATGGACCGAGAGATTGAGCGGCCAAGGGGAATCCTGCCAACTGGATTGAAATGCCTGTAATTTCTCCCAATTCCGGCCCACCACACAGATTTTGGCACAGCCTAACTGGGCTAAACCAGCGACTACCGCCCGCGCAGCACCCCCGGCCCCTAAAATAACAGCAAGGGTTTGATTCCAGGGGCGATCGCAACGTTGCAACGGGGCGAGAAATCCTTCTACATCAGTATTTGTGCCTGCCCACCCCGTGGGAGTGCGCCAGACGGTATTCACCGCGCCCACGGCTTGAGCAACGGGAGAAATCTCGGATAACAGAGGAATAATGGCTTGTTTGTGAGGAATAGTAATGCTAAATCCGCGCACTCCCACAGCCGCAAAACCAGCAATTGCAGTGGATAAATCCGCCGGTGCGATCGGCCAAGGTAGATAGACAAAATCTACTCCCATCTCGGCGATCGCCGCATTGTGCATTACCGGAGAAAGGGAATGCTTCACCGGATAGCCGATGACCCCGAGTAATTGAGTTGTTCCTGTAATCGTTGGCATGGTCTAAAAAAGCGGATCCTGAAATCTTTTCGTGAATACGGTTAGAGTAGGGTTGTAACTACTGTCCCGCCCCTTGATTTTATGTCACAATTTTGAATAAGAACCGTACAAAAAGGGCGATCGGGTCAGGGTTCGCAAGGGCTGGCTATTTGTAAAACACTCAACATCAGGGGATTTTACCGAAACATTAGGGTTGTTGAGGTTAATCGGTGATTGGTACAAAAATAACCCTTTGCTGTCTTACCTGTTTCCAGACACTGGCATTGAGGGTTCAGGTTGGCGGCGCTATTTTGCTTTAGTGGACTAGAATTTTATCATGAAAAGACTCACCTATATTAGTAAATTTTCCCGCACCCTTTCTCGGGACGAGATCAATGCGATCGGTCGTGTATCCAGTCAAAACAATCAACAAGCCAATGTTACCGGAGTATTACTGTGTCTGGGAGGCATATTTTTTCAAATCCTAGAAGGTGACGCGGAGAAAATTGACCGAATTTATGAACGAATTCTCACGGATGATCGTCATACGGATATTCTTTGCTTAAAATCAGAAATGGAAGTTGAGGAAAGAATGTTTCCTGATTGGTCGATGCAAACGATTAACCTGGATGAAAATACCGATTTGTTAATCCGACCCATTAAGGTCTTATTGCAGACTCTCACGGAATCCCATCGCGTGTTGGAAAAATATACACAACCGAGTATTTTTAAAATTATTAGTCAAGGCACTAATCCCCTGACCATTCGGCCCAAAGCCGTCGAAAAAATTGTATTTTTTAGCGATATCGTTTCATTTTCTACCTTTGCAGAGAAACTGCCGGTGGAAGAGGTAATTTCTGTCGTGAATAGTTATTTTTCAATTTGTACAGCAATGATTACCCTACATGGGGGAGAGGTAACTAAGTTTATTGGGGATTGTGTGATGGCTTATTTTGATGGGGACTGCGCCGATGAAGCCATTCAAGCCAGTTTAGATATTTTGACCGAACTGGAAATTTTACGAAATGCTGCCCCTGAAGGGAGCCCGTTGCGGGTACTTTATAGTGGGATTGGGTTAGCCAAAGGGAAAGTGATTGAGGGAAATATTGGTTCAGATGTGAAGAAAGATTATACTATATTAGGGGATGCGGTGAATGTAGCGGCGCGCTTGGAAGCCTTAACCCGCCAGCTTTCCCAAGCCCTAGTTTTTTCAGGGGAGGTCAAAACGAGTACCCTGAAACCTTGGAATTTTATCTGGCTGACGGATTCGGCTTTGAAAGGGAAATCGGAATCGATTGATATTTATTCAATTGATAATGAAATGACGCGCAAATCCAGCGGCGGATTAGAAATTGCTCGGAATATTGGGCATTATTTGGAACGAGTAGGCGATCGCCAACCCAGTCAGATTTTTGGAGTAAAAAGTTTGCCGCTATAAGGCAGTCCGTGGATGGGGTGCATCTGGACTCAACTTGACTCTAACATCAGTCCCGGGAACATCGGTACATGGAAACCGAATAGATGCAGGAGGAGATACCTTTGTCGGTGGGGTTTCCAAAATGAGGGAACGCTAGGATCCGGTGACGGGAATCTATCCCTGGCGATCGCAACGAACAAACTATAAAATTTTGATAAACCTCCTCCAGATTTTTTCAAAAACTTTATAATAGCTTTATAATGAATCAGGAAAGCCGCTTTTCTAAGAGACTCACTTCCATCGGGGATGTAACTTTTTAATCATACTCAAGGGACTTTCTTTCTCCTCAAGACCCCTAGTTTTTCAGCGTATTTACAGATTGACATTTATAACAATTTATGTATTTCCGGACCTGAAACGGGTTAGAACCGGCGTCTTCTGCCGAATTTTCAACGTTCTTCGTCATCCTAAAAATAAAAAATTAAAGCGCCTCCATCAATAAAACCCGTCTATAATCGGCTCAAAATAGGGGTTCTTCAACCTCTTTCTGGATGAAGAATTCCTCTGTGTTTAATGCAAACTTCGAGTTTTTCTCAAAGTCAGCACAAAGATAGAGGGACGGAATTAAAACCTCGCTCAAAATAATAAACAAAGGATAGCTTAAGAACATCTCCACCCCATCCGGGGTAGGGTTATAGGATCAGAGTTTTTGAACTCTCTCCTGTTTTCTCGGGCTTCCGAGTCAGTATGACATCAATAAAACCAGAAAAAACAAGGAACTGAGTTTCGCGCTTTATTTTATTGCTCAATGGGTGAAATTTTGTAAAAACTCTGAGTTTTAGCGGCAACTGTCCCGCTACTCTGGACTCAAAACTCACCCTAAGTTCTACCTGCGCAATTTTGACCCTACCTCCCCTAACTTTCATTTTTGTAGTGGCGAACTTTAGCCAAAAATATCCCTCTTATTCACTTATTTTGATTCTTTTACCCGAGGTATTACACCATGAAAAATATGAATTTAACCCTGACATCTGCCGGTTTTGCGACCCTGGTGCTTTTCGCTGCAACCTCTTCCCCGGTACAAGCCTTTTCTTTAACCCAGTCTAATCCCCTTAAAATTATGCTCTTAGGGGATTCTAATACCCGAGGCCGAGGGAATGACCCGGCGGGCTATCGAGATGACCTCTGGATGATGCTGAATGAGAGTGGATTCAATGTGGATTTTGTCGGGAGTGCGACTACAAATCCCCCTAACAGTTGGAATCAACCTTATGCATTCGATCGCGATCATGAGGGTCATGGTGGATATGCAATTAGCGGCTACACCTACGCGGGTGCCGGTGATTTGATGTCTAATATTGATAACTGGATCAATGCGGCTACTCCCGATGTCGTCCTCTTGATGGCAGGAACCAACGACTTTATCTTTCAGGATACAACAGCCCAGGAAACCATTGATGAACTAGGCATCTTAATTGATAAAATTGTGGGTTGGTCTTCCGATATAGCCGTATTGATTGGCGCGATCGCCCCGTTAGCCCCCAATCAAGGATTAGCACAAGAGGCCGCTTTATACAATGATATGATTCCGGACCTGTTAAGTAGCGATCGCTATCAACAAAATAATCTCTCCTTTGTAGATACGCGCAATTTGTTTACCCTCAATGATCTCTATGATGGGATTCACTTCACACCCCAGGGTTACACCACCTTAGCCAATGCCTGGTTTGATGGGATTGTTTCTGCCTCTAATCTAGGTCAACCTCCTAGAGATCCGATCGTCGTTGAAACTCCAGAACCCGATAACTCGGTTTCTATTCCTGAACCAACTTCTACATTGGGAGTCTTAGCATTCGGTTTAGTCGGTGCAGGATCGTTACGCAAACGCCGTCAGGGAACTCCCCTTTCTAGTCGTTAATTTTCTTTAATTGGGAAGATTCAGAAGATTAAAGCCCCCTTTTCTGAGGGGGTTTCGTTCAAAAATTTAGTTCATAAAGCGATCGCCTCTCTGAACCCAGGTGGAGAAGGCGCTTCAGGGTCGGGATTATAATAGTTGCAATCGGTCCTATCTGAGTTGCTTTTCCGGTAACCCAACTTTCTGCAACCTAAAGGCGGTGAAACGGTATGCTAAAACAAAATCGAAAGAATGACCTGTCATTACAGAGAACCTCATTGAATATGTCGTCATGTCAATAGAACCGACTACAAGTGAAGCGTTAATCCAACAAAATTTAGAACGCTTTCTCCTTGTCCTCACCGTTTCCCTGAGTGTTGCCACACTGCCGCAAGTTTTTAGCTGGGTACGACAAATTCCCTACACCCTGTTGTTAGTGATTGTCGGATTAGGATTAGCCTTCGTCGATGTGCGCCTCGTCAACCTCTCCCCGGCACTGATCCTGTCCATATTTTTGCCCCCGTTGTTATTTGAAGCTGCCTGGAATCTGCGCTGGCAAGACTTAAAACGAGATTTAGTGCCGGTGAGTTTGTATGCCATCGTTGGGGTCCTGATTTCTGTCATCGGGATTGCGATCGCCCTCAATCAGTTGGCAACCATTCCCCTAGCTACCGCCTTGTTAATTGGTGCAAGTCTCTCCGCCACGGACCCGATTTCTGTGATTGCACTATTTCGAGAACTCGGAGTCGAAAAACGTCTCTCCACCCTCATGGAAGGGGAAAGTTTATTCAATGACGGTGTAGCGGTGGTTGCCTTTAGTTTATTGGTGGGATTCGCATTAGGAACCAGCCACTTGGAACTACGCGGGACGATCGCTCAATTTGCGGCTTTTGTCGGCATTGGTATCGGCATCGGCAGCTTAATCGGATTTGGGATTTCCTACCTCACTCAACGCTTTGATTTACCCCTTGTGGAACAATCTTTAACCCTCGTTTCTGCCTACGGAACCTATCTTGTTGTCGAAGAACTGGGGGGTTCTGGGGTGATTGGCGTCGTGACGGTGGGGTTAATCTTGGGTAATTTTGGCTCACGAATTGGCATGAATCCGCGCACCAGGCTAATTGTCAGCGAATTTTGGGAGTTTTTAGCCTTTTTCGTCAATTCCATCGTGTTTTTGCTAATAGGTGACCAAATTCAGTTTGCGTCCCTTGCCAATAATTTAGATACCATCGCCATTACTCTAGGTGCGATGTTAGTCACTCGGGCGATCGCCATTTATACCCTAGGAGCCTTGAGCAATTTCCTAGTCAAATCTGACATCAATCTTCGGCAACAAACAGTTTTATGGTGGGGAGGATTGCGAGGTTCTGTATCCATCGCCTTAGCCCTATCTGTGCCGATGATTTTAGAAGCGCGAGAGGAAATTATTGCCACTGTATTTGGGGTGGTTTTATTTACCTTACTCGTTCAAGGATTAACCACTAAACCCCTGCTTAAAGTCCTGAATTTGTTGGGAGATCAAACCGTCCGTCAGAACTATTTAGAGGCGATCGCCCGACGGGCCGCACTCCAGCGAGTCCTCCAGCACTTGAAAGAAGGACAAGCGGGAGTGGATATTGATTTGGAGTTTTATCGCTATCAAACTGCTCTGGTGGAAGGACAAGTCAACGACATTCAAAATAACATCAACCAAATGCGAAGTAAACACCCAGAACTCCAAGATTTTGCCCGGGAACAATTCAAAGAAGAACTCCTGGCGATCGAAGCGGATACTTATGCCGAACTCGTGCGATCGGGTCGGTTGAATCGAGATTTAGCCCCCTTCTTACAAGATGTGCTAACCGGAGGGAATTGAAGACTGCAAAAGTATAGCTTGAACGGTCATACTCCTGCCCTTAAATTAAACCCAATTGTCGGTTTTGTCCCAGCCTGAGAGACCGCCAGAAGTTTTAAACCTGTCGGTCTGCTGGACTTAATTTAAGCGGCTGCTTTTTACTGTCGATAAACAGGTAGGGTAAAGTGAAATGCACTGCCTTTATTGCACGAAGAATCCACCCAAATTTCCCCACAATTGGCTCGAATTAGGCGCTTGCATAAGCCTAAACCAATACCATAGCCATCTTTGTGTTCATCGCGCTTGAGTCGAAATTGATCCTCAAAAATATGCTCCTGATTTTCTGGGGGAATTCCCGGGCCCGTATCGATTACGCTAACTTGAACCTTTTGTGTCGTGCGGTGCAAGATACACACTTCAATTTCTCCACCTTGGGGGGTGTACTTAATGGCATTGTCTACTAGATTTACAATGACCTGGCGGACTCGTTCTCCATCGGCATAAACTGCGGGTAAATCGTTGGGAATATCGATTTTTAGGGTATGGGATTTCGCCGATAAACGGTCTTTGAAATTTTCTAGGATGTTCAAAGTCAGGGTTTTGAGGTTGAGTTTCTGGGGACGAATGTGAAACTCGGCACTATTTGTGCTATGAGCAGCAACGAGGATATCTGAGATCATGCGATCGATGAGGCGGGTTTGAGTGCGAGCATGGTAAATTAATCGCGATCGCAGTGCGGATGCCGCCTCGGGGCTGAGAGCTTTTTCCGGTTTGTAAGTGATTTCTAGGGTTTCTAAAGCTAGAGAAGCTGCCGTCAAAGGATTTCGCAACTCATGGGCTAACATGGCAATCAGGCGGTCCTTAAAATGCAGTTGGTCTAGTAGTTCTTCTTTTTCCTGCTTCAAGCGAAAAATCTCATCAGAAAGTTCCATTAATTCAGCAGAATGTGCCAATCCAGAAGAGAGGGGTTTCTTCGGGTAATGTCCGATCGCTTCTTCTGATGCCTGCTTACTGACATATTCTTCTACAGACTTTTGCCAGCGATCCCACCACTTATCAAGTTCCGCGACTAAATTGCTGCCTGCTAGAACTTGTCGGGGTCCCGGGTGGAGTTTAATCAAAGCCGGAGTCGCAACGAGTTTGAACTGTTCAGCTAGATAGGGTTGTTCGCTGACGTCAATAATCTCCAAGTCAAAGGGGATACCTGTCCGCAATTTCTGAAAATAACTGCGGATTCTGCGAATTTGTTCACTGGATCTCGGACGCCTATCAACAAATAGGACAAGCTGTAAAGGTGCTTCATCGTTCTGATGCATGGTTTTTTCCGGAACTGCCCTCATGCAATCCCCTTGCGGCAATGCGGCTAAAAAAGTAACACTGATTTTGAGCTGGAGACAAATGACTCGATCGCCCTAGTGGTTCTTTTGTTTTTCTTTATATTTATAAATTATCCTGTTTATTGTCGATTCGTGACAGAGTAAACATGATTTAACTTGCGTCACGACTTGACTACCCAGAAGGAAAAGAGCCAGGGCCTTCCCACGGGTTTAAACCCACCCAATCAAACCTCAACTTTCAACCCGTTGAGACACCCAAACGTTAGTTGTCAAACCTTAACATTTTCTTAAGACTTAAGCGAAGAATGTTGTCAAACTTGCAGAAAAAATCAGGGGGGCGGTTGGTGATCACTGTTGCGATCGCCTTTTTTGTGGTGACAATGGTCTTCACCCTCCATCGCTACTACACCTTTTACGCCTCTTTTGACCAGGGAATTTTTAACCAAGTCTTTTGGAATAGCACCCAGGGACGGTTGTTCCAAAGCTCTCTGTCCTCGGGTCTTTCCACCAATGTGGTCCATAGTGGGGAAGTTCCGGACGTTTCCTATCACCGTCTCGGACAACATTTTACCCCGGCCCTGTTACTCTGGCTACCCATTTACAGTCTGTTTCCCTCTCCCGTCACGTTGAGCGTCCTCCATGTAACGATGGTCACCGCAGCGGGAGGGGTGCTCTATCTACTCGCCCGAGTCTATTTAGAACCGGCGATCGCGAGTTGGATTGCCGTGAGCTATTATGCCGCCAATGCGATCGCCGGTCCCACCCTCTCCAACTTCCATGACAACTTTCAGATGCCCCTCTTTGTCTTCAGTCTGTTACTGGCAATGGAAAAACGGTGGTGGTGGCTCTTTTGGCCCCTTGCCCTGTGTATCCTCGCAGTCCGGGCCGATGGCGGCATCTCCCTCTTTGGCGTCGGAGTGTACATGATTCTTAGCAAACGCTATCCTAAACGCGGATTAGCTATTTGTACCCTCAGTTTCACCTATATTGCCCTCTTGACCAATCTGATCATGCCTCTGTTTTCCGACGATATTTCTCGCCGGTTCACCATTGAACGATTTGGGCAGTATGTCGATAAAGAACAAGCAACAACATTAGAGATTCTTTGGGCTTTTATCAGCCAACCGGGATTGGTGATTTGGGAGATTATTACCCCAATTGGGGGAAAAATAAAGTATCTCCTGGGACAATGGTTGCCCTTGGCCTTTATTCCCGCTTTCTCCCCCACCGCTTGGGCGATCGCCGGATTTCCCCTGTTGGCGATTTTCTTGCAGCAAGGTCAAACCGCCTTATCGATTAATATCCGCTATGCCATGACCGTTGTCCCGGGTCTGTGTTATGGTGCAATCCTCTGGTGGTCTTACCGGCAACAGTCCTTGCAAACCCCAGTCCGGGATGTGATTCGCCACGGACTCTGGAATAAACCCACCCCACCGCCGGTCCCCATCAATGAACCCAAACAGACCCCGGAGACCAACTTATTAAGCGGCAAGATTGCCACCTGGGGCGATCGCCTCAATCGCGTCCTTGAACCCCTGCGCAAAAAAGCTGATCACTGGTGGGAAACCCATCCTAAACTGCTCAAACTGCCCATGCAGCGCTTTTGGGCCATTTGCATCGGGTTGTCCCTGTTGTTTACCTTTACCTCCAACCCGAATCGCACCTTTTATTTTATTATCCCCGACTCCATCAACCCCTGGGTGTACGTGTCCCTCCCGCAGCAGTGGCAACATAGTCGCCATATCCGGAATCTCATGTCTCAGATTCCCCCGGATGCCAGTGTATCCGCAACCACCTATTTAGTGCCTTCCCTATCGGGACGCCGAGAAATTCTGCGCTTTCCATTTTTGCGGTTTCGCAATGATGCCTCAGAAGAAGTCAACGTCGAATATGCGATCGCCGACTTGTGGCAACTCCAGCAATATCTCCCCGCTTTCACCCATGACCGGGCCCTGTTTCGGGATTTAGTCCCGTTTATTGAACAACTCTATGCCACGGATCAATATGGCATCATTGGATTTGAACAGGGAGTCATTTTAATGCGCCGCCAAACTCCATCAAATTCAGCCGCATTAGCGGCATGGCAACGGTATCGTGAAGAGATTGATCCATTATTGAAACCCGATGCGTAAGCGAAAAGAAGGCACCTGTAAAAAGTGCCGATTTAGCAGGAGATTGAGAATGGTGCAAAATGTCAGTTCTATCTAAACCTAAACTTGTGTAATCTGCGTCCATGAAAATTCTGGTACTCACTTGGGAGTTTCCTCCCCGGATTGTCGGGGGGATTGCACGTCACGTTGCGGAATTATATCCGGAGTTGGTGAAATTGGGCCATTCCGTCCATTTAGTGACGATGGAATTTGGTCACGCCCCGATGTATGAACAACTCGAAGGGATTGACGTGCATCGGGTCCCTGTCGAACATGGAAACGACTTCTTCCACTGGGTTGCCAACATGAACGAGAGCATGGGACGTCATGGGGGGAAATTGATTTTAGAAGAAGGACCCTTCGACTTGATTCATGCCCATGATTGGTTAGTGGGCGATGCGGCGATCGCCCTCAAACACCACTTTAAAATTCCCCTGATTGCCACCATCCATGCCACCGAACATGGACGAAATAACGGACTGCATAACGATATTCAGCGTTATATCGCCCAAAAAGAGGGAGACTTGGTGTACAACTCTTGGCGGACCATCGTCTGTAGCGACTATATGCGGCGAGAACTGGAACAAGCATTAGGTTGTCCCTGGGATAAAATCGACGTCATTTTTAATGGCATCCGGGCCGAAAAAAAACCCCGGTGGCAAGATTTTGATGCCCAAACTTTTCGCCGTCAGTTTGCGGACGATCATGAAAAAATCGTCTACTATGTCGGTCGAATGACCTACGAAAAAGGGGTGGAAGTGTTATTAAAAGCTGCCCCTAAAATCCTCTGGGAAATGGGAGGAATGGTCAAATTTGCCATAGTCGGCGGTGGCAACACCGACCACCTCAAACAATTGGCCGCTGCTTTGAATATCTGGGATAAGTGCTATTTTACCGGCTTCATGTTTGAGGATGACTTACACAAATTCCAAACCGTCGCCGATTGTGCCGTCTTCCCCAGTCTCTATGAACCTTTTGGAATTGTCGCCTTAGAAAGTTTTGCCGCCCGGGTTCCCGTGGTTGTTTCTGATACCGGCGGATTACCGGAAGTGGTTCAACATACAAAAACCGGCGTTGTCACCTGGACCAATAATCCAGATTCTCTTGCTTGGGGAATTTTAGATGTGTTGAAAAATCCAGGGTATGTGCAGTGGTTAATTGATAATGCTTATGCGGATTTAAACCGGCGATTTAGCTGGCCGAAATTGGCCCAAAAAACCGAAGCTGTTTATCATCGAGTGGTAAATGAGCGATCGCAAATCGTCTGGTAATCTGAGGGGAATTTTCCACGCCAGTTTCCGTGTCAGGTTCCCAATCAAAATCCCATCCCCACCCCTCTGACTGAACTGGCAATTTCCAAAAATCCTGAAGAATTAGGAGGTATCGTCCTTTGGCAATCACCCCTGAACAACGCGCAAAATTACTTCAACTGTTTGAGATGCTGAATCAAACGAAGAAGGAAGTTGATGATGCCTATGACAACGGATTAATGGGGGCAGCAAAAGAGTCAGTCTATGACTTATGGCGGCAAGTGGACAGCGATGAACTCCTGGAATCTGAGACCAAACAACAACTGATAGACTATCTTTTAGCTGCTAGAAAAGCTATTTCTATCGGTGGAGGTCGTTCCACAGAGGCACGAGCAGGACGCTGCCTGGAACAACTGGGAAAAGTCACCCGTTACCTTAAAGAACTGCTGAAGTAGCCTACCTGTTGCCGAGGATTCGGTACTGTAGAGAGCAAGTCTCCCCTTGACTTCACAAAATCTCTACCGAGCGATCGCCCAGGTTACAGACCAACCCGAGGGACAAAGACGAGTCCGAAATTCTTCCCGCTAAGGGGTCAACTATGAGCGTGACAGGCAATTTCAGCTTCAATCCTAAACGTTTGTTTCAGACTTGGAAATTCCCGATCCGTCTCGTGCTCGTGGTGCCTTTTGTCCTGCAAATTTCGGTTGCTGTGGGATTAACCGGTTGGTTATCTTTAAAAAATGGACAACAAGCGGTCAATGATTTGGCGGCTCAGTTACGCGCCGAAATTGTGGCTCGGATTGAGACTCAGTTGCGGGATTATTTACAAGCACCTCGGGTGATTAATCAAATTAATGCCAATGCGATCGAGTTAGGTCACCTGAATTCCCAAGATACAGGCAGTCTAACTCGGCAATTTTGGCGGCAGCGAAATTTAGTGGATCGCATTACCGTTTCAGCGATTTATTTAGGAGGGGCTGATGGGGAATTTATCGGCTTAGGCTTTCAAAATAATAACCGATGGGAAATTGGTCGTGCGGGTCGTTCTACTGGGGGAAATTTCCACAGTTACGCGGTGGATGTGCAGGGCAATCCGGGGGAATTATTAGAGTCCGGTAATCCTTATGACCCGCGCCTTCGTCCCTGGTATCAGAAAGCAATCCAGGCGGATCAACCCATTTGGAGCGATATTTATGTAGATTTTAAAGACCCTCGCTTAAAAATTACCCTAGCACAACCCTTGTATGGCGAAGGGGAAATTTTGCGCGGGGTTTTAGGGGTGGATTTTGTGTTATCCCATATCCGAGAATTTTTAGAAACCATTAAGATTGGCAAATCTGGACAGACTTTTATCATGGAGCGATCGGGACTGTTGGTGGCAACTTCAGTCCCGCAACTTCCCTATCAAATCCAGGATGAGCAAGTAAATCGGATTGCCGCAGCGGAAGTAGAGGATTTTTTAATCCGGGAAAGTGCAAAATATTTAAAGAGTTATTTTGGCGAACTGAGTCAGATTAAGCAGCCTCAACAACTCGCCTTTCAGATTAAAGGTGACCTCAAATTTGTCCAAGTTGTCCCTTTTTCAGAAGGAGAAAATTTGGATTGGTTGATTGTGGTAGTCGTGCCTGAATCGGATTTTATGGAACGGATTCAGGTGAATACACGAACGACGATTCAGTTATGTTTGGTGGCATTGGTGGTGGCGATTGGGGTGGGATTAATTACCGCGCGATGGATTACTCATCCTTTGTGGCAACTGAGTCAAGCAAGTATGGCAATCTCCAATGGAGATTTTGACCGCCGGGTTTGGGTGGATCGGTCTGATGAATTGGGGACCTTAGCCAAAGCTTTTAATCAGATGAGCGATCAACTCAAATCTTCTCATGAACAACTCGCCGAATATTCGCGATCGCTCGAACGAAAAGTCCGCGATCGCACCCAAGCACTCCAAGCGGAACAAGAAAAATCGGAACAATTATTACTCAATATTTTACCGGCTGCAATTGCCACACGCTTAAAAGATAATCAAAGTTCCATCGCCGACTATTTCCCCGACGTCACTATTCTCTTTGCCGACATTGTAGGATTTACAACCCTCTCCTCTCGCGTTTCTCCCATCCAATTAGTTTCCTGGCTTAATCACATTTTTTCCACCTTTGATCGCCTTACTGAAAAATATGGATTAGAAAAAATCAAAACTATCGGTGATGCTTACATGGTGGTTGGCGGACTCCCGGTCCCACGTTCTGACTCCGCCGAGGCGATCGCAGAAATGGCCCTCGAAATGCAGCAAGCTATCCAAGAATTCTGCATCATCACCGGCCAAGACTTTCAAATCCGCATCGGCATTAACACGGGACCCGTCGTCGCGGGAGTCATTGGCCTCAAAAAATTTATCTACGACCTCTGGGGAGACACCGTAAACGTTGCATCCCGCATGGAATCCTCCGGTCTTCCCAATAAAATACAAGTCACTACCGAAACCTACCATCGCCTCAAGCACAAATTCATCTTCCAAAAACGAGGACCCATCACCATCAAAGGAAAAGGCTCTATGATCACGTATTGGCTCATCGACCAATCCCCCAATCCTCCTCAATCAACTCGCCAAATCCGTTCGTAAACATCCGTGAAATCTGGAGTTTATCCCTTTACTTCAATGATCGTCCCCGAACTTTTCGTAAGGATTCAATGGTAACGATCGCCTGTTGTGCCACTCTATCAATCTCCTCAACGGTATTAAATCGTCCTATGCCAAATCGGATGGAAGCAAATGCCAACTCTGGCGATCGCCCGAGTGCTTCTAACACATGAGATGGTGCAATTTTAGCCGAAGTGCAAGCGGAACCCGATGATACCGCCATCACCGATTGCAGTCCCAACAACAATGCCTGACCATCCACTCCCCCTATACTTATATTTAAGTTACCCGCTAGTCGCTGAGTCGGATGACCATTCAAAAACACCGACTCCAGAGATTGTAATTGCTGCCATAATCGCTGGCGCAATGTCGTTAGGCGATCGCATTCTGACTCCATTTCCGCTAATCCCAACGCCACCGCTTTGGCAAATCCCACAATTTGAGGAACATAAAGTGTCCCCGATCGCAATCCTCTTTCATGTCCTCCCCCATGAATCTGCGGTGCAATTTTTACCCGAGGATTACGCCGCCGAACATACAGTGCACCCACTCCTTTTGGTCCATATACTTTATGGGCGGTTAATGACATTAAATCCACCTGCATTTTCTGAACATTCAGGGGGATTTTGCCAATTGCTTGTGCTGCATCACTATGAAAAATAATTCCCCTTTCTTTACAAAGTAATCCAATTTCTTTTAAGGGTTGTAAAACGCCAATTTCATTATTTGCCGCCATGATGGACACCAATACTGTATCAGCACGAAAGGCATTTTTTAATTCAGATAAATCGAGCAATCCATCGGGCTGTACCGGCAAATAAGTAATTTCAAACCCCAAAGTTTGTAAATAGGCGCAGGGGTCAAGAACAGCATTATGTTCAGTTTGAACGGTGATAATATGCCGTCCTTTTTGAAAATAACTTTCCGCCACCCCTTTAATGGCTAAATTATTGGCTTCCGTTGCACCACTGGTAAAAATGATTTCTTCTGGGGTGGCATGAATAGCATCCGCTAGGGTTTCTCTCGCTTGTTGAATTGCTGCTTCTGCTTCCCATCCATATTGATGATTGATGCTGGCAGGATTCCCGAAATAGTCGGTAAAATAAGGCAACATTGCCTGCATCACCCGTTGATCGACCGGGGTGGTGGCATGGCAATCGAGATAAATAGGGCGATCAAACATAAGCAATTTTAGAGGAAAGAATAGGCTATAGTTTTAGCTTAACTTAAATGAGTTTGAAGTTAGAAGGATGAACAGCATTAAGAATAAGTTTTAGATTCCTTCAGACTCTTGCTCAATTTATAGGTTAAATTTATAGCAAGTCTAAATAAGTCTCAAGTTATCCGGGTCTCACTCCGGTTGTTTAACCGCATAACTTTCAGTTTTTGCACCCTGGCGATCGCTCGATTTAGCCGACTGAATCCGAATGGGTAATTCAATTTTAAATTCGGTTCCTTTTTGCGGATGGGAAATACATTCTATCGTTCCTTGATGTTGCTGGACTATAATTTGATACACCATTGATAATCCCAGTCCAGTTCCTGAACCGACTGGTTTTGTACTAAAAAATGGATCAAAAATTTGGGATTTAACGGCTTCGGGAATTCCCGGACCATTATCAACAATCCGAATCAAAACTTTGTCTTCGTTTAAACTTTCAGTCTGAATCGTCAAGCAACCCGGATTAGAAGCGGAATATAAATGGGAAGCTTCTATGGCATCAATAGCATTATTCAGAATTTGCAAAAAAGCTTGATTAATTTGGGCAGCGTAGGATTCAACTGAGGGTAATTTCCCATATTGTTTAACAACTTTAATCTCTTGGTAAGTTTCGTTAGATTGCAAGCGATGGCCTAAAATTAATAAAGTATTTTCTAAAGCTTCATTGATTTGAATACACTGGAGTCCGGAGCGTTCAAAATGGGTAAATTCTTGAAGAGATAAAACAATTTTCCGAATGCGATCGCTGCCATGTTGCATGGAACCAATGATTTTGGGTAAATCTTGCAACATGAAATTTAAATCGATGGATTCGAGTTTGTTTTGAATCACATCACTGGGGTGATTCAGTTCTTGTTGATACAACTGCACGAGTTCAATTAAGTCTTGAGTATATTCTTGGAGATGACTAAGATTGCTATAAATAAAAGTAACGGGATTATTAATTTCATGAGCGACCCCTGCGACAAGTTGACCAATGCTGGACATTTTTTCGCTTTGGATTAATTGAGACTGTGCGCGCTGTAAATCTTTGAGGGTTTTACTCAGCCGTAACCCGGCGCGCACCCGAGCCATGAGTTCCTCGGTATCAATGGGTTTAGAGAGAAAATCATCAGCCCCGGAGTCTAAACCAATTACGCGATCAGTTACCAATTCACGAGCAGTTAAGAGAATAAAAAAGGTGCTGGATAAAGCAGGATTAGCTTTAACGTGCTTGCAGACGGCTAATCCATCCAATTGTGGCATCATCCAATCGCAAATAATTAAATCGGGACGGAGTTGCTCTGCTTGATGAATACCTTCCTGTCCATCAGAGGCGATCGCCACATCATGACCTTCACTTTCAAGCAAGTCTTGCAAAACAATCTGCACGGTAATGTCATCATCAATCGCTAAAATTTTACCCATAATCTAGTTATCATTGATAATTTTTGCGGTTATTTTTTTCCCTTTGCCCTCAGACTTAAAAGATAACATACCCTGAATTTAATTATAATTTAGACCGGCTACTCTTACCCTGTCGGTACTCTAGTTGACAACCGGGATAGATTTCCAAACCCTTAACTTTTTACCCTGTCTGTGAGGACTAGAAAGCAGCTTTCGGGTCCTTTAAATGGGGGAAACTATCCTGCGAAACCCCTCTGAACAAGAGGGGCTACTTCAGAACTCAACCCCGTTTGAAATATCGCCGGGGTGGGTGAAATATTTCACGATCGCATTTAAGGTAACTCCGGTAGGTACGTGTCAATAAACTCGCGAACGCTGTGTAATTCAGCTTCCAAGTTTAATAAAGGTGAGTTAGCTTCAGATAAGCGATTTTCCCGAGCGAGAGTGCCTAAATGTTCAGCGAGGGCTGACATCGCTTGCGCTCCCACATTGGCACTCGATCCTTTGAGCCGATGCGATACCCGGTCAACTTTAACACAATCATTCGCTTGAATGGCGGAGGCGATCGCCTGAGTATCTGCTGTGGCGGTGGTGGCAAATGCCTCTAATAAGCGACGTTGGAGTGCTCTTTTGCCGCGAGAGACTTCTTCCAGACGGTCCAGATTGATGGCGGGTCGAGAGTCTGAGGCGATCGCTGAAATCCGCTCAAGAGGCAGATGGCGAATTGAGGAATCCGGTTTTGGGGGTGGGATTAACGGGGTAATCTGATCAGCGGATCGAACAATCCACCGTTCTAGCAGTGCACTCAAGTGATCCAGATGGACGGGTTTACTGATATAGTCATCCATGCCAGCGGCGAGACATTTATCCCGTTCCGCAGACAGAGCATGAGCGGTGAGAGCAATGACAATGGTTTTGTGAGGTGGGGACGGGTCCGCAGACTCGCGATCGCCACAGGGGCAAAGGGACCCGGTTGCTTCCCGTTTGCGGATTTCTTGGGTGGTTTGATAGCCATCGAGTCCGGGCATCTGACAGTCCATCAAAACAATATCGTAGCGCTTTTGGCTAAGGCGGGCGATCGCCTCGACGCCATTCCCCACACATTCCCCTTGATAGCCTAATGCCTCTAATTGTTGGAGAATCACCTGTTGATTAATCGGGTGGTCTTCCGCGACTAAAATATTCACGGTGGAACAACTGCGGGGTTCTGCGGGAGTGATGGGGAGTGGCGCAACCCGGCGAGTATCTCCCCCGGGTTGAGACGCTAAGGTTTGCGGGCGCAGAACCACCGTCATGAGACTATTAAACAGTTCAGACGATCGCACCGGTTTGACCAGATGTCCTTCTACAAAACTCAACCCACGCTCTTGTGAGGATTGGACCAATCCTATAGCGCGATCGCGATAGGGGAGTGTTGTCATCAAAAATAAGGAGGTTTGTGGCGGAAATGGGGATAATTTTTGAATAAATTCCTCGACGAGGGATGGATTAGACTCATCACTCAGGGTACAATCGGTACAGTCTTTACACTCATCGGTACAGTCTCCATTGTCCTGGCGATCGCCCTTAATTCCTAAGAGCAAATGAAGATCCACGATCGCCACTTGATAGGGTCGTCCTGCGGTCACTGCCCCTTGCAACTTCTGGCACAACTGAGTATAATCTTCTACCTCGTCAATACTAATCCCCCAGTCTGCCGCTAGATATTTTAACGATTGACGCGTCGCGGCATTTCCTTGAGCAATTAATACTTGAACTTCCGTTAAGGCAATGGGCAGCGCACAACGAGGAATCGAACCAGATACCCGCGTTCCCTGTTTGCGAAACTTCACTTCAAACCAAAAATCCGAGCCGTGATCGGGGTCACTTTCTACCCCAATTTCGCCCCCCATCAGTTCTACCAATTGTTTACAAATTGCCAATCCTAAACCCGTCCCCCCATAGCGTCGGGTTGTGGAAGTATCCCCTTGAGAAAAGGATTGAAAGAGCTTATGCTGGCGATCGCTCGGGATCCCAATTCCCGTATCTTTCACGCTAAATCGTAGCCAAACCTCTTGCCCTGGAGCCTCCAGAGATTCTGACTTGATCGACTGATTGACCTGAACCACCACCTCTCCCCGGTGCGTAAATTTAATTCCATTATTAATCAAATTTAACAGAATCTGCCGGAGGCGGGCGGCATCTCCGATTAGGTGTTGTGGCACTTTGGGGTCAATCCAAACCGCCAATTCTAAACCCTTCTGATGAGCTGGAGCCGCTAATAAATCCACGACTTCTTCAATACAAGTTGACAGTTGAAAATCTAAAGATTCGAGCTTCATTTCTCCGGCTTCTAGCTTAGAAAAGTCCAAAATATCATTAATAACACGCAATAAATGTTCCCCACTGATGCGGATGGTTTCAGCACAATCCCGCTGCTGATTAGAAAGGGGTGTTTTTAATAATAAACCCGTCATTCCTAATACCCCATTCATCGGGGTGCGAATTTCATGGCTCATGTTAGCGAGAAATTGGGATTTGATTCGGGCTGCTTCTAGGGCAGTTTCCCGAGCTTCTACCAGTTCATTAATATTATCGGTGACAATGGCAATTCCTCCAACTTCGCCAGTGGGACTGTACCAAGGCTGAATTGCCCAACGCTGATAGAGTTTAGACCCATCAGCCCGTTCCCAGCAATCTTCCCGAGAAGAGATGGCTTCTCCGCCTAAAACCCTTTCTAGCAGCGGACCCCAATGTTCAAATAGATCCGGCATGACGTCAAAAAAGTGACATCCAATCCAGGATAGATTGTTGCCACAGAACTCGCCTTTGTAATCACTCAACCACTTTTGAGAGTGGGCAATATAGCACAGATCCTGATCGAGCATTGCCATTGCCACAGGTGCGCGATTAATGATTTCCCGCAGTTGCAGGCGTTCCTTTTCCAGGGCTTCTTGGTACTGTTTGTGATGCGTGATATCTTTGTGAGTCCCTAAGATCCGCTGGATGTTGCCTTGCTCATCCCGTTCTACCACTTTTCCTCGGTCCAAAATCCATTGCCATTCGCCGGTTTTGGTGCGAATCCGGTATTCTAGTTCAAATACGGGACTACCGCCGTTGAGATGTTGGTTCCAAGCGGTAATCGCCCGGGGTAAATCATCGGGATGAATCAATCGGCGCCAGGATTGGACTGAATTCAGGCTGTCATCGGGCATCCAGTCGGTAATCGCTCGCCATTTTTTCCCGATAAACAAATCTCCCGTCTCCAGGTTCCAATCCCATAATTCCAAATTGCTGCCTTCAAGGGCTAATTGCAATCGTCGGTTACTTTCCTGAAGGCGATCGAGGCACTTCTGATTTTCGCGATCGCATTGCGACAAGGGTTGTCCCTCGCAATCGGCGATCGTCACTTCGACCAGATTAGTATAAATACTAAAAATCCCCACCACTGCGCCGGTATCATCAGGAATGGCGTGAGCGCGCAAGAATGCCGTCTTGCCGGTTCGGTCTTTTTTTTGTAACAAGACTTCCGCCGACCAATTAGACCCTCTGCGGACACTTTGGCAAATGTCGCGATCGAGTTCGGGAGTGCCATACAGTTGGCAAATCCCTCCGGCTGCATTCAGTTCATCACAACTATATCCAAATTGTTCCTGAAATGCTCTGTTTTGATAGGTGAGAATCCCGTTTAGGTCGGTGATGGCAATCGCATCGGATGCTTCATTGAACCCCCACTCTAGCCACGATACAGCGGCGATCGGTTCTTGAGTCCGATTCCGTGGAGTGCGAGTGGGAATCCGCACCCAAACTCGCTTGGGATGTTTGGGATGTTTGAGCAACCATCCCGTTGAAGCGTCACCCTCCGCAAATTTCCGATGCGGTTTGCGGATGCAGAATCGCGATTGTCTGAGTTCGACGGTTAATAACATTGACGGTTGTAATTCAAGGGGTGGCACTTCCGGATAATCCCGAGGAGGCGAGTCTGATGTTACATTCTGCGGGTTTTCCGAGGATGCTGCGGTTATCTGAACCCGATCCGGTGCGATCGCCCTTTCTCCCTTCCAAATCAAGAGGATGACTTGATGATGACGATCAAAAACGGGTTTAAGAGAAAAATTAACTCCCGCATCCCTGTTATTACTTCTGGGAAGATGCAAGAAACGGTGAACCAATTCCCCCGCCGCCGCTGTGGCGATCGCTTGTTTTAATTGTTCTTGTAATTCATGATTCTGATGAGCAGTTTCCGAGCATTCCGGAGGGGTCCACCCGCGACTATTCCAAAAGGGAAGACCCACTTGCGCTTCCATCCCTGAAGCATTCCCCCCTCTGTTCCCCAGGGTTTGAATCTCCACAAGAGTCCCCTCGGGTTGTAGCAAAGCGATCGCCTCCCAAGGTTCCAGGACCGACGATGGAACACTCCCTTGAATATCTCCGTTAGACTGTAGTCGATAAGCCGCGATCGCCCGTCCTGCGGTTTGCAAAACCTCGATTTCCCCTGGACTAACCCGGTTGTCCTGGAGATACTCCAACCCCATCCATCCTAGACAACAGTCATCAGCGATCGCCGGAATCAATAGAATCGAGGCGATCGCGCGATCGGCAAAAAAAGACTGGTCTGATTCTGGTAGTTCCGCTACCGCCAGAGAAATCGCCTTTACCCCTGATGTACTCATCTGCTCTAAATCCGGTAAACTCGGGACCCTCCCCACCCTAGGGAACTCCGTTTCATACCACTGCGATCGTAAGTCAGTTCCCCCCCTTTCTCCGACCCCTTGGGTTTCCCAGAAGTAGGCTCCGATCGCCCCAGATACCTGGGCCAGTTGTTGTAAAATCTCTTCATAAAGCTGCGTTTCACGGTGGAAATCTGGCCTGACAGCCCTCAGTAATTGTTCCTGAATGTTGATTAACGCCGGAAGGTAGGATAAACCTAAAGCGGGATGATCCAGGTTCAGATCAGGGTCCCGGTGGCATCCCCCCGAGAAATCCCTTGCTAACCGCTCAGAATTGGGGTAAGAAAACCCATTGACTCGGGCAACTTCCTCAGTCAATGAAGGGTCCGTTTGCGCCGGGGGTGTTCCTGACTGCTGCTGAATCTGTTGAGAATTCAGCACGATCGGGCGTCCTTCCCACTGCCAAGATTGTTGTTCCTCAATGGCGATCGTCATTGATTGCATCAAGTCTTTCCAGTGGTCTGAATCTAGGCGAAAACTGACTTCAACCCGAACTGGTTTAGACGGTTTGTGCGGATGACCTCCTTGATGTGGCACCGCTGTAGCACCATTGTTCTGCTCCCAGGTTATAGGAAGCGTGTCATTGTCGTCATTCCATGACAGATGCAGCAGTTCCAACACAATCCCTGGATTACGGATCTGTGCGATCGCTGGATTCGACTTTCCCGATTCAATGGCTTCAATCGGAGTCAATGGGCGAGTTTGTGGGGATGAGAGGGAGTTGGGTTCTACGGGAATGACCATTTGATATACCTTTTTTTATTCGACTTTAAATCCTGGAGTGAACAAATCTAAGATTCAACCTTTCCCGGGAAAAGTTACTATGCTGTTGGTGATTTTAATGGTTTCTTTATTTTTTGGCCCCGAAAAAATACTGAATTGCTTTGAAGCTAGGTTGTGGCGGGATGCTGGGCGATGCAGTTACTTAATTCAATTTTAAACACAATTGCACTTCTGCCTTAGTTTAACCTGAGAGGTGGAAGCAGGGCAGGAGTTAGGGGCGATGTTTGCTCCCAGGTTGAACTCAATTTTAGGCCACTCAGGTAGAGTTTTAGGAGCATTTGGGTATTTCTGGCAACCTGCTGATGCCTTTCTCAATGAGGGCTGATTTCACGACTTCCCCGCAGCGTAACACCCAGGCTGTCCACCCGCGTTGGAGTGCCTATATTTTCCACGGGATTGGACAGGTATGGAAAATGATGTAGTTCCCCGAACCGCTGGGGAATTGAATGATTGAGTAGTGTTTTGTTGTTGATTAGACTTCTGCCAACCTCTTCAGAGTCCTCCCCCGTTCCCCCTGAAACACCGTAACCCTGTTCTGGGAATGGTGCAATGGGTCTATTCATCTCCACCCTGTATAAAAAACCGTGGTGATTCCTACCTAGGGGTTTCTTGCAATTGGGCTTGATCGGCTATTCCCTAGGGTGTGAGATAAGAGTGGCCCTTCGACGGTTCAAACAGTCGAGTTCATCGGAAAGGAAAGGCTGTGTGATCGTCAGCGATCGCCACTTCACCGCATCCAGTTTCCGATCTCAAACTCCATTTATCTGCTGCCCAACTATCATAAATATTGCGAAATATTACAATAATTTGCGGTTTTCCCCGGAGGATAGTTTTGAGCGTTTGAGCAGTTATTGCCCAGGATTAAGACCGGATTTGGGGAGGCGATCGCATCAGATTCCCCGTTCGGGTTTTTCTGAAAAAATTTCTCCACTTTTTCTGGAAGGCACAAGATAGCGCCTTGTCTCCAACCCCGTTAATGGGAATATTATAGGGGGTGAAGTTCCCTCCCGTGGAAAGTTTGACCTCATGAAGCAACCTTCAACTCACGGAATCTCTTCTCTAGGTACAAATTGCCTCCAGCGGAAATTTCTGATATTAAATTCCCTTGAATTTCAGTCCAATCGGTGCAAGCTTTTCCTTTAGAGCAAAGGGTAGCTATCCTTTAAAGCATTAACTTGATGAAGGAAAGGACCGGGGACCTCCAGTACAAATACTAGAGGGGTTTAAACTGCGTTAATTGCTGAATGTTCAACGGCGTGATTCCTCTCGTCCCAGTGCAATGGGATAGACCGATCGCCCTCGGCTGTTTGGCAACTCCCAAAGGGATTAAACTGCTATTGACTCGGTTTTAGCCTGAATCAGTAATCGAGGCAATCCTGCTCTTCTTTGTAGGGGAAAGAGGGAAATATTTTACGGCAGCGATCGCCGCCGAGTTTGAGTCCAGGAAAGGATTCAGACTAAACCCAACTTGGTATAAATTAGGAGGGAGAATGGGCTACCCCCAAGGATTTCAGACTCATCTATTTTATCCAACTTAAAGTATTTACCCCCTGCTACCGTCTTGATTGATCCAGAGATCGGCTTCGTCTAGTGTAGGGGAAGCGTAAGGGTAAGACACAGGGGGTTTATTAAAAAAATCTCTGTGGATTTGCCACCAATCTAGTGCAGAAACCCAATTTGTTGTCCCGATGATCCACAACTTTACGCGCATCTTAGGAGTTAAGGATTGAGGGACCGATCAAGTATCTCAAACCCATTACTTCTGTACAATGAACCAGCCACGCCAGGAGGGTATTCCTTTTAATAAAAGTTTCCTGTGTTTCAAATCAACTCCGTGGGGTAGCGACGAGAAGGAACCGGGCGATCGCACTCCCGTGGCGATCGGCGCATCAACCAACAAAAGTTTTTGACGAAATCAACAGCTTCACTTTACAATAAAAAACGGGATTGGTGATCGAGAGCCATGTCAATACCACAGTAGCGACAACGGGCTGAATCAAGATCGTTCCAATTGATCGCGCAAGACAGACGGTCTTACAGACCCAAAGATTGGACCAAGGTTCGTAAAGTGCTTAGGTACTTAATTTTGTGCCCTGATGTCTCCAATGCCAAGGCGATCGTACTCATCAAATAACTAGACTTGTAAATAGGAAACTGTTTTCTAGTCGTGTTATAAAGGTTAACACAACGACGTACTCCCAAGGGAGAACGTCCGTCTACAAGCGCGATCGGCTGCCAACTCCCCGCAACCTTTCATCACATTCGTAAACGCGATCTAACCCTTCTAGTCATATTTGTTGCTAAAAGTGGACGCGCTTCGATGTATTTTCGAGCTATAAATCCCAAATTAACCCTGTATGACGTCCCCAAGACGCTGTAGGATGGGATAACCCTGTATGACGTTATAGAAAATGCCAACCAAACCAGTTACCTTAAGACTACCGGAAGAACTCTTAGAGGCGATCGATGAGATTGTTGTCTCCACTAGTTCCAATCGCACTGAAGTTGTGGTTAAAGCTCTCCAACAAGTCTTTTCCGGAGAAGCATCTCAACCTATCCCAACGCCAACTCCTGCAACAACTGCAACAACTGCAACAACTCCTGATACCATCTTGCTCAAACGACTCGAAGACCTAGAGGTAAAAATCTCTAGCGTCATGGATCGTTTAGATTCCGATGTTCTATCTCGTCTAACCAAACGAGTCAGCGTTCTAGAAGAAGGTTTAAGTTCCTCCGAACCGCCGACCCCAGTGGAGACTCCAAGTACCACAAAAACGACCACCAAAGGCCAAAAAAGAACCCCTACGGTCAAAGAAACAAAAGTAACCAAGGGATCTAAAGCACCGGCTGAAACTCCCGCTTCTAAAGCACCTGCCGAACCCCCAGCCTCCAAAGAACCCGCCGAACCTCCGGCTTCTAAAGAGTCTAAAACCAAAACCCCGACCCAAACTACCAATGGACGGCGGCGTCAGGCTAAAGCCGAAAAAAAGCTCCCCGCCGCAAAAGAAACCTCTAAAACAAAAACAATCGATCCTCCGTCTTCTACAGAGGAACCCACTCCCACCAAACGTAGAACTCGCGCTAAATCTACTCCAGAGGTCACAACCCCGGCGGCTACAAATACAAAAAACAAGCGGGGTACAATCGAATGGCTCACAGTCAAAGAGGCATTTGAAAAACTAGGCGGCGATGCAAGTGACCCCGAATCGATTATTTCTAGTATCGATGGCGATCGCACCGTCAAATTAAATCGCTTCCGGGTACTGAGTGCCTCAGATTATCAAACCTTTGGGTTAGAATTCCGACCCGATCGCCGCCGTCGGCGTTTACCCTGTTTGCGGAAACTCTAACAAACCAGAACACCCGCTACCCACAACCGCAGGATTTCCAACTTTATCCCACGGCGTGTGGGTTGATATCACTCGAAAAAATTCCCAAATAAAAAGCGCCCCCAAATTGGAGGCGCTTTTTTTAATCTTTTATCAGATTAACCATTGATAGAAGGAGCAGTCAAAGCAACCGGAGTA
>CBFGOM010000017.1:0-50847 GCA_965650385.1 uncultured Oscillatoriaceae bacterium
AGTGTTGAAGAAGATTGGGGCGATCGCACCTCCAAGGATATAGCCCCCGGCGCGTTTATTTGGGACACAGGGGATATCATTGCCGATATGCCAGAGGACGGAATTAATGGCAGATTTACGGGAGGACCCGGTTCCCACCACATCCCCCACATAGGCGACGGGATGCCCTTTGCCCTTGATTTCTGCTAGGGTTTCTAGGGCCCCGGTCATGCGGGATTCTAACATCGCTAGGGCGTGCAGGGGAATATCTGGGCGCGTGGTGGCATGAGAGGCGGGGGACAAGTCGTCGGTGTTGGTTTCCCCGGGGACTTTGAAGACGGTGACGGTGATGGTTTCCGGGACTGGAGGGCGAGAAGTAAACCATTCGGCATTCGCCCAAGAGTCGATCGCCTGCTTTGCATAGGGGTTGGTTTCGGACAACTCCAAAACATCATGCATGGCGTCAAACACCAGCAGGGTCTTCTTTAGGGCATCAGCGGCTGCTTGGGCAATGTCTGGTTCGCGGGATTGCAGCAAATCGATTAAGGATTGGACATTGTAGCCGCCTAACATGGTGCCGAGGAGTTCGATCGCCTCTAGGGGAGAAACCAGGGGAGAGGTGACTTCACCTTTAGCAATGGCAGTCAGGAAGGCAGCTTTGACGTAGGCAGCCTGATCCACTCCCGGGGGGATGCGATCGCGCAGCAGGTGCAGCAGGGTGTCTTCTTCTCCGGTGGGGGGATTTTTCAGCAGTTCACAGAGTTCTGAGGTTTGCTGGGCATCTAAGGGCAGGGGCGGAATGCCTTGACTGGCCCTAGATGCTGCCTGTTGACGGTAGGATTCTAGCATTGCAGGTGTCTCCTCTAACGGTATCGCTAATTTTAGTGTAGGAAGGGGTGGGATTCAGTAGGCACTTTGACAGGATGAGGGATTGTTCCTAGGGGAGGGCGCAATTGTTCGTCTTCCACCGGGGGAGTTGAGGGGTTCGGCGGAATTCGCCCGGGTTTCAACTTTTGACATTTCATGGCACACTCTTCGCGATCGAGTTACCTCCGAAAAGCTTATGGGTAAATCGTTCTAGCTGTAAAGATTTATGTAGAATTCTCAACGGTGTTGGATCACTCTTACAATGATTGGAACAACTTCACCCTCCATCCGCATCTATCGACCTCAATTGGAGGGTTAAAAGAGTTAGCCCGCTTAGTCCGTTGACATTTCATCCCGTTAGGACCCAATTTCTTGCATCACTCTGATGATTTCTGGCTGACTCAGAGCAATGTTTAATCCGCAAGGAATGAGGTAAGGGAGGGATTAGCTACATCAGGGTAATCTAGGGACAGCGGCTTGAAAGGTAACAGGGGTTTTCATCTACAAAGACTCGGTGAAGTGTCTTTTGGCCCAAGGAACGGGCTTTTTTGTTAAGTATTCGCACAAGTTCTGTCTGTCAAGGCAATGGGCTTCAATGAATTTTAATTCAAACTGTTTTACAAAAGGTCCCCAGAATATTAAGATTAATTAAAAAATGTTCCTACAATTTTTAAGAGCAGATGGGCCGGGAGTTTCCCAACGAGAGGGAAGGAGTGTAAATGAGCTTAGTGGAACAGAACGAAGAGATAGAATGGATAAATGAAGGGCCGAAAAAGCAAAAGTTAGAACGCCAGCAGATCAAGGAGGAAGCTACCCTGAGTTACATCACCCCAGAGGGGTCTATGTCGAGTGATTTGCCCGTATCCCTAGAGGTTTGCGGGACCAACTGTCTGTTTGAGGCGATCGCCGAACGGATTTCTGTGCCGATCGCCTTAGTCAATTCTACTGAGGGCAAGATTGTCTATGTTAATGATTGTTTTCGCGAACTTTTCGGCTTTAGAGGCACTGAGCCGATTAATCGCAACCAAGACTTTTTTTATTATCACTTAACCGAAAGAAAAAAACTATTTGATACCCTTCAGCTTCAAGGGGTCATCACGAACTATGAACTGGTAGCGAAAAAAGCGGATGGCACACCGTTATGGGTAAGTGTATCCATCGAAACCTTGACGGTGGGAAACGAATTGCTGTATTTTCAAACCTTCAAAGACATTAGCGAGTTTAAGGACGTCGAAAATATTCTACAATCGCTGGACAATGCAAAAGCCCCGGTGACGGGAGAGCAGTTTTTTCCCGCCTTAGCTTCTTATCTTGGGTCATTGTTGGGGATGCGCTATGTCTTTATTGGAGAGGTGGTGGGGACTAAAGCTTCTGTGGTCAAAGTTCGGGCATTCTGGGAGGGAGGGGAACTGACGGGTTCCGAATGGAATGCGCAATTGTGCGAACTAGAATATCTGATCGCCGGGACCCCTTGGGCAAAAGTTTTGCAATGTGGAAGTGACTGGATTCCGGATAACTTTCAATCGCACCTGTCTCCAGGCAACCCCTTGGGCAAGCTGGAAGCTTGTAGCTATTTGGGAGTTCGATTGGTCGATATGAATGGCAAACCGATCGGGTTAATGTGTGGATTCGACGATCACCCCTTAATCGACGTTCACCGCGCCCAATTAGTCTTGAGTATATTTGCAGGACAGGCAGCGGCAGAACTCGATCGCCAGCGGACACAACGGGCATTGCAGCAGAGTGAAGGGAGATTACTCGCCGCCTTTAAAGCGGCAAAAATGGGCGTTTGGGAGTGGGATTTGCAATCGGGAAATGTTACCTGGTCTGATGAAGTTCACGCCATTTTAGGGGTTGAAAAGGGCAGCTATAATCCCACCCTTAGTAGTTATATTAAGGCCATTCAACCAGAAGACCGGTCTCTTGTCCAAAGCAGAATTGTCCAGGCGATCGCGGCTAAAACCAACTACGAAAGTGAATACCGCATCCTGCATGGTCAACCTACTTCTATCCGCTGGATTGTCAGTAAAGGAGAAGTCCTCTGTGACAGTACCGGCAAAGTAGTCCGGTTGATTGAAACCCTAACCGATGTAACCGAACGTAAGCAAACTCAAACAGCCTTAATTGAATCCGAAGCTAATTTAAGAGCAATTTTTAATTCATCCGCTCAATCGATTGTTTTAATTGACCGTCAGTATAGAATTAAAGATGTTAATAAAACCGCTCGCGAAACGGTTAAAACTTTATGGAATAAAACCATTCAGCCCGGAGATTTTGCCTACAAATATGTTTCAAACTCAGGGTTAGACCTGTTCAATCAAAGTTTTCATCAATGCCTTCAAGGGACGCCCGTCCAACTTCAGCAGAAAATTTTAGGTAATCCAGGGGTCGAATACTGGTTTGAAATTAATGCCCAACCGATTTTTGATGAAACTAATAAGATTATTGGTCTGTGTCTGAGTGCGTTCAATATTACGGAACAAAAAAATGCCGTAGAAGCTCTAGCTAAAAGTGAAAAGCGCTTTCGGTCTTTAGTCCAAAATTCATCGGATATTATTACTATTTTAGAAGCAGATGGAACGATTCGATATCAAAGTCCATCTGTGGAAAGAATTCTGGGCTATAAACCCCAAGATTTAATTGGGGATAATGGGTTTAATTATATTCACCCTGAAGATAAAGCTGGGATTTATAATCTGTTTAACGAAGCCCTAGAACAACGAGGTGGAGTCGTTGAAAGCGAGTTTCGCTTTCTTCATGCCAGCGGGAAATGGGTCACCCTAGAGTCGGTGGGTAGCAACCTGCTTGAAGAACCGGGAATTGCGGGATTCGTGCTCAATTCCCGGGATGTAACAGAACGCAAAGAACAAGAAGAACGCCTCCGACTCTTTGAAAGAGCGATCGCCGCCAGTAGCAATGGCATCGTCATCTCTGAGTATAGTAAAGATAATGCTGTCGTTTACGTCAATCCCAGTTTTGAAAAAATGACGGGGTATTCCTACGCGGAAGCGACAGGACGTAATTGCCGTTTCCTGCAAGGACGCGATCGCCATCAACCAGCATTACAAGAATTGCGAAATGCCATTCACAAAGGACAAGATTGCAAGGTCACCTTACGCAATTATCGCAAAGATGGAACCTTATTTTGGAATGAACTAAGTCTCTCTCCCGTAGAAAACGAACGGGGAACAATTAGCCACTATATTGGCGTTCAAACCGACATCAGCGATCGCAAACGGGCGGAAGAAGAACTCATTCATCAAGCCTATTATGACCCCTTAACTGGACTGCCAAACCGGGCCTTTTTAATGGAACGACTCCGGGAAGCCAGCGCCCGTAAAAACCTCCAAGACGATGAGCAGTTAGGGGTTTTATTCATCGATATTGACCGATTTAAACGAGTCAATGATAGCTTAGGTCATGCCGTCGGCGATATGCTTTTAATTGCGATCGCCTTCCGCTTAGAACGCTGTTTGCATTCTCAAAGTACCATCGCCCGTCTCGGGGGCGATCATTATGTCATCCTCTTAGAAAATGTCCAAAACATTGAACAGGTGAGCGAAGTTGCTGAAAAAATTCACCAACAACTGAAAGCCCCTTTTACCTTTGAAGGACACGCAGTTTTTGTTACGGTGACTATCGGCATCGCCCTCAGTTCTATTGAACATGAAGTCAGCGCCGATTTACTCCGAAATGCAGATATCGCTATGTATCGCGCCAAACGCAGTGGCAAAGCTCGAACTGCTATCTTTGATAAGGCGATGCATGACGAAGCTGTGCAGCTTTTACAGTTAGAAAATGATTTGCGCAGAGAACTCCATGAAGCGGAAACTCTCAATCAAACCTCGCTCAGATTAGCCTATCAACCCATCGTCTCTTTATTCGATGGTAAAATAGTCGGATTTGAAGCCTTAGTGCGCTGGAATCACCCGCAACGAGGCTTTATTCCTCCCAGCGAATTCATTCCCCTAGCGGAAGAAACAGGCTCAATTGTTCCATTAGGTCTCTTGGTCCTGCGGGAAGCTTGCCGACAACTCGTGGAATGGCAAACCCGATTTACCTCCTTGCGTCAAAGCGGCGTCTTGAAAATGAGCGTCAATTTATCCGGCAAACAATTTCTCCAACCGGATTTAGTCGAACACGTTGATCGGGTTCTCCAAGAAACAGGTCTTGACCCCGCTTTCTTAAAGCTAGAAATTACCGAAAGTGTCTTGATTGAAGATACCCAAACGGCTAATCAAACGCTGTGGAAACTTAAAGAACGAAACATTCATTTATCTTTAGATGACTTTGGCACAGGCTATTCTTCCCTTTCTCATTTAGCTCAGTTTCCGATTGATACCTTAAAGATTGATAAATCCTTTGTGCAACAAATTGGCACGGAAGGTAAAAATTTAGAAATCATCCAGGCGATAGTTACTTTAGCCCATGGGTTGGGAATGGATGTCACTGCAGAAGGGGTGGAAACCGCTGAACAACTCGCCGAACTTAAATCTTTGGGGTCTGAAGATGGACAAGGTTATTTTTTCTCTAAACCCTTATCCGCTGAAAATGCCACCCTGTTGCTAAGACAGTCTCTCTAAGTCATTTGTGACGTTCAGTCGATGTTTGCTCTCCGGTTCCCCTTTATTAAAAAGGTGTCTAATTTTAGGGTAAAAATACCCTTTTTGAAGGGGGATTTAGGGAAGTCATTCGGATGAAATTTAATCGAAAACCGCTATAATTCTGCAAGCAGTTTCCTAAATATCCATACGAAATGTTGCCTCAATTCCCCCAATCCTTATTTAAAATGCCAATCGCCTTTATTAGACTTCTGCAATCACCCATTTCCGGTAGGAAAAACTCAAATTTTTGGCATCCATTAATACCCCATCCGGTTGTTAAAGGGCTGCCACAACCGGATGGGGTATAACGACTAAAAGGGTCCGGTTATCATTGGGTTTCCATCCAAGTTAGACAGCGTTGGAGTTCTTCCTGCATTTGCTGTGAATTTGCGGCATGATAGCGACGACCATGCCCGGGTAGGACCCATTCAAAGGAGTAGTTTTTTAACTTGTGTAGGGATTTAATTAATTCCGGCCAAGAATACCAACAGGCATCGCGAAAGGCAATCAATTGATTCAGTTGATTGGACCAAGCTAAACAATCTCCGGTGAATAAAAATTGGTTTTGATAGAGCAACACAGTATGGCCTTTCGTATGTCCAGGAATGGGAATAATGATCATATCCAATTCCAGTTCAATTGGCTCATAGCCGGTGAGTTGAATTTCCACATCCCGAGTTCGGGGATTAATTTCATCTTGATGCAAGATGCGATCGCATCCGAAGTGTTCGGCAAATTTTTGATGATCTGCCACATCGTCTTGATGGGTTAAATAAAGATACCGAATCCCTCCCATTGATTCTAATTTATGCACTAAAGGTGGAGAAAAGCGGGGGGAATCTATCAAGATATTTCCCTCGGGTCTATGAATTAAATAACTCGCTGCCCCAAAAGAACTCTCCGCGTGATACCCACAATGATAAATATTGTGGTCAATTAATAGGGGAAAACTCTCTTGAGCTTGTTTGATATCTTTCGGTTTATCTACAGTCCCAATCGAAGCTGTAGGACAGGCTAAAAGGGCTTGTAAAGCTGCCAAGCGTTCAGCTTCCGTTTGGGGTTGCTGATAAACGGCAGATTGCTCATTCTGACGGTGAAAGATATCGGGAGCCATCCATCGGCAAGTATCACAATCAATGCAAGTGGTATCTACATAAAAATCACCGCTAACATTTTCAGTCCGTCGTAATTGTGGATTAGCCATTTTTTTCCTCTAATTTATTCTCAAGTTGAGGGTTGAAAATTGATTCCTCAGAACAGTTTTAAATTGAATCAGTACGGCCCGGGAATCTTCGGAGGGTGGTGCAACTCATGCCCAGGGTGAAGCCCGGTACAAACTCCTAAATCCTCCTTGGGGCGCATCAGTCCTGCCCGATGCTCAGGTCTGATACTTTTAAGTGTAGCTTGTGTTGACAGGAGTCAACCCGTGGAAAACTTTAGGGGGAGTGGTGGCGATCGCGCAGTTTTCCCTTCCGGGTAATATCACTTGTATCAACTAAACCTCGGGAAACTTACTATAACGGAGAAACAAACTAGAAACACTAAAAAATCACAGAGAAAATCCCTTAAAGTGAGAAGATAGTAGGATTTTAAAAACTCGACAATCTATACATTGATTGTGAATGAATTTGATATTGTCAAACAAAGTAAGAACATCTTGTGGAGTAGGGAGCAAGATGCTCTTCCTCCTAAATTGTATAATTTTAACCCATTAGGATCTCGATACAGGAGCAAGACGATCGCCAATCCCAGAGAAGGCGATCGCCAGTTCAATCGATCAAGCGCATTGTTACCCCAAAGGATTTTTCTTTAGTAAAATTGCTCAGGCTTTCCCAGGGGCGATCGCCGCCAATATCCATCCGTGGGATAGTTTTTTGCAGCAGAAAGCAGAGGCGGTGTTCTTCGCTACATTTTTTAGCTCCCGAGGGACTGAAAATATTACCGTGCATGACATTAATGCTAATTGAGCTGTATTCTTTCTGGATCCTGATCGTAGGCTGGGGTTATCATGAAACCGCGAATCATCGTTTGCTGTCTGGGGAGTACGGGGTATCAAATTTTTGGCTTGTTAAGGCAACAAGGGGCCTCGGTTGTCGGGGTGGGAGAACGGGCGATTCCTGGAGAAGAGACGGGGATCATTGTGGGAGATCCGCGATCGGCGGCAACGTTACTCGCCGCAGGAATTCGCGATGCAGATGCGATCGCCATCGCCTCTGATGATGATGCGGTAAATTTAGCCATTTTGATGCAAGCTCGATTGCTTAATCCCCAGATTCGGATTATTACGCGGCTGTTTAATGGCAGTTTAGGCGATCGCTTGGATCGCACCTTACCCCAGCATACCAGCATGAGTGTCTCCACCTTGGCTGCCCCGATTTTTGCTTTTGCAGCAATGGGAAGTCGGGCGATCGGACAACTCACTTTGTTTAATGAAACTTGGCCGATTCATGAAGAATACATCGATGAGCGCCATCCCTGGAACGGGCGCAAGTTAGCTGAATTATGGGAAGATAAGCGACGGATGTTGATTTACTATTTACCCCAACATCCTCATATCGACCTCGTTTCAGCGGTCCTGGCGGGAAAGACATTAGAAGAGGGCGATCGCCTAATTGTTGCCACCCAACTGAGTAAGCGTCACAATCGACGTTCCTGGGGGCGAAAATTCCAAGAATCTCTCGGGAATTGGCGACGATTTCAACAGCAAAATCAAGCCACTGCCCTCGCCCTATTCGCTCTATTACTAACCATTTTAACCGCAACTTTTACTTATACTTTTGTTAACACAGATACCTCCTTTGTGGATTCTCTGTATTTCTCCGTCGGCATGATTACAGGCGCTGGCGGCAATGAAGCCGTAGCGGAACAATCTCCCGTTCCTCTGAAACTATTTACCGCCCTGATGATGCTCGTCGGCGCTGGTGCTGTCGGGATTTGCTATGCGCTGCTTAATGATTTTATCCTAGGGAGCCGATTTAGACAACTCTGGGATACCCCGCAAATCCCCCCTCGCCATCATTATATTGTGTGTGGATTAGGAGATATCGGAATTAAGGCGATCGAGCAACTGCACACCAATGGATATGATGTCGTCGTCATTGATCGCGACCCCAACTGCCGCTTTTTGAGTACCGCACAAGGGTTTAAAATTCCTGTCATTCAAGCCGATGCCACTCTCCCCGCTAGTTTAAAAGCCGCTAATATTGAAAAAGCAGAAGCCGTGTTAGCTGTCACCAGCAATGACATGACTAACTTAGAAATTGCCTTAACTGCAAAAGGTGTCGTCCCCCAACTCCCCGTAGTGGTGCGAAGTGAGGACCCGCGCTTTGCCTTGATGGTACAACAAGTATTCGACTTTGAGCGCGTACTCAATCCCACCGAAATGGCAGCACCTGCCTTTGCTGCCGCTGCGATCGGGGGACGAATTTTAGGCAATGGCATGACAGCCGGGAGTCTCTGGGTGGCGATCGCAACCTTAATCACCCCCGCCCATCCATTCTATCATCAAACCGTCAAAGAATCAGCCATGAAAGCTGATTTTGTCCCGCTATATATTCAAACTCAAGAAAGAACCGTTCATGGATGGGAGTTATTAGAAACTTCTTTGGATGTGGGAGATGTTTTATATCTAACCATCCCCGCCAACAAACTAGAATTACTCTGGCGCACCACCCCATCCAAATTAATATCTAGCAGTTCCAGTTAACCTTAATTCAGAAACCGGGTTTCTTTCCCTTGGCAACAATCCAGAAACCTGGGTTCTTTCCTAAATCTTTGCAATCAAACAAAAGTTATCGCAGAAACCAGGTTTCTCACCCTTGGCAAACTCATGATAAACTAGAGACAAGGTTGATAAAGGTGTCAAGATGGTACTTTCAACAATCAAGTGGAGCCTAGAAGACTACCACCAAATTATTAAAACCGGGTTACTCAATGATCGCCCGGTGGAATTGTTAGCGGGAGAAATCGTTAAAATGTCCCCAGAAGGCGAACCTCATGCGTTTTTTAGTCGAACAGCGGGTCAATATCTTGCTCGTTTACTGGGAGATCGCGCCCTGGTGAGTCCCGCTAAACCGATTACCCTCCCCAATCAATCGGAACCGGAACCAGATCTCGCTATTGTGCAACCCCTCGGGCGCGAATATCTCTCCCACCATCCCTATCCGGAGAACATCTTTTGGGTGATTGAATATGCTAATACCAGCTTAGAGAAAGATTCCACAATAAAATATCACATCTATGCCGAAGCAGGAATCCCCGAATATTGGCTAGTCAATCTCCAAACAGCGGAATTAATTGTCTACCGTCAACCCAGGGGGCAGGATTATGGCTCTAAAATGACCTTAAAAGACGGAGAAATTTCCCCTCTATCTTTTCCTGATCTCAGTATTCCCATTGAAGCCATAATTTCAGCCTGAAAGGTGGGCTTGCCGTCAGCAAACCCATTGATTTCTTAAGTCTGGGTGCTGAAATTTAATAGATTTCAGCACCGTGACAGCCATCATTTAAAGGGTTTCTGGGTCAATCCCCAGTTCCCGAAGTTTGGCAAAGGCGCGATCGCGTTCTTGTTGTGCCTTATCCCTTTCCTCAAACAACTCCCCTGGTTCCTTGAACAATTCCCCATCAGGATGATACACCGCTAAACCATCCGCAGACATTTCAAAACGAATATTCAAAAAAGGAGAAATCCAAGGTAAATCCTGGGATTGGATAAAGTTTAAGCTATCTTGCACCGTAGCCCGATGCAACCCCCAAAAATTATGAGATTGTGGGTCATAAAAAAACATTTCCAGCACACCATACTGTGCATAAAAATTTTGTTTCGCAGCCATTTCAATCATGGTATTACTGGGGGAGAGAATTTCAAACACCACCTGGGGGGCAATGTTGTCTTCTTCCCACTGTTTATAACTGCCTCGGTCCCCATCCGGACGACCCAACGCTACCATTGCATCAGGGGCTTGACAGGGGGCGGGAGGACGTTCTACCCGAACCGGATACCAGAGTAAATCCCCCGCAACAAAGGCAACTTGGTCCTTAAGAAGTTGCTTGAGATTCGTGACTAACCGCACAATCCAGCGATATTGCAGGGTATTTTCTGCGATCGGCTTACCATCAGAGTCTGGGTAGAGAATATGTGAGGGAATAGGAGTTTGAACCATAGTCCCGGTTATTGTTAATTAGGATTAATGTATTATAACAAGTTCCGAATCAAACCCGATAAACTAAACTCCCTATCCCTTTTTCTAGTAGGGAATAAGGTGCTACAGGTTGTTAAAGTTCCAGAGGAGGAGTAACATAGAATGGATGTAGATTTTTCCTCCGGGATGATGAACATGAATCCACTCTCTAATCTAATTGCCAGTGATACCTGGGTTCCTGCCACCTGGAAGGAGTACCTGAGTGCTTTGGATGACCCCGCCCATGCTAAATCCAAAGGCTATTACAGTAATGGGCGAATGAGATTAGAAATGCAACTACCCGTAGGCTTTGACCATAGCAAAAATCATAGTGTAATTTCCTTGGCAGTTAATTTGTACAGCATTTTGAAGGCGATCGCCTTTAGAGAATTAGACAACTGTTCCTTCCGCAAACCGGGCTATGTCGAATTCCAACCGGATTTAGCTTATTACGTTGGCACCCAGGCAACCGCCATCCCGAACGGCACTGACATTGTAAATCTGGAAGAGTATCCAGTACCAGATTTGGTGGTGGAGGTGGCGAAATCATCCCTATTGGACGATCGCACCGTTAAGCGAGTCCTCTATGAAGAGGTGGGGATTGCTGAATATTGGATTGTGAACGTGGAAACAGCGGAGGTAATGGCGTATCAGATGAGCGATCGAGGGAGTCAGCGAATTGATATCTCTGTGATGTTTCCAGGACTGGAGATAGCCACCCTAGACCAAGCGCTGCAAGGTAGCCGCAACCAAGACCAATCCCAAGTCGGAGCCTGGTTAATGGCGCAGTTTCAGTCAGTTGATAATGGATAGTTATCCATTATCCATTTCGATTACTCTACGTCTCCCATTTGTCTTTCTAGGGATTGCCTTACCAACCCTAAAACATAGGGCAATTCCTCAAGAGATGCTAGACCCAGTTCAACATTCCGGTTACCCCAGCGCCCCAAAGCCGATACATCTCGGCAAATTCCCTTGGGATCATTAATTTCGGGAAATCGCATATTTAAGGAAATCAGTAACCGCTTGGCTTGTGGGACAACATCTACAAAGTTAAACTCTAACTTATAAGCAACGTATATCTTCAGAAATTCCTCAGTTACGCCCGGATCAAGGGCAAGAACTTCCTTGCGAAAGGCTTTAAAAAGTTCTGCCATTTTTCCAGAACACAGATAGGGGTGATCTTTTATCGTGTAACCTGATTGCTGAGGCTTGGATTGATAACAATCAAGCACATCAGATTCCAATTTTGGCGAAATCCAAACATCCAGGGCCATTGTAGAAAGTCGCTCTGCTCGTTGACGAATAGCATTTTCATCCCACTGCTCAACCTGTCCCAACCCTTTATTCAACTTCAGGGGACTTTCTTGAAAGCCCTTTTCCATATCACGCTTCTCAACAAAGGGTTTATCACTATATTTCGAGTTGTATGCAGTAAGCGTTAGATTTCCCAGGGTGTGCAAGTACGTTTTGTGAATGCGTTGCCAGTCTGAACCCAGTGAGGTCTTCCATGCAGGAGCAAGATTCTCATTCTGGGGCATGATGTGTTCAATCGTGTACTCATCTACTACTACTCGTTCTTTGCGATCATGATTTTCCAAGCGTCGAAGCCAGTAACTGCGATCACGAACATTGTAAAGGTCTTTAGTTTGCAGTGATCGCTTAAATTCATCATCATTAGGAAAGCGTCGGTAGGACGGCAGTAACAGAAAGTGAGCCTGAATGCTTTCGAGATAATTATTTTTCTTGAGAGCCTTCGTAAAGTTAGCAAAAGTTTTATTTAATGAACTGGTAGGAATTCCACAAATAGCACGGCGGAAGACGTATGATTCCACCAGTCTAACTGCTTGCACAAAATCGGTTTCAGAGAATTCACCGGAAGCATAATCTTGATAAAGCTCTAATAGGAATGGGTAAGCTACATCTACCTTTAATTCTCGCAGATCTTGAAAGGCTAGTTTAAGTTTCGGGTTCTGCTCATAGCCCAAAGCCATTGCACAGTAGTACCGAGCAAAGGTATGAATATCTTTGACTAATGCCTCCACACCAGCCTGAGCAATTTGTGGCAATCTTGAATAAGATTTAAAAGCTTCATAAACTGCACTTTTATTGGGAATTGCAGCAGTTTTTACCGTTAAAAAATGGCGCATAAAGCTATCGAATTGTGTTCCATAAGCCTCCTGTCCAAACTCCACTTCCATAGGTCGCCAATACTGCTCATAAAGCTTGGTTTGGAGTTCGGGTTCAAGTCCCATCAGAATGTAATTCCGGATTAAGTCAGCTTGGGTTAACTCCCGACCCGTGGAGTTCATACTCTCAAAAATAAGTTGGGGATTGTCCTGTCCACGGCTCAGAGCAACATCTACAACCAGTAATTTTGCTAATCCTTTACAAACAGTCGTCAGATTGTCCTGATGCTCCTTAATTAGTGACTCAAACAGCTTGAAATTTTGTGTGACCCGGATAGAATAGTCTTTTGGCTGCAGGGATTCGCTGAGAATCGCAATCAGGGAGGATTTGTCAGTTTGCGAGAGAATCAGCTTATAGTATTTTTCTCCATCCTCGACTGGATTAAGCAAATAATAGTTTCGCAATTTACGCGGGGAAAAACCTTCCACGGGTTCAGCATCTCCAAGGGCATTAGCCAAGGCTGCAATTAGTAATGTTACTGTAGTTAGGCGTTGCTGTCCATCAATAACTAGGAGTGGAGACTGACTGGAGACTTGATAAAGTCCTTTTTCAATATAGACAATAGAACCAAAAAAATGAGAAGTAATTTCATCTGTTGCGCCAGTACGCATGATGTCATCCCACAACTCCCGACATTCTTTTTCGGTCCATGAGTAGGTACGCTGGTAAATCGGGATAACGAACTGTGGGGACTTCTTAATGAAGGCGAGTAGCTTGGTTTCGGAGGCTTTCATTTGAGTAATGGTAGATTTACTGGACTTGAGAAAAATTAGGGGATTATAAATATTTTGTAAAAAACTTAATTTAATATCGTACCATAAAATATCTCTCGGGGATCAATACCTGCATTTTTTAATAAAATTTTAATATTTTATGCAGAAATGCTTCTATAAACTTGGCTTGTGGGTAGGGGCAAATGGTTTTCTCTTCAGGCGATCGCCTCACACCGATTTTGATTTTCAGTATGGAATTCCTGCCGGAGTATAATCCCAAGGAACCGATACCTAACTCCTAAAAACCGAGGTTTTCCCTAAATCTCCCCTGCTATAAACCCATTTTTTCCCATGACTCTCCTCAACCCATTTTCTTGACTTACACTCTATTATTTATTCGGAAGCAATTACTTTTTTTAGCTCTACAATTAACAGGGGTAAACTCTTGACAGCGGTATCCCAAACGACATCAAGGTCAATCCCATCATATTCATGAACAAGTCGATTTCTCATCCCGTTAATAACTGACCAAGGAATTGTAATTAACCTGTTACGAGTGGGCTCCGAGACCCGTTTTGCTGCTTCGCTAATCATTAACAGGCGACGAATGATCGCATCTTGCAATTGTAAATCAGTGGTTAAATCTGACCGCGATCGCCCTGAAATATAGTTTATGACAATTTCGGCAGATTGTAACATATCAAGTAAAGATTGAAGATCCCGTTCCATAAATCACCTGTGCAGAAGAGAGAATCGCTTGGCGACGCAAATAGTTTTGACTGGTTTCAATTCCCTTACGAGTGACCAGATCAACGTCACGGTGAAAGAGTTGTTTCAGTTCCTCTTCCATCTCAGCTAAATCAAACAAAGTGGGATGAGCATCGGGATGAAATTGTACCATGATATCAATATCACTATTTTCATTAAAATCATCCCGGAGAATCGAGCCGAATAATGCCATCTCGGTCAGGTTCCACTTTTTGCAAAATTCACAAATTTTTTCCCTGGGGAGTTCGATCGCCGTCTGGGTCATGTTAGCCTTAACCTTCAATTAGTTTCCGTGCGCTGTACTCATAATTCTGACCTGATTCGTTACTTTATTCTCTTCCTCACCCTTACCAGCGAGGAGTTCTTCTATCAGCATTTCTATTTTATCCCATACTCATAACTCTCAGAAACCGGGTTTCTTTCCTCAATTCTGGGTGATGAGGTAAAAGTTAGGGCATAAACCCGGTTTTTTGCTCAAAAGATAAAGCATTTTTGCACTCCCCTAATGCCTTAAAATAACATCATCGGTACAAGTGCCTCCGTAATCTTCAGAGTGACCAACTCATTGCCACTTGGACTGAGATGAATGTGGTCCCGATATAAAGCTGCTGGGTTTTCTACGGCATTAAAAGGGTATAAAAAATCTAAGTAGGTGATTTGATGCTGCTGGGTGAATTCTTGCAGGCGTTGACGTGCTTTGAGTTCATAGTCTCTCGGTCCGGGTTCTCCGAGTTCGCGCAATAAGGGGGTGATTGCTAATAGAAATTGTCCTTGGTTTGCGGTGACAATTTGCTGAATTTGATGAATTGATTCTAAGTTTAACCCCACCCGATCGCCTTTTTCCTCAGGTAACTTAGGCACTGTTGGCGCAGGTAACAGATATCGACTCACAACCTCTACCAGTGCTAAGGGGGGTTTTTTGTCGGGATAGTTGCGATCGCGTCCGACTTGTATAGAAGTGGGTTGGGTTCCAAATAAATCATCGGTATTGATTAGCAATACCACTGCCTTGGCACCAAAGGTTCCAAATTTCTCCAGATAGGCGCGTTCATTCCGGGGTCCCCAAGAATTCGCTGAGGCGTTGAGCACTTGGATTTGAGGAGAATTCTCCGGGAGGCGTTTCGGGAGTTGTTGCTGCATGAAAGCGGAGATGGTTTGCGCCTGATCTGTCCACCATCCGCCATTGGCAACGGAGTCTCCTAACAACAAAACTCGCCAGGTGTCTGATGTTGGGGTGAGTGTCGCACTCCGCATGGAATATTGGTTAATCTCGAAGCGATTGCCAAAGCGTCGTAGTTTCTGATTGGGTGCTAAGAGATACCCGATTTTCTCATCGGGGATGTACAGGGGAGGGTTACCAAACCCAAAGAGTAGTCTGAGTGCCACTTCTACGGCGATGAACAGTCCGATGATGATTGCGATCGCCATTCCTATCATTTTCATGGATTTAACCCCCTCCTCAACCCTCAGCGTTTTTATCCCATCACCCTATAATAAAATCTGGATTTAGGACTTAATATGATTATAAGAATCAATCTGTAATTCTGTGCTAATGAACGTTCCTCGCATCCATCCAGACACGATTGAACAAGTCAAGCAACGTGCTGATATCGTAGATATCGTCTCTGAGCGCGTTGTACTCAAAAAACAGGGTAAAGATTTGGTTGGATTGTGTCCCTTTCATGATGAAGGGTCACCCAGTTTTACCGTGAGTCCCAGTAAGCAGATGTATTACTGTTTTGGATGTCAGGCGGGGGGAAATTCGATTACGTTTTTGATGGAAATCGGCAAGCACTCATTTTCCGATGTGGTGTTGGATCTCGCGCGACGGTATCAGGTTCCAGTGCATACCATTGAACCGGAACAGCGAGAAGAGTTACAGCGGCAGCTTTCTCTTAGAGAAGAACTCTATGAAATTATGGCGATCGCTGTGCGGTTTTATGAACACGCTTTATATCAACCCCAAGGCAGTTATGCGCTGAATTATCTGAAAGTTGACCGCCAATTCAGTTTGGAAACGATTCAACAGTTTCAATTGGGTTATGCACCGGCAGGATGGGAAAGTCTTTACAGTTATTTGGTGGAGGAAAAAGGGTTTTCGGTGCAGTTGGTGGAAGAGGCGGGATTAATTAAGGCGCGGAATACTGGGGGAGGGTATTACGATCGCTTTCGAGATCGCCTAATGATTCCAATTCATGATTCCCAGGGACGTGCCATTGCTTTTGGTGGAAGAACTCTCAGCGATGAACAACCGAAATATCTCAATTCTCCAGAAACGCCGTTATTTGATAAAGGTAAAACGCTGTATGGGTTGGATAAGGCAAAATCAGCAATTTCCAAGGCAGATAAAGCGGTGGTGGTGGAGGGGTATTTTGATGCGATCGCCCTTCATGCGGCGGGAATTTCTAATGCGGTTGCCTCTTTGGGGACGGCATTGAGTTTGGATGCAGTTAAGCAATTATTGCGTTATACCGAATCCAAACAAGTGATTCTGAATTTTGATGCAGATGCGGCAGGGACGACAGCAGCGGAACGGGCGATCGGTGAACTTGCAGAATTGGCATATAAAGGACAAGTTCAACTGAGAATTATCAATATTCCTGATGGCAAAGATGCGGATGAGTTTCTGAAATCGACCGGCAGTCCGGACCCCTATCGGCAATTGATGGATAATGCGCCGTTATGGTTAGATTGGCAGATGCAGCAATTGTTACGGGGAAATGATTTAAATCAATCGGATGCCTATCAACGAGTGGCGAAGCAAATGGTTAATTTGCTCATCAAAATTCAAAATACCGATACCCGGATGTATTATGTCAATCGATGTGCAGAAATTCTCAGTCAGGGAAATGGAACGTTAGTTGCTTTACGAGCGCAAGATTTAATTAAAAAAATTAACCAAATCCGGCGCAAGGAAAGTAAGACTGAGCAGGAGAAACAACAGGAATTGGTTCCGATTTCTGCCGATCGCGGGTTGTTAGAAAATGCGGAATCGGTGTTATTGCGGCTATATTTGCATTGTCCGGAACATCGTGCGGCGATCGCTGAGGAATTAGAGGCACGGGATTTAGATTTTAGTCTCACCCATCATCGGTTTTTGTGGCAGCAAATTATCCAGGTGGAGAATCAAGAAATGACGGGGGATTTACTGTCTCAAGTGCAACAGCGATTTTTACAAAACAATCGGGATTTAAAACCTGTTTCTGAGTTGTTTCATTTAAGTGAAAAGTCTCAGCGAGATTTATTGAATCCGCCTTTGATGATTCAAGGAGCGATCGCCTGTATTGAACGAGTGCTGTGTGATAAGCGCTGCCGTCAAGCATTACAACTTTGGAAAGAAATCGATTTGACAAAAGAACCAGACCGTGGGCGCTATTATCAAGAACAAATTGCTGAAGAAAAAAAGCGAATTGAAGAACTGGATAAACATCGACAAGTTAGCTTAATTGATTTATTACAAATGTATTGAAAAATTAGGAGAGTTTTAAAAACCCAAGAAAAGTATAAGAAGTATAAGCACAAAACAACTTTGACCGATCGCTGGATTCCCCGGATTCCCCATCGCCGGTGGATTCCCCTCCCAACGGACCCAATTTCCCCTAAAATAGGAAATATTTCACCCAACCGGAGGTAACATTAGTGGCAACCACAGCAGCAAATGAGATGGCACAACCTTTGTCCCGAACTCCCCTTTACGAAGAGGCGATCGCCTTGAATGCGCGGATGACTGCCTTCTCGGGATGGGAAATGCCGGTGCAGTTTTCGGGAATTAACCCGGAACATCAAGCAGTGCGAACCGCTGCCGGAATGTTTGATATCTCCCACATGGGGATGTTTTCTCTTTCTGGTAAAGATTTGCTGATGCAAATGCAAAGATTAGTTCCCTCAGATTTGTCTCGCTTACAACCCGGTGAGGGTCAATACACAGTGCTCCTGAATGCTCAGGGTGGCATCCTAGATGATATTATTTTTTATGATCAAGGACGAGATGAAGCAGGACGGCATTTTGCTCAGGTGATTGTGAATGCTGCCACTTGTGCTCAAGATAAAGCTTGGTTGTTAGCACAATTAGCAGGGTCTGATGTGGAATTACAGGATTTATCCAAACACAAGGTATTACTTGCGGTTCAAGGTCCCGAAGCGGTGGCGAAACTGCAAGAGTTTGTGGAGGTGGATCTGTCTGAGGTGAAACCGTTTGGACATTTACAAGGGTCGGTATGCGGGGGAAATGGATTTTTAGCTCGCACGGGATATACTGGGGAAGATGGATACGAAGTGATGGTGAATCCAGAAACAGGGATAACCCTGTGGCGATCGCTGTTGGATGCCGGGGTCATTCCCTGTGGTTTGGGGTGTCGGGATACTCTGCGTTTAGAAGCAGCAATGGCGCTTTATGGTCAAGATATTGATGAAAATACAACGCCATTAGAAGCGGGTCTCGGGTGGTTAGTTCATTTGGATAGCAAAGAGGAATTTATCGGCAGGGAAGTATTAGCAAAACAGAAAGAAACAGGGGTTAAACGGCGTTTGGTGGGAATTGAAATGCAGGGTCGTTATATTGCGCGTCATGGTTATCCGGTAATCTCGGAAGGTCAACCTGTGGGAGAGGTGACAAGTGGGAGTTGGTCTCCTACTTTGGAACAGGCGATCGCCTTAGCTTATTTACCCCTAGAATTGAGTAAACCCGGTCAATCCATAGAAGTGGAAATTCGCGGTAAAACTTATCCCGGAACTGTGGTGAAAAAGCCTTTCTATCGGTCGGTTAAAAAACCTCAAAAATCTTAATTAACTCATTAGATTTGTTCCTAAAATCCGGATTGATCCCGTCACCCCCCTTCTTAAGGGGGGCTTTTAAAAAAATTGTCAAAAGTCTATGTATTGCATAAAGCATCTATGAGGAATTATGTCCGGTAAAATCTTGACCCCATCCCCTCGAAAAATCCTAGTTGATACCGACCCTGGGGGAGATGATACCTTTGCATTACTATGGTTGCAAAGTTTGGTCAAACAAGGGTTTGCTGAATGGGTGGGGGTGACCACTGTGGGGGGAAATGTTTCGGCTGAATTCACTTTTGCTAGTGCTTGTAAAGTCTTAGCATTAGGTGGGTTTGAATCCGTAAAAGTGGGCCGGAGTGTGGTGTGGGAAGGGGGAAAAATTGGGGATGCTGCTGAAGTACATGGGATGGATGGTATGGGAAATTTATCTCATGTCTTGCCGGATTCTTCTCAATCCTTTACCGCAGCATCCTATGCCGATGACATGATTATTGACACCTTGGAAGCGTCACCGGGAGAAGTGACAATCATTGGGTTAGGACCGCTGACCAATTTGGCGGCAGCAGAACAGAAACGACCGGGAATTTTGCGGTTAGCTAAGGAATTGGTGTTGATGGCGGGTGCGTTTGAAGTTCCGGGAAATGTGAGTTCCCAAGCTGAGTTTAATGTGGCGTTTAACCCCGAGGCGGCAGTCGCTGTTTTGGAGAGTCGGGAGGATTTGGTGATTTTGCCGTTGGATGTGACACGGAAGCTAATTTTAACAGTGGAGATGACGGAGGCGATCGCTCAAGAATATCCTAACCTTAAACTGGCCCAGTTTATTCACCAATTGGGTCAATTTATGAGCAAGTCTTGTTTGCGCCATCGAGAAACTGCTGGAATTAATGGATTTTTAGTTCATGATGCAGTCACCGTTGCCTATTTATTTTATCCAGAAACCTTATTATTTCGGCGGGGATGGGTGAGGGTAGAAACCGCTGGAAATTATACGCGAGGTCAAACAATTTTAGACCGTCGTCACAGGACTAAATCTCTTGCCAATGCGTTTGTAGCAGTGGAAGTTGAGGCGCGGAATTTGTTAGGAATTTTAGGGGATGATTTAAAAAGACTCTGTTTTGATAGGCTACAAGAAGAGATTAGGGGTTAATGAGGGAATGAGTCCAACAGAAAGGGGAGGATTACAACAGCAACCCTCCCCTTTCTCCTAAGATCAATCACCGTTGGCCCTCGACCTGTTCTAATCGATCTAGTCGAGTGAAATCGATCTGAACGGCTAACCCATCACCATCGTTTTCCTGGGAAGGAGCAGTGAGGCGGATGGGAAGGAGCAGAGGGGTCCCGAATTCAGTCTGGGGGTTTTGATTGGGGAGATCCCAGTCAAAATCACTAATTCCCCGTTCCAGATCGGCGCGATCGCCCATATCGGTTTGCGAAACCGCCTCTGTAGATTCTGGACTAGATTCAGGACCCTGGGCAATGAACCCTTGAGAATTCATCGCCGTTGCCGGTCCGATCGCGGTCAGACTCAGACTGACTCCCGCGAAAGTCAGGAGTGTAGACAGTAGTTTTGGCATATATATACCCCCTTAATTACTATGGGGTGGATTTACTAGACAAGGTAAGAAAGAATGCTGTTTAACTCGGCAATGAAAAATTTAACAGACAGACCCTGGGTCTGCTATTGCGATCGTCATGAAACCCCAACTTTTCAAAGTGGTTTTTAACGTTTCAGAAAACCTGATAGCATTATACCAAAAACCAACCCAAAATTCTCATCCTAAAGATGTACCGATAAAGACCAACCCGATTGAGCGAGGCGATCGCGCACAATGACTTCCCACTGTCCTAAACTGTCAGTGAATTCAGGTTTATGCAAACCGGAAAGCCAAAAAATCAGGGCATCTTCGTCCGTGTCTTTATAGTACCGTTTGCGAAAGCCAACTTCTCTAAAACCAAACTTTTGGTATAGGGACAAAGCCGGTTGATTAGAGCGACGTACTTCCAAGGTAGCCCATTCTAACCCTCGTGCAGAAGCACAAGCCAACAGACCATACAAAAGAGCCTGACCCAAACCCTGATGCCAATAATCGGGATGAATCGCCAGAACTGTAATATGAGCTTCCTCCAGAATCGACCACAGACAACCGATGCCCACCAGAGGAGAAACAGGAGTAGAATTTGGGAAATCAGAAGAGTCCGGGATTGAGGGAATCGATAATACCAGCAAATCACTGTTAGGACTGTTGAACTCGCGCTGATAGGCATCAAAGCTCCACATTCCGCCCAAAGAACGCTGATCGAGTTCCACGACAGACTCTAACAGGTCAGGGGTGAGTCGGTTGAGTAATAGAACAGGCACAAAACAGCCGAGGTTGATTGGAGAAAGGACAAGAGACGATTGTACACTGGAAAACGAAGCCACTTACGCTGCTCGACCTAACCTCATACAAATTGTTAAATATGGTATCCATTCAAACCCCGGCGGTTCAGAAAACAGGCCGTCAGTATCTAAGTCAATCCAGTAGCGCCCCCTCGACGCGATCGCCGAACCAGGAACTGCTCCCGCTTACCGCCCGAGTCAATGAAGCCGATCGCCTAGAAATCGGCGGCTGTGATATCGTCACCTTGGTCGAGCAGTTCGGTTCGCCCCTTTATATTGTGGACGAAGAGACCCTCAGAGAAGGGGCCAGACAATATCGAGACCTGTTTGCGCAATACTATCCCGGTCAATCTCAAGTCTTGTATGCCTCGAAAGCTTGGAATTGCTTGGCAATCTGCGCGATCGTCGGCCAAGAAAACCTGGGGATCGATGTCGTCAGTGGCGGTGAACTCTACACGGCCCTAGAAGCCGGTTTATCCCCGGAAAAAATTTATTTGCATGGCAACAACAAATCCAAAGAAGAGTTACAAATTGCCGTTGCCAGTGGCTGTACCGTCGTTGCCGATAACTGGCAAGACTTGCATCAGTTAGTCGAGATCGCCCAAGAAACCCAACAGACTGCCATCCGCATCATGTTAAGGTTCACCCCGGGGATCGAGTGTCACACCCATGAATATATCCGTACCGGACACCTTGACAGCAAATTTGGCTTTGATCCCGACCAAATCGAAGAAGTCTTTGCCTTTGTCCAACAGCATCCCGTTTTGAACTGCATTGGACTCCATGCCCATATTGGCTCCCAAATTTTTGAACGGCAACCCCATCGGGACCTGGCTGGCGTCATGGTGCAATGGTTAAAACAAGCCGCCGCCTACCAACTCCCCGTTACCGAACTGAATGTCGGCGGTGGATTAGGCATTCGCTATACGGAATCTGATGACCCGCCAAGTATTGAGGAATGGGTCAAAGGCGTCAGCGAAGCGATTACTGCTGCCTGCGAGTCCCAACAAGTCGCCTTACCGAAATTGCTCTGTGAACCCGGGCGATCGCTCATTGGTCCCGCTTGCGTCACCGCCTACACCCTAGGCGCACAAAAACAAGTACCCGGAATCCGCACCTATCTTTCCGTCGATGGCGGGATGTCCGATAACCCCCGTCCGATTACCTATCAATCCGTCTATCGAGCCGTTGTCGCCAATCGGATGTCCGCACCCCTGAGCGAAACTGTTACCATAGCCGGTAAGCACTGCGAATCGGGGGATATTGTAATTCATCAAGCCAATCTGCCTAAAACGGAAAGCGGCGATATTCTAGTCGTCATGACCACAGGTGCTTACAATTACAGCATGGCCTCGAATTATAATCGAGTCCCTAGACCCGCAGCCGTATTAGTCAAAGATGGGATTGCGAACATCATCCTAGCCCGGGAAACTTACGAAGATTTAATTCGACAAGATCGCCTACCCGAACGACTGGCTCATCTGAGTTAATCGCCATTCATTTTGGCCCAGGACTGGCGGTGTAAGCCGTAAAAACTTGTGGAGTTGAGCCCTGTAATCGGTTAAAACTGATTCCAGTGTTGGGGCGATCGCTTGGGCGGTGGACAAACAGCGTTGGCTCAACCCCCTGTGGGTTTTAACCCACAAATAAAGTAACATGCTGGCAATCTCGCCAGCCTATCAATCTCGTCATGTAGAAGCGCAAGGTTAATCGAGATCCGATGGGATATTTGTGGGAGCAATTGTCGATCGACCCGAACTGGACTCAGTCCTTGCTACTTCACTTGGTCCAAATTTGGACGAACTGGATTCAAACTCCCCTGGACATCCTCTTAGTTTTGGCCCTAACCTATATGGTGCTCGTCATCATTGGGGAACGCCGCACCCTATGGATCGTTCGCGGGTTTATCATTCTAATGGTCGCAGCCGCTATCAGTAGCCGCCTCGAACTAACGCTGTTGAGTTTCGTCCTCAATAATTTAGTGATTGGTTCAGCCGTGGCAATGGCGGTGATTTTGCAGTCTGAATTCCGCCGATTTTTGGAACAATTGGGTAAAGGTGAAATCCGGCAACTGTTTCAACCCTACCGCCAGATTATTCCCAAACCTGATAGTGTCATTGATGAAATTGTCGATGCAGTCAAGGAACTCTCCCAAAACCGCACCGGCGCATTGATGATTTTAGAAACCAGCGGTCCGATCGACGAACGGGATTTTTCCGTTCCCGGAGTAAAAATCAATGCCGAAGTCTCGAAAGAACTGTTGCAAACCATTTTTCAGACGAGTACCTTGTTGCATGATGGGGCGCTATTAATTCGTGCTTCTCGCATTATGGCAGCCGGGGTGATTCTCCCCTTGTCCGATCGCACCGCTTCCCGACAGTTAGGAACCCGACATCGAGCCGCAATGGGGATTACAGAACGAGTTGAAAACTGCGTTTGCGTCGTCGTCTCCGAGGAAACCGGATCGATTTCCTTAGCCGAAAAAGGTACCCTGAATCGCCCTTTAACCAGTAGTAAACTCAAGGAACTACTACAAGCCCGATTTTCACAAACCGTCGAACGGGAACCCGTTGCTCCAGATTTGCGAAATTTAGGCCGTCAGTTACTATCAAAAGCAGTCGGACTCGTGCTACGCTTGCTCCGTCTTCCATCGTCGGCTTCACGGGAGAAAAAATGATTACCAAGCCATCAGCTTTACAACAGTTGCCTGCTGACCTCGACTGCGAGAGACTCCCCAAGCACGTAGCAGTGATCATGGATGGAAATGGTCGATGGGCAAAGCTTCATGGAATGCCCCGGTTTATGGGGCATCGGCGGGGAGTCGATACCCTGAAGGACCTCCTGCGCTGCTGTCGCGATTGGGGAATTCAAGCCCTCACGGTTTATGCGTTTTCTAGTGAAAACTGGGGGCGTCCCTTAGAGGAAGTCAATTTTTTGATGACCCTGTTTGAGCGGGTCCTGCGCCAAGAGCTCCAGGAGATGATGGAGGAAAATGTTCGGATTAACTTTGTGGGAAACTTAGAGTCTTTGCCGAAATCCCTCCAAGAAGAAATCAGGCGATCGGTGGAAAATACTCGCAACAATAAGGGGATTCACTTTACGATCGCCACAAATTACGGGGGTCGTCAGGAAATCGTCCAAGCTTGTCGGGCGATCGCTGAACAAGTCCAGCAAGGTTTAATTCAACCCGAACAAATCGATGAGGCGTTATTTGAACGTCATCTCTACACCTCTGATGTCGGGGACCCGGATTTGTTGATTCGCACCAGTGGCGAAATGCGCCTCAGCAATTTTCTCCTCTGGCAAGTCGCCTATTCCGAACTCTATGTCACTGACACCCTCTGGCCGGATTTTAACCGCCAAGAATTCCATTACGCCCTCCGTTCCTATCAAAAACGAGAACGCCGTTTCGGCAAAGTCTAACCCTCTCCACCCCCCAACTCTCCCAATTCTCCCCCTTCTCCCCTACGGTCCACTAAAAATCGCTTCTTCAATATCTCGCCGACTGAGGGAATATTTGAAGGAGCGTTGAACATCTTGCACCCCACCGTCAGCATTGATGTAGCGGACACTGACATGATCGACATCCAGGACGAGTTCTGCATTCCAACTGGGGCGTTCTACCCGCCAGCAGTGCAATTCCATTCGGTCTTGTTCGCATCCTTGGTCCTCTAACCATTGCTCGATCGCTGGAAGAGCATGGTTATAAAGGGGGGTATCTGGTGAAGGTAATGTCATAAAAAATTTAGCTTTACTCAACAAGTCAGTTTAGAAAATTTGTTCTACTGGGATTTCCCGATCGCCGTCGCCGCGTCCTAATGTTTTGAGGATAAAAAAGACAGTTCACGGGCTCAACATCCAACGTGGGTCGGATAAGTTCATTCTCCCATCAGAGGCGATCGTCGAGACGGGCATGGAGAATAATTCGGGAGTTGGAGAGGATAAGGGAATATTTTCTCGGGTTAACCCGACCGCGATCGCCAGCAACAAACACCCGATCAACGTGAGTCCCAGAATCAACAGGACAAATAATTCCCCACTGGACAAAGGACGCTCCGAGGGGTCTCGATTCGTCCCTGGAGACCGCCCATAGGCCGCGTCTGGTTGGCGTTTCCAGTGCGGTGGTAAGGATATCCCATTTCCCGCTATTCCCTCTCGCTCTAGTCTCAATTTGACATCATAGAGATGTCGTTCTCGGTCATTACTCAGGGTCTTGTAGGCATCCTTAAGCTGTTGAAACTTTTCCCGCGCTTCATCAGGAGGAAGGGGAGACGTATCGGGATGATACCGTTTACTGAGTTCCCGGTAAGCGCGCCGAATTTCTGGCACGCTTGCCCCGTTGGAGAGGCCAAGCAAGGCATAATAATTCAGTGCCGACAGGGTACCCGGTGGCATCGGGGGTTTTCGGTTGTTGGCGTTTACTCGGTTTTGAGTCACAACAAACACTACTGGCGTCAGTTTCAGCTAGTTTATCGCATCTATCCAGAGTCCGGGCAAGTCATGAATTCCCGATCTAGTCTAGGGTCTTTCTCGAAGATTTGCGGGTGTTCTGAATTTTAAGTAAAGTCCGTGCGAATCCGGGCGATCGCCTCATTCAGGGAGTGGCTATCTATCCAACTGACAAATCCCCCATAAATAATATTCCCCTGGGCATCGGCGAGGAAAATATGGTCAATTCCTACCCAATTTTTCCAAGTGCGGACCACTGTCCCATCCCGGAGAACAAAAATTGGGCGAGAATTTTTCAAGTCGTTGTCTGAAGCATAATTGATACCCTTAACCTGATCTAAAAGGGCGATCGCCTCCTGAGTCACGGGTCCAATTGAGGTCGCAAAATTCGCCTGTTGGTTGCCCACTTGGCGCACTTCCCATTCCAGACGCGATTTCAACTCCTCAGAAATCGGTAACCATTCCAACTCCCCTAACACCACCTGGGTCCGTTCGGTCCGTGCCCGCACCCGATAGACATCGGTGAGTAATTGTTCAAGACTTTCCCGGGTTAGATATTCCGCAATTAACCCAGTAATCCCCAAAACGCCAATGCCGCCGAGGACCCCTGCTGGACCCCCCAACATCGCTAAGGCAGCAGCGATCGCCGCTGAACCTGTTAATCCCGTCGTTGCCATTGCGATCGCTAAAATAATTCCCGGCAGTCCCAAAGCGGCTACCTTTTTTACCACTTCATCCATTGGTTCTATCCTTCCTGGGACATGATATCGAGCCTACGATTTCTAGGGTAGCGTTAACCCGTAAGAATGAAATCAAACCCCATCCCCCAGCCTGAAAAACTCAACTTGACCTTGGAATCCTTCCCCTTATCTGATACAATATGAAGTTTGCAATATTTACGAAGCTTGCTGGAAGGAGACGTCTGTTTATGGCCCGGATGTACTACGACGAAGACGCAAATTTGGACCTATTAGCCGGAAAAACCATTGCAATTATTGGTTACGGTTCTCAAGGTCACGCCCACGCCCTCAACCTAAAAGATAGTGGCATGAACGTCATTGTCGGGCTGTATCCGGGCAGCAAATCAGCCACCAAAGCAAAAGACGCCGGATTGACCGTGCATAGCGTTGCTGACGCCGCGAAAGCTGCTGACTGGATTATGATTTTGTTGCCGGATGAGGTCCAAAAGTCGGTTTATAAACATGAAATTGAACCGAATCTCAGCGCAGGTAAAGTCCTGAGTTTCGCCCACGGCTTTAACATCCATTTTGGACAAATTGTCCCCCCGGATGATGTGGATGTGGTTATGGTGGCACCGAAAGGTCCAGGACATTTGGTGCGTCGGACCTATGAACAGGGCGAAGGGGTTCCGGCACTGTTTGCAGTGTATCAAGATGCCACGGGTCAAGCGCGCGATCGGGCAATGGCTTACGCTAAAGGCATTGGCGGCACCCGCGCGGGGATTCTTGAAACAACTTTCCGTGAAGAAACCGAAACCGACTTGTTTGGGGAACAAGCGGTGCTTTGTGGGGGCCTTAGTGCCTTGATTAAAGCCGGGTTTGAAACCTTAGTTGAAGCGGGATATCAGCCGGAATTGGCTTATTTTGAATGTCTGCATGAAGTCAAACTCATTGTTGACTTGATTGTAGAAGGTGGACTCGCCACCATGCGCGACAGTATCTCTAATACCGCAGAATATGGAGACTACACGCGCGGTCCTCGCATCGTCACCGACACCACCCGCGCCGAAATGCGGAAAATTCTCAAGGAAATTCAGACGGGACAATTTGCGCGGGACTTCGTGTTAGAGAATCAATCCGGTAAGGCTGGATTTACCGCCATGCGCCGACAAGAAGCCGAACATCCTATCGAGGAAGTTGGAAAAGATTTGCGCGCGATGTTTAGCTGGCTGAAGAAAAAATAAGCTGATATAGCTTTAGTCAGAGTACAAAAAGCACAGACGCGCCTAGGGCGCGTCTGTGGTGGTGCAATGGAATTGTCCAAGGGTTCGGGACACCTAGAATTCCATTACTCACGTTTTTGTTCTTGCTGGAGTTGCTGTTCTGTTCGCTCAAACGAATCGGGTTTCTCTTTAGTTTTAGAAACCCACTTCGGGATGAGTCCGGTGCCAAATTTCGTGAGGCTGGTGCGAGTTTCGGCGCTCGTTGTCTGCATTTCTTTTGGCAGAAAGGTCAATTTATCTCCAAATCCGATATACAGAAACGCCAAGAGAATCGAGCCTGTAATTAAAGTTGTTTTAAGCATCTGTATCTTTAAAGTGAAAGGACAGAATTGTTCTGTGAGGCTCACACAACAAGATTATACCACATTTTCTCTGGGTTTAGGAAAAGGAGGGACCCATTGGGGAGGTGGGACGTCTGAGATTTTAGGGATTGAGACAGAGAATTGGGTTGCCCTAGGCGATCGCCATCATAGAGGGACTCAAATGGATAGAAAAGGCGATCGCCTATCAGAGTAGGCTTTAAAATCCGGGGGTTCTCTTCATTACCCCAGCACATCCTTATCCTAAAGCCGATCGCCAAAATGCCCCTCCCCAGTGCCGATGGTTCTCCCCACCGGGACGACTCGCTACCCTTTTCTTTTAGAAAACCTCTCATCCAAAGGGAATAAAAACAAACAAATTAGCCTGAGCTTTGGACAATCTTTACCTAAAATTTAACCCCCAGATTCAAACCAAGATTTAGACTCATTTTTTCTGCACCTGTTCCCCAAAAACTTATCCAAAAGTTACACTTCAATATTTTGCTTTAATCGATTGGATTTTTACCGATTCCTCTATCGAATTACAGGTGCTTTAAATCCCTCTTAGGGGGGATCCGAACTAGATTTGATACCAGTACAGTTGAAATTACAGCAGGGTTGAATCCTGAACCAATCAGGAGTCCACTGCACCTAGAGTTTCAACTGATTCTCTAGGGTCCAAGGCCAGACTTAATGGGACATCGGGGTAAACTTATGTCCCCTGTGCCAAGCCCTCTGATTGCGAAGGCGATCGGCCCGAGGATGAACCAAACAAAAGCAGTTTTGCACCCTCGAATCTTTTCGATTCACTCGCAAAACAATTGCTTTTCCCTCTGAGCGGATCTTACCCCGCTCAGACTCTCGAACCCTCATTATTAAACTATTTTTTTTGACAAAGGGGTGTACCGCAACTGTGAAACCGTTGAACCAGCAACTATCCAGGCTCAAACTTTTGGATTGAAATCACCTTTTGAGCGCGTGGATTGTCCAACCCACAGCAGGGATGAACTTGAAAATAAACTCGGGTAGACTCTTTGTTTTCAACTCCGTTGAAAATTTTTAACAGCCTGAACCAATCACCCGGTTATTTCCAATCTCAAACTGCCGACGTTACCTAACCCCCATTTTTTGAATACTTTTGATACAACCGATTATGAAATCTAACGAACGCAAATCCTATCCTCAAACTCCCTCCCAGGTTAATAGTACCCCTCAAGGGCAAGGTCAAGTCAGCGTACCTCCCGCCAGTCCTACCGCTGCGCGAGTCAACCGTGCACAAAATGCCGGTTATAACGAAGGTTATGTGCAGGGTCGAGTCGTGGAAAATATTCGAGAAAATCAAATGCGAGAGCGTGATAACGACAATTCCGCCCGAGGCTTATTCTTGGGGATTATTCTCACTTCCTTAGTCGGGTTAGGGGTCGGAACGCTCTACTATCTGTCCCAAGGCGATCGCGCTTCCACTCCCGTCACTGTACCCGCCCCACAACAGACAGAAGCCGAACCCGCACCCACCCGCACCATTGAGCGCGAACGGACACTGATTGAACGCGTGATTCCGGTCCCGCAAAAATCTTCCGGGGAGCAAGAGGCACCCGCTTCTGAAGAACCCACCCCTGCTCTGCCGACCCCGAATATTAATATCACTGTCCCTAACTCTCAAACTCAAGAAGCTCCCCCAGAACAACCCGCATCGGAGTCGGCGGCCCCCTCTAATATCAACATTAACCTCCCCGAACTCAACCCGAACGCTGCGCCTGAGGAATCAGCCGAACCGGCTACCCCTCCGGTAGAAAGCCAGCAGGCACCGGAAACCCCCGCAGAAACTACTCCAGAGCCTCAGTCGGCTGAACCGAACACTGAGTCGGAGTCGGCGATTCCGGCGAATTAAATTTTAAGCTGAAGCTCAACTCTCAACTCCCTCCCCTTCAGGAGGGAGTTTTTTGTAGCACAGAGCAAAGATTGGGGTAGCAGACAGAACTCGGGTTTCTTCATTTGGGTACTCGGTAAATCCTGAGCCTAAATCCAGCTTTTAATCCCTACGATACTGACATTTTATACGGAATTCGGTTGCTCTCAGGCTATAAAAACTAGCCCTGTCAAGGTGTATTTGTAGAGGCCTGCGCATTGCGCCCCTACAAGAAATCATGATTTTTCGTCATTCGCAACTCAAAGCGAAAACAGACTTTTACTAACCGGATTTGGTATTAGGCGACGGGGGGGCGGTATTGAATCCAAGGGTGAGCGGCTTCTAGTTGAGCGGCTAAGGTGAAGAGGGGGGCTTCTCCTGCGGGACGGCCTACTAGCTGGACCCCTACGGGTAAACCGGAGGAAAATCCGGCAGGTATGGCGATCGCCGGTTGACCTGTGGCATTAAATAAGGGACAGGGTGCCACCCATTCAAAACTCTTGTGCAAAATCTCTTCAGGACTCAGATTCGCCCATTCCCCCACGCGAATGGTTGGACTCATCAACACCGGCAATACTAAAGCGTCATATTGCTCCAACGAGGCGACAATCCGCCGAGAAAACATCTGCATTTGGGCTACCGCTTGCAAGTATTGACCACTGGTGATCTGCTGTCCGCGTTCTAAAAACCACTGGTTGATCGGTTGCAGAATTTCTCGCGGCATCCCGGAAAAGGAAACACCGCTGACCCACATGGCGGTGAGGGGTTGGAGTAAATCGGTTAAGTCTAGGGAAATTTGTTCGATCGCGTGTCCCATCTCTTCCAACCGTTGCACGGTATCGAGGACTGCCTGCTGACATTCGGGGGCGGCTTCCCCAATCGGGTCAATCTTGGTGGCAAAGGCTATTCGCAAGGGTTTCACCGTTTTCGCAGTGGCATGAGCAAGAAAGGACGGGTTAGGGTCGGGCAGCCAATAAGGGTCCCCGGGAACATAACCGGAAATTAGGTCCAGCATGGCAGCAGCATCAGCAACGGTGCGGGTGAGGGCCCCATGAGTTAGTAATCCATTGACACAATCCCCGAGGGGCGCTACGGAGACTCGACCTCTGGCGGGTTTGATCCCCACTAATCCACAGCAAGCAGCGGGCCCTCGGAGGGAACCTCCGCCATCGGATGCCTGGGCGATCGCACATAATCCCGCACTGAGGGCGGCGGAGGCCCCTCCACTCGACCCTCCTGGGCTATAGTCTAAGTTCCAGGGATTGCGCGTGGGTGGAAATCCGGCGGGTTCGGTGAAGGGAAGACTGCCTAATTGGGAGGTAGCGGTTTTTCCCAAGAGGACAAATCCCCCTTGTTTGATGCGAGTCACTACAGCGCGATCGTGAGTGGGTAATTTATCCCGCAGGGCCGCTACGCCATAGCTACAGGGCATATCTACTACAGCGGTGAGGTCTTTGATGGAAATGGGGATGCCAAAAAATGGGGGCAGGGTATCGGGATCGGTTGTGGCGAGTTGTTCCGTTTTAGCTTTGGCATCGGCTAAGGCTAATTCTGAGGTAACCGTAAAATAGCTACCTAGCTTGGGATCTAAGGTTTCGATGCGGTCTAAATAAAGCTGGGTTAGTTCTAAAGGCGAGAGTTGTTTGGTCCGAATCAACTGCGCTTGTTCTAAAGCCGGTGTAAATGCTAAATCCTGTTTATTCATGGTTGCTTCTCTTGCGATCGCCTTCTTCTTCTCTATCTTGTCATCGAGCACGAATCGGCGTGGGTTCGTTGATGCAACCTACCCAGTTTAGCTTTAGATTGTTGCCAAGCGTGCTCATGGTTTACCTTACAATCTGGATTCCTCTTGGTATGCATTGAAGTAGACAGTTTATCAATCGTCACTGTTGGCGATCGCCCTCGAACTGAGAATGCCGATTTGGGTTTTTACCGGGGTTCTTCACCGACTCTACAGGGTCCGGTGAATCTGCCAACTGTTTAGGAAATTGGGCAGGAATGATAAGAAATTCGGTATTCAAAAGAACAACCTACACCCGTCAACGGTGGGCAGGAACGCAGACAAGGCTAGTGGGCGCGGAGTAACCAATAAAATTGACTTCTATCCAGGGGATTTGGTATTGACCCAATTCTGAGTTTGAGGAATTTTCCTTCCAGAACAGCCCGAAAATTGACCTATTTCATAGTGGGGAATCGGGAGGTTTCAAGATGACAGAGGCAAAAAAAATGACCGCCCATTATCGGCGATCAATCTGGATGATTTGTGAGGTGAAGAGCGTTGAATTAGGCTAAAATGCAGCGCTTGCACTGCCTAAAACGATGTAATACCACGCCAAAGCCAGTAAGTAGGTGTCGCGATCGGCAGTGGGTGATCGATAGAAGAACACCCGCACAGCCACACCCCAACTGACGACGGCTTGGGCGATCGCCCAAAGCAGTAAATTGTTATTTAAACCCGCTGGCATCAATAGTCCGACATGAATTGCTAACGGCAACAGCAAAAAGCCGATACAAAGGATAACTCGACTACCGCCATTGCCAAAGGTTACCGGAAATGTGTTTACTCCGGTTGCTACATCCCCCTCCAGATCACTCAGGTCTTGAATGCCCACAACAGCGCTACAAAGAATAGCAACCAATAAGATCCAAGTCCCCTGAACCATGTCAATAGAGGCGACTGCCTGCCATGCTGCGGCCATTTGAGCGATCGCTCCCAGTCCTAACAAGAAGTGTTTTGTAGGCCACTCTATACCCAATCGCCCAAACGTGAGACCCATGATACAGAGTTGCCAGAGCAGAGTCCATTCAAAAACCCCTAACTGCCATCCTACCACGGAAAAGGATACCATGCTGGCAATCCAGCGCCATTTGGCTCCCCGATAGGAAATCACTCCCCGGCACAGGGGGCGATCGCGTTGGTTAATGCGATCGCCCACCACCCCCATCATTTGGTTTGCCACACAAAAGGTATAAGTATATAACAAGAAATAGAGCGTGCCACCGGCTAACACCGGCAGCAATTCTACCGCTGGCGATTCTTGCGAATCCCAGGCAACATATAGAAAAATCAATCCGGGGACAACTCCGACCCATATCTCACTTTTGATGAATAACCAATTCACCAACAGTTCGCGCCTCACTATCTGCGCCCATCGGGTGCCCCAGTTCCAGTTTCCTAGCAGTTTAGCTTGCACAATCGCTTTTTCCCCCTTACACCCTATTTATTGAATTGAGCGAGATGCTATACTCTAAGATGCTGAAGCTCGGGTTAAACGAACTCAGCGATCGCCTTTCATTTAACGGATTATATCACCTTCCCCTTGATTTGGTTTCCCGGGGAAGCTTAAATTTTTTTTAAGACAGAAGTCATTGTCCTATACCCTACGAAAACACATTTTTCCAGGCCGTATCTGGATTTACAATCTCGTTAATCTGGCGATGGGTGTGAAGAAAATAAAAAATTAACCGCGAATGTAGTCACGGGAGTCCGTAGATGCAAGACGGGCAAGACGACCGGGTTTGTTGACATCATTGGTAACCGCCAACAACGATCAAGGAGATAGAAACCTAGTTTTTTGTCACGGGGATTTAATCCGGTATCGATGCCGGTGGGAGGAATAAGAAACCAACCTAAAAGGCGATCGGTACAGGGAATAAGTGATCCCCTATTCTTGAAGGGTTAGATCAATCAAGGACTCGGTTACAGTAACGGGAAAACAACCCGGTTTTTTTGACAAATTTTTTGCAAGATTGACACCCCATTTAGACTAAAAAACGGGGTTCTATTGGGGCATTTGTGGCGAAGTAGGAGGGTGTAAAAAAGCGCTTTGCGGATGGGGAATTAGCCTGTGGGTGCAGTGTCACAGAGCACAACGATTGTTACTAACCGGATAGGGTATGAGTGCCATTTGGGAGGGTAAGGTGCGATCGCCCAAAAAAAATAGCCTCCATCCGACTGGAGGAGGCAAATCTTACCGAAGAACTATACCTTGGTGCGATCGGTTAAAATTTCATAACCCTCTTCAGTCACCAAGACGGTATGCTCGAACTGAGCAGACAAGGAATTATCCACCGTCACCGCCGTCCATTTATCCGATAAAATCTTGGTATGGCGCGAACCCTGATTCACAATTGGCTCGATCGCCAACGTCATCCCTGCGCGCAATTTGACATTGGGCATTTCCCGAGTCCGGAAATTAAATACAGAGGGTTCTTCGTGAAGATTTCGGCCCACACCATGACCCGTGAAATCTTCCACCACACTAAACCCATTCGCCTTCACACAATCCTCGATCGCACCGGCAATATCCAGCAGATAATTCCCCGCCTTCACTTGTTCAATGCCCTTATAAAGAGACTCTTCCGCCGCCCGAATCAAGTGTGCCGCCTCTGGAGAAGTTTGCCCACCCACAGCGATCGTGATGCAAGAATCCCCATGAAATCCCTCAAAATAAGCGCCAGTATCCACCTTGAGGACATCTCCAACACAGAGTACCTTCTTTTTATTCGGAATTCCATGCACGACTTCTTGATTAACGCTGGCGCAAATCGAAGCCGGAAATCCATGATACCCTTTAAAACTGGGAGTGGCCCCCATTTCTCGAATGCGTTTTTCCGCATACGCATCTAAATCAGCGGTGGTCATTCCGGGTTCGACAGTTTCAGAAATTTCTTTGAGGACCGTAGCCACAATTTTGGATGCCTGACGCATGATGTCGATTTCACGCTTCGACTTGAGTTCAATCCCCCGGCGTTGCTGTTTTTTGGGACGTGATTGACTGACGGGCTGAGGTAGTAGATTAGAAAGAATGTTCATCTATGGGATAACTAACTAGGATATGGACATCAATAAATAAGAAGAAGCGTTGCGCCAGTCGGCGATCGCCCTTGTGCATCTAGGAATCTTTATCTAAGTTAACAGATTATTCAGCAATTCCCCAGAAGGTTCTAGGGGAAAGGATGACTCCCGACCCTTTCCCGGTTTTAGTCATTTATACGGATTGCGTTCCCGCAGAGATAGTAATCGTACCCGTCATACCCGCTTCCGTATGACCAGGGATTGTGCAGCGTAGCTGATAAGTCCCGGGTTTTATGGGGGTTAAGATCCATTCTGCCTCAGCAGTGGGTTTGAGTTCAAGTTCGTGAATCGCCCCTTTAATTTCCACCTTTCCCGCTTCAACTTTGCTCGAATAACTGGCGTCGGCAAAATCTTTAGCGGTGAAATAATGTTTTTGAGGACTGGGATTGTCCAGGACTAATTTATATTGCTTTCCGGCTACAAAGTCGAGGCGATCGGGAAAAAACTTTAGCTCATTGGCTGAATTGCCCAAACTGACTTTAATTTCAGTGACAGATTGAGCCGCCAGAACCGGGGACCCCAACCAACCGAATCCAAGGGCTAGACTGAGCAGCAGAGAGAACAGGGTTGGAAAGAATAGACGCGGGAACAGCTTTAAAGGCGATCGCATAATGGGGAGGACAGTCATAGGTTTGAGGAAAATTGCGAACGTTTCCTTCCCGAATGTATCATCCTAGGGGAATGGGTGGGAAGATGGGGAAGATTCGAGAAATTCTGCTTCCCCTATCTCCCCTATTTAGGATTTTAAAACTCGGATAAATTCCAACGGAAGTCCATCGGTATCGGCAATGAAGGCAACTTCGTAGAGGCGATCGCCGATTTGTTGTTGAGTCGGTTCCAGCAATACCTTCAAGGGAGATAACTCTGGATTGGACTCAGTGGCGTCCAAAACTCGCTGTTGTAATTGTTCTAACCAACTGGGTAGATCTGGGGTGGAGTGGGTTAGGTCAAAAGATAGATGATAATAGCCCGTGTAATGCTCATCCCCAAAGGCATCGGCGGTGGGATGGGGTTCGGGAATTTGAATCAGTTCAATGCGTCCATTTAAGCCTTCCATCCAACAGGCGAGGGTAATACCTGCGGTAAATCGTTCGCAAACTGTAAAACCGAGGAGGGAATAAAACGCGATCGCCCGATGAATATTCGCAGTGCGGATCGAAACGTGGTGCATCTTCCCTGCCTTGGATGGAGTTATTCAAATAATCGGAAATAAGGATAGCGGATGGGAACCCCCGGTTCCTTTTCTAGCTCAAAATTAATCACTTCCCAACAAGGTTCCACCGACGCCTCGGGACTGAATTCCACGGGTAACCCATAGAGTCGGAGTTTGGCTGAATCTGGCTGACCCCGCCAAGGGGAACTCCGTTCCAGGTAGGAACCAATAAGGTTCTGATAGCGTTGGGCAATAATGACTTGAGTGGCCCGATACCCTTGGGTGTAGAGGCGATCGAGGGCTTCATGAATTTCAAACCGAATCCCATCGGGATGGGTATGTTGCCGATACCACTCGTTATTCCACTGACGCCAATGCCGTCCAGATTGGAGGTGAATCAGTTCCCTCGTCGTCGGGTTGGCCTCAAATGCACCATGACGCTGACACAAATAAGTATCCGTCAGAGTCAGTGCGGGAATGGTCTGACGACAGTGGGGACACTGAATCTCTGGGCCGAAGATAGGATACTGCGAAGCTAAATTGATCATGCGATTGGGGGCCAACTTGCTTGGGTTAGGTGCGCCAGGGATTTTGGCTTTATTATAGCGAGGGAGACCTGGGTATTGCTTACAATTTATGGCGATTCCTTAAATAAGGCAAGCTAAATTGTGACAAATCTCAATCAATCTCTCAGGGTTTCCTCAAATTATTGGCCGGTGCCGGATCTGTCGGCTGCGGCCTTTGTTGCACCGAATGCGACGGTCATGGGCTGGGTGGAGGTGGGTCCTGGGGCGAGTATCTGGTATAGTGCCGTGGTGCGCGCTGATGTGGAAAAAATTATCATTGGCGCGAGTAGCAATATTCAAGATGGGGCGGTTTTACATGGAGACCCAGGAAAACTGACGGTTTTAGAAGAGTTCGTGACAGTGGGCCATCGGGCGGTTGTGCATGGGGCTTATATTGAACGCGGCTGTTTGGTGGGAATTGGTGCGGTGGTGATGGATGGGGTGCGGGTCGGAACTGGCAGTACCATTGGGGCTGGGGCAATCGTCACGAAGGATGTTCCGCCTTATACGCTGGTGGTGGGCATTCCGGCTAAACCCCTTCGTGCTGTTTCGGAAGCGGAAGCGGCTGAATTGATTGAACACGCAAGGCGCTATGAGCAGTTGGCGTTGGTTCATGCAGGCAAGGGGACCGATCTAGGCTTTAGGGTGGCGGATTCTTAGGGTACGGCTACAGTTTAAGGACAAGAAACTAGGTTGTTAACCGAATTTGTTGCGAATCTTCAGCATTTTTGTAAAGCAACCGGGTTTCTAACTTGGGCTGTAGGGACGCCCTCGGGTGAGAATTTTGGGAGTCTGGGAACGGGGAGGGAGGGACTGGGGTCAATCCCTCAGTTTTAAGGGGTCTGAGGGTTTCTTGGGCTAATTTGAGCAGAATCTGTGAAAAGGGCTGTTCAAGTGAGCCAATTGATTGCAAAATGTCAGTAGAACTCGGAAAATAAGTTAAGAATTTAAAGAAAAGGGGAATTCACTATGGATTTTGACTGGCGCATACTTGTTGTTCTGTTCCCAATCATTGCTGCTGGAAGTTGGGCGCTGTTCAATGTTGCTAAAGTGGCGATCGCCCAGATCCAAAACTTTTTGAACAAACAAGCCTAATCGATTTCACTGGAGGACCAGCGGTAGATACGTCCCTCTGTGGGAGTCGTTTTTTCCCGTGACTGGGTGGGAGTCCTTCTGGAACTTGAAGCGGGGTTCATGGGTCATTTCGACCTAGCAGCTTGGACTGCCAATCACGCAAACGCAAACACAAAACTTATCTAAAAGCACCTGAACCCGGGCCACTGAGCTAAGGTTTGGGGGCTTTTTTCTTGGGGCGATCGCCTTAAACATCCTGGGGAGTCGGTGAGGGTAGCTGGATGGTAAATGAAAAGGTGCTGCCTTGACCCAGGGTACTTTCGGCCCAAATCCGCCCGCCATGCTGTTGGACAATTTTTTCACAAATGGCTAAACCCAAGCCGGTTCCTCCATGAGCACGGGAGTCGGAACTATCCACCTGTTGAAAGCGCTCGAAAATCTTTTCTAGGCGTTCCGGGGGAATGCCACGTCCACAATCTTTGACTTGGAACAGGAGATGGGTGGATTGGAGGGATGCACTCAGCCAGACGGTGGAGCCTGGAGTGGAAAATTTGATGGCATTGCTCAGGAGATTGGTAAAGACCTGGATCAGGCGATCGGCATCAGCGGATAAGATCACTTCGACTGGCTCCACGACAATGGAAACCGATGCTTCTTCCGCGAGGGCTTGTATGGAATCTACCCCACGTTGCATGAGTTCTGCGGCATGACAAGGCTGTTTGACGATCGCCATTTTTCCCGAGGCCATGCGTTCCATATCCAGAATATCATTGAGCAACCGCAAGAGACGGTCTGAATTCTCTAAGGCAATGGTAAGCATTCGTTGGGATTTTTCCGGTTGGTTCTCCAAAACGCCACTGGCTAAAAGTCCCAGGGAACCCCGAATTGAGGTCAATGGGGTGCGGAGTTCATGGCTAACGATGGAGATAAACTCATCTTTCATCCGTTCGATTTCAATCCGCTCAGTGATGTCTTTGAAGGTTAAAACAACCCCGACAATTTCTCCTTTTTGCCGTAGGGGGGCGCTGATATATTCTACGGGGAAACAGGTGCCGTCTTTGCGCCAAAAAACACCATCGGTAATAAATTTGATGCTGCCTTGTTTGAGGGTTTCATCAATGGGAAATTCTCCGGCAGGATGGGAGGGACTGGGACCCGGGGTCATGCGGAGCAGGATTTGCACTGAATGACCGATCGCCTCTGTGGGTTCATAACCCAACATTCTCTCGGCAGCCGGATTTAAAAAGGTGAGCTTCATCTGCCGATCCAATCCACAGATTCCTTCTCCAGCAGAGTTCAAGATTAACTCGTTCTGATGGCGTAACCAGGCTAGGGCTTGATCCGGTAGCGGATAATCCGCCGGTTGGGTGCCAATGGTGAAGGCATACAAATCAGCTCGCAGTGCCATGTGAGCGAGGCGATCGCGAATGGCTTGGAGTTCGTTCCGATTGCTCACGGGCGATCGGGGTGCGGGGATGTCCTGATTCGGCCAGGTGGGTAGGTCGTTACAAGGACAGGACATAGGGGGCATTCCTCTCGTTCTAAGGGGCTGAGGCATGGAACATCGAGGGCAGTCCACAATTTCCCATTCGGAACTCATAAGCTCGGCGACGGTTTCCTCGGTTCCTGCTAAATAACAATCCCCTGACTCTGGCGCTTGGACCTCGAACCATAATTGTTCAAACTCCTGACTGTAGGACTCGCCTGCAATGGTTTTTGTCGGGTTGCGGTCTAGCCCTCCGTTTCTCATCAAGACGCTTTTGCCTAATTGCAGCCAATGAGCAAGATATGCTTTTACTTTAGATGGGGACGCCATAATTCCCTATAACCTTGTATTGTGGAGCCAGACCCGATTAAGGGCTGCTTTTTTAATAAAATCTTAAGATTGGCAGTCTTCCGCCTATCCCCAGTTTAAGAAATTTTAGGGAATCCAGGCGTGATTGTTGGAGGGACCTTTGACTCGATTACTCTATTTGGGTCGTAATCGTCAGGGGGAAGAGGATGACGTGATCGCCGGGTTAAGAATAGCAAGGAAAAAGGCAGCAAATTGAGGCGATCGCTAAACCGAACAGGGTTGTTCTCAAGGTGGATAATCGGGGTCACTCTGTTGTTCTCAGTTGACCTAAAAGGAAGGTTGAGAGTTCAACCTCGACTGGACAAATTTTAGTTCCACTCCCTCCCAGAAACAAGCCTGGGAATAACAAAACTGGGTCATTTCAGGTTCAAGTCGGCCCTAAATCGCCGGAGTTAAAGGACCAACCGGGACAAATTTTCCCGGTTCGGTTATCACTTACTCCTGATCGTGGGCGTGCACTTTGTCTCGCAGGCGTTGAGCGATCGCCTGAATGTAACTCATCCCTTCATCATCGGGTTCCATATTACACCGTCGCCAACGGTTTCTCGCTATTAATAAGGCGGTGCGCAGTTCCTGGAATGACTGCGGCAGAATCTGTTTTTTTTGGTAATCTTTTGCACAGCGATGGCCTATTTCCAAACATTTTTCTACGGATTCCCAGGATTCATAGCCATTGAAGGTTAAAGCAAAATGATTAAATAACTCCCAACGGGCATGGATGGAAGGAATATCTGATGCAGTCAGTTGGGTATGCTCAATGGGTTTTAACAGTAAACTCACCAGGGGCAACCAATTTTTTTCGATCCATTTTAAATCCGGGGTAACCGTCACGCGCTCGAAAATCCAAGGGGTTTCTATTAATTCCATTTCCATGCCAATTTCCGCTTCTTTATTTGAAGTGTGAAAAATCAGCGGACATTGGGGCTGTTGCGTTGCCAAATAGTTGACGATTTCTCGACCATTCCCGGGGTCAAAGACTTTTTCTTGCAAGGTATAACTTGGACCCAAGTTATAATCTAAGCTGATTAATAAGCATTTGTTTAAATGGCATTTCAGCCAGGATAAAAGCTCAGGAGCATTATCAAAGAATAAGACATATTCCTCGGGGAATTTCTGTTCCAAGTGATGGCGCATTCGCTCAATTCTCTTTTTACTATTCTCTAAGATGACAATACTTTTGGCTCGACTCAGGCGGTTAAATTGGGGAGTATGACGCGACACCCAAGCCATTAGTTCTAAAGAGTTTTTGAAAAACCCACAGGACCAACCCGGAAAGACTTCACTGAGGCGATCGCTGATTAAAGTTTGGCCTTCTGGGGTGTCATCTAAGATAATAATCATCCGCGATGAAGGCGCGGTTTTCGGGTTGCTTTGTTGAGGCTTCTCTGGGATGCGTTCCTCATTTCCATGAGTGCTATGTTTAGCCCTCGATTGAATTAACCGTTTTAGGGTATCAGCCCACTCTGAATCAATCCAATCCCAAGAATCGATCGCCTCTAAGGAATGAGAAGGAATGACTCTTTCACAGTGCCAATTTGCTCCCTTGAGTGCCATTTCCATCCCAATTTCGGCATCACTGTTCGAGGTATGGAGAATGACTGGACATTCGGGTGATTGTGTGATTAAATAATCTACCACATCACGGCCAATTCCTGGATCAAAGAGTTGGCCGCTGCGTTCCCAACTTGGACCTAGATCATGATCAAGACTGAGCAATAAGCACTCATGTAAATGGCTTTTTAGCCAGGTGATCATATCCGGGGCATTATTAAAAAAAATGGCCGAACAGTCAGGAAATGACTCTTTAAGACGCTTTTCCATGATCTGAATGCGCCCCGGGTCATCTTCTAAAATTGCAATGATTTCATGCATCCCCACCCTCCCCTCAATTGATTTTCCGTTATAGGGAGTATTCCCCTTTAGGGGGTCTAACCTATCAGGACCCTGACCCTCTGTTGACTAGGGCCTCTCCACTCAGACGACAGATGCGCCAGTCGGGGAGAATTTCTGCCCCCAAGCGACGATAAAAGGCGATCGCCGGTTCATTCCAATCCAATACAGACCATTCCATCCGTCCACAACCGCGATCAACCGCTAACTTTGCCAGTTCCTCAATTAAGGATTTGCCAATCCCTTTGCCGCGATAGTCGGGTAATACAAACAGATCTTCTAAGTATAGACCGGGCTTGGTTAAAAATGTAGAATAATTATAGAAAAATAGGGCAAATCCTACAACGGTCCCAGAATATTGCGCAATCAATGCCTGGGCATAAGGGCGATCGCCAAACAAATGCTCATGAAGTGCTTGGGGACTGCCGCTAACTGCATCGGATAACTTTTCATAGGCAGCGAGGGCGCAAATTAACTCAAAGAGTATTGCCACATCATCTACCGTGGCAGAACGAATTCGGATTTCTGAGCAGGGTTCAGACATAATTCGGGGAGAGTATTGTGGCATTATTATATCCCCTACGGAAATGGGTTCAAAAATCTGGCCCTTGACAGTCATCCAAGCGGGATGCTAAATTTGCCGCCCATCCGACCCCTAAACCCTGCTCGGTGTAGAATGGTTTTGCGGGTAAATGTCCCAGCGGTGCGCTTAAATCAAAGATGAGATCGGCATAATTGCGCCATTCTCTTCCCCTTGAAACTGCCCATCCGACGGTTTGCGCAAATTGCACATAATCGTGCTGCTGTTGCTGCCAAATTTGGGACTGAATGGTGAATCCAAAGTGACCTTTGCTAGAGTTCATCCACAGGTGATCCATGAGACACAGATCGGCACAGGGCATTTTTAAACTATCCTCTTCTGTGAGATAATCCAGTTGGGTTAGCCATTGAGTATCTGCTTTGGAAAGGGAATCTCCCCCTCGCAAGGTTTGGGCAATTTCTAACAGAATCCGCCCGGTTTCGCGATCGCCTTGTTTCCATTTTCCCGCGTTTAAAAAGTCCCGCAGTTGCGTATAATTGACGCTGCCAATCATCAGAGAATCTACCATTGTTATCCGGCAACCACAAGAGGCAATTGACAGCAGGGGATTGGAGGAGAAAAGCGGCAGGAGACGGGTTTATTCATGATTGGAAATACAACAGCACAGGGTTTAGTCGGGGAGAGGATAGGATTTAGGAATAGACTTGGGGGTGTTTATTATCCTACAATGAAACGAAACGGCGGGGTTTCGGGAGCAAGACCCGCTACAATTGGGTAGCATAACTGGTGTGAGTGAATGATGCAATATGATATCCCCTGGGACGATTTATCGCCGATCGCCTCCCTGGTTGCGGAACCGGAGGGTGATTATGATGCGATCGGGGAGACACCAGGGACAACCCGGGAAGGACAAGGGTCTTGGATTGAGGTATTAGTGGATTCTCCCGCTTCTGAGACACCTCTGGATGAAGAACCCCTCAAACTATTTACCTATCGAGTGCCACCGGAGTTGATCGTGCAACCGGGGGATATTCTAAGTGTGCCTTTTGGATCGCAACAGTTAGGGGCGATCGCGATCCGGTTTACGAATCAATTACCCGCAGATTTGCCCCTGGATAAGGTTAAAGAGATTGAAGATGTGGTAGTTTCTGGGTTTTTTGCCCGCACCTATTGGCAACTTCTGGAACGGGTAGCAGATTATTATTATACTCCCTTAGTGCGAGTGATTCGCGCGGCGATGCCTCCAGGATTATTTGCTCGATCGCAACACCGAATTCGCCTGACAGAGAAGATTCCAGCAGGGGGAAAAGAATTTCTAAAAACCATTTCCGCCCAAAAAATTCTGGAATTGTTGCAATCTTCGGAAACAAAAAATTATACCTTACATTATATTCGCAGTAAAGTTAAACCAGGAGCAGATTCAGGATTAAGAGAGTTAAAAAAACGCGGATGGGTGGAAAGTTACTATGAGGCAGGCAGTCGCCCTGCGCCGAAACTGCAACAAGCAGTTACCTTGATTGCTAGTTCTTTTCCCCCAGATTTAAGCAAGCGTCAGCGAGAAGTGCTACAGGTACTCAAGCGACGGGGTGGGGAATTGTGGATGGCAGAGTTAGTCAAAATCTGTCAGACAAGTTCGGGGGTTGTGAAAAAATTGGCAGAAAAAGGATGTGTGGAAATCTACGATCGCGAAGCATTGCGATCGCAAACGCAACCTGCTCAAACGCCTGATACACCTAAACTTTTGAATTCCTATCAGCAACAGGCATTAGATAGGATTAATCAGATCGATGGATATGCCCGAGTGTTGCTGCATGGGGTGACAGGTTCGGGAAAAACTGAGGTGTATTTACAGGCGATCGCCCGGATTTTAGAACAAGGAAAATCGGCGATTGTGCTAGTCCCGGAAATTGGATTAACGCCGCAATTGTGCGATCGCTTCCAAGCGAGATTTGGCGATAAAGTGGTGGTTTATCACAGTGCGCTATCCCAGGGTGAACGGTACGACACTTGGCGACAAATGCTCACAGACACCCCCCAAATTGCGATCGGAACGCGATCGGCCATTTTCGCCCCTTTACCCAACCTTGGCCTCATTATCCTGGATGAAGAATACGACGATAGTTATAAACAAGACTACCCGGCGCCCACGTATCATGCCCGAACTGTCGCACAATGGCGGGCGGAATTATCTAACTGTCCCCTGATTCTCGGTTCTGCCACCCCTTCTTTAGAAACTTGGGTGGAGATTGCGCTTCATCCTACTGAGGGCGATCGCACCCATTATCTGCGCTTACCGGAACGCATCGAATCTCGACCCATGCCGCCGGTGGAAGTTGTGGATATGCGCCAGGAATTACGCAAAGGAAACCGTTCCCTGTTTAGCGAATCCTTGCAACAAGAATTAAGTACCCTCCGAGAAACCGGACGACAAGGCATCTTATTTATCCATCGTCGGGGACATAGTACCTTTGTTTCTTGTCGCAGTTGTGGGTATGTCATGGAATGTCCCCATTGCGATGTTTCCCTGTCCTATCATCAATTTCAAGAAGGCGGGACCGAATTTCTGCGCTGTCATTATTGCAGTTATACCAGTCGTCCCCCGGAACGCTGTCCCGACTGTGACTCTCCCTATTTTCGCCGCTTCGGCAGTGGTACTCAGCGAGTTATGCAGGAATTGGCGAGAGAGTTTCCCGAGTTGCGGGTGATTCGATTTGATAGTGATACAACTCGCACGAAAGACGCACATCGAATTTTATTGTCCCAGTTTGCCACAGGGGAAGCGGATATTTTGCTGGGAACTCAAATGCTAACAAAAGGGTTAGATTTACCGCAAGTGACCTTAGTTGGGGTGGTGGCAGCGGATGGGTTATTAAATTTAGCCGATTTTAGAGCATCAGAACGCGCCTTTCAAATGTTAACTCAGGTGGCGGGTCGGGCGGGTCGAGGGGATGAACCGGGACGGGCAATTTTACAAACCTATTCCCCAGAACATCCGGTCATTCAAGCGGTAAAAAATCAGGAGTATAATAGTTTTATCCAAGAGGAGTTGGAACAGAGAGAATCGTTGAGTTATCCCCCTTATGGACGGTTAATTTTGTTAAGAATTTCGGGGCGGGATGATTGGACGGTGGAGGATACGGCGGTAGAGTTAGCGCAGGTTTTGGGGGGATCGGATGCTTATCTCACCCGAGGATATGAGTTATTGGGACCAGCACCTGCACCGATTTTACGGGTTGCCGATCGCTATCGGTGGCAAATCTTACTGAAGTTTCCGCCTCATATTCGGGTAGAGTTGCCGATGTTGGAGGAGTTGCGATCGCGCTGTCCCCGCGACATTAGTTTGGCGATCGATGTCGATCCCTTGAATTTAAATTAGCGACAGATGTTCTTTCTGTTACCTGTTTGTAGTAACAACTTTAGTCGTTTCTTCTATTCAAAGGATAAAGCGGTTGTCTAGTGTTTATCAATCTATTAGACCTCTTGCAAAATATTGGATTGATCCCCCCAACCCCCCTGATTAAGGGGGGTTCAAGAGATTTATGCAAGAGGTCTATTGAAGTCCAGTTTTTGGCTCAAAGTCCCCCTTAATAAGGGGGATTTAGGGGGATCGTTCGGAATTCATGCCTGAAGTCGTTGGAAGTGCAGTTTTGGCTCAAAGTCACCCTTATTAAAGGGGATTTAGGGGGATCATTCGGAATTAACGACTACAGTCGTTATGACAAACGGGGGAAATAACTTCAGGGGTTAATTCTATGGGAGTTTACCGAAGGGGTACTGCGCGTCGGCGATTACGACGCCACAGATTTGCTAGACCCACTAAACCGATGAGTCCTGGTAACCCCAAAAGTCCCCAATTCTGAGTGCGATCGCGGGTTTGAACCGTTTGAGTCGCTGAACGGGTTGTCCTGGGGGTTGTCGTTGTTTCTGTATTGGTACGCTCGATAATGGTGGTACTACCGGGAGTCGTTGTTGTACCCGGTGTGGTTGTGCGTGGTGTGGTTGTACGCGGTGTGGTCGTCGCAGGCGGTACAATCAGTGTCCCTCCAGGAGTTGTGCCAGGAGTTGTACCGGGTGTTGTCTGTGGAGTTGTTGGGGTTGTACTTGGAGACATCATCCCGGGACTGGTAGTCCCCGGAGTTGTGCCCGGAGTTGTGCCTGGAGTGGTTGTCCCGGGACTGGTAGTCCCCGGAGTCGTATTTGGAGTCGTATTTGGAGACATCATCCCGGGACTGGTAGTCCCCGGAGTCGTCTCCGGAGTTGTGCTTGGAGTGGTTGTCCCGGGAGTTGTCATACTTGGGGTTGTATCCGGAGTGGTTGTTGCTGGTGGAGTTGTCATACTTGGGGTTGTATCCGGAGTGCTTGTCTCTGGAGTTGTCCCTGGGGTTACCGTGTCATCGGGTTGAGTTGGGTCGGACTGAAAGGTTCCAGGAGTTGGGGTACTCTCGGGTTCTGTCGTATAAGGGTCGGTAGTCTCAGGATCGGTGGTTTCAAAATCTGTAGTTCCTTCTGGGTCCGTCGTTTCGGGGGTGGTTATGCCCTCGGGATCGGTGGTATAAGGGTCAGTATCAGTATAAGAAGGGTCAGTGTTTTCTATATCAGTGGTTCCCTCGGGATCAGTCCCCGCCGGTGCCGTGGGGGAAGTCGTTCCCATGCCATCGGGTGAGGTTTGAGCAAAACCCGGGAGATGGAATAACGGCACTGTCACGACAGTCAAGGTACAGGCACTTGCCAAAACTATTTTAGTGAGATTAACAGGTTGCATGATTATGTTTTTTTGAGATTGACTGATAACGTAGGATTGCTTGTTAAAGGGACTGAGAACCCGTTCTCATTCAGGGGAATGCACCACTGAAAATATAAGTTAGAGACTCGGGAATCTAAGGGCTGAAAACTGGGTTAGTCTTGCTTTAGACTAAGACATTAAATGAGGGGTTGCCAATCCTCTGTAGGCATATTTTTGATCGAGGAGATCACCGGGGATGGAGGCATGAGAAGAGTCTGAGGATTTTTTTAGGAATTCCCAGGAGAAGTCAGGGGTGCGGATTGCTGCGATCGCCTTAGCATTCCTGTCAGTTAGGACTCATTGGGTGATGGGGACTGTTGACCTCTTCCTGTAGATAGATTTACTTTCCATCCCAAGTATGAAAAGTGCGGCGGGGGCAATTTAGGAGGGGGTTTAACGGGGCGATCGCCAGGAATTTAATCCCATCCAACTGATACTTGCAAACAGAATTCCTAGGAAAATACTCCCGAATAAGACCCATCCGTAATTGAATCCAATCTGAGTTGGGGTGACTTCACGAGGGGATTGCGGTGGCGAGAGTTGGGATAGGGCCTGAGTCCCAGAAATGGCCGATGCAGTGGTTGTCCCGATTCCGATTGCAGCAGCGGCGATCGCATTTTCCACCCGGCGATCGCGTTCTTTTTGCTCTGCACGTTTTAGCACTGCTGCGATGTCTTGCAGCGATTGTTCTTTCCCCTGCAATCCCATTTTAAATCCCCGCCATTGTTGTTCGAGTTCTGTTTCATATTGCGGGGCGATATAATCTCTAAATTCAACCCATACTTTCAAGTCACTGGTTGCTATTTCATCCTTGAGTTGCTCTTGAATTCGTTGCAACCGTTTTTGATAATTTTTTAAATGGGTACTTAATGCCTGATGTTGGGTTTCTAATCCTGCCACTCCAGCCCGATATTGTGCTAAACTTACTAGATTTTCAGACCATTGAGATTGGAAATTCGGTAAATTTTGAAGCGTTTCCAGGGATGAGGGGATGAGGGGGGAAAGTTCGGGGAAAATTGAGCCAGTTCTGAAAATGCCTTGTTCTTGCAACGCGGTTTGGATGAGTTGGCTATTGCGATAAGCGGACTCAATTTCATGGCGATGAAGAAATAACCATAACCACTCAGCATACAAGTCAGTGACTCGCTTTAAAGCGGATTTTGAGGGAGCAATACAAATCAAGATGACTTCAAGGTCTGGGGTATTATTTTTGGTATTTTGAAGAGATTGCCGGACTTCAAACAAGGAACAATTCAGCAATTTGCTAGGATGAAAAGCTGGCACAGGTTTTGATGGATAAAATCCTTGATAGGCGGCGTGAGCAGCTTGAAAATGAGCTGAATCGGAGCGACTGTTGACATAGCCTAAAATCAGCCAAGTTTTACCTAAATTGGCAGAAACATCAAGAGTTTTACGAAAGCGCGATAAGAGGGTAATCTCGGAAGTTTCGTCAGAATGAGGCATCAAGGCTACCATCAAACTCTGGGTATCTCCCAGGCCATAGCGCAGGTAAAACCCTTGTCCATCTGGGTTCTGAAACAGATAATCCCGATCGCCGGGTTGATTCGCTTCATCCTGAATTTGCAGGCGATCGCGTAATGCGTCCCAGTTCTTCCTATTTCCCTCTTCAGTACCGGGAATCTGTCGGTCGTAAGCAAATAGAAAGAGTTGCGGGTAACTTAAATAAGTTTGCACGATTTTTCTACCCTGTTTTACATAACTATTTTAAAATATTATTTTATATTTATCAAGTTGATATTAACAAATATTTTTGTTTTACATTTTTGTAGATGGATGAAATGAGTCCATGCCAGCCTTTAAATCTACAAATATTTATTATATCCTTGTGCGAAATCATTAAAGCAAAGGTTGCCATTTTATTTTTATATGAAATTAATTATCAGACTTTTGGCAATCTAAAAAGCCTGGGGTGGCTTGGGTAATTCCTTAAGACGTTTAATAATCCCCAAAGTTTTAGGTAAATCCCTCATGGATTTAATTAACTTTAGTTGCTAAATCCAGGATTGTTCTAACCCATTCTCTACAACAGCCAGGTTTTTAGCTTGGGATTTCTTCTCAAATTCATTTAAGGTTGCTGTAGAGTTGCGGATTTAGGAGGGATTCATCACAATTAAGTGGGGTTCTAACTCAGCACAATAGGTGCGCCTGATGCCGGGGTCTTAGGAGGGTGGAGTCCCAAGCCTAGGCTCTGCTGTCCATGCTAAAATCATAAGTCAATGCCCCAGAAAATTTTGGCCGAATTCGATTGACCTGCTCCCAAACTGGCGATTCACCTGATGCCCTGGATTCCATCATTCACCATTGACTAGAAGAACTTGATGAAACGCCCTATCCGGATTGATACGCTGCAATGGTTTATTGGCATTTATCTTGCCATCCGGGGAACATTGATGTTGATGTTGCCACACAAGGTCGCCAGCGATATTTTTGCTCCGTTTCAGCCTTATGTGACGGGGTTGGGTGCGTTGCAGGTGATGGTAGGCGCTGGATTGATTGGGGTGGCGACCCTGCTACCCTTGCGCTGGAGTATTCTCACGGCTCATTTGATGGCAGGGGTGGTGTTGTTCCAGATTGGAATTGGATATGCCTCTGGGGGCAAATTGATGGGGGCGGTGGGGGCGTTGAGCTTGGGATTGGCCCTGGCGATCGCCCCGTTTCTAAACCCGGAGCATGAGGCGAAAGATCGGCAGAAGGAGGGGCTGGCCCTGGCGATCGACCTGTTTGCGGTGGCAATGGGATTGAGAATGGCGATCGAAGCCCTGTTGTTCCTGATCCTGTGGAATCCCAAATTACACGCATCGTTGTCACCGGTGCTGCATTCGTACCGAATCCCCTATGCTCTGCTTTATTTAGCGATCGGGGTGAGTCTGGTCGGGGTTCAGCTTTACCCGAAAGTCCCTCGCTGGCTGTTTCAATGGGTTCATGTCTTGGCAGGGACATTCCTTTGGACCTGGATTGTAGGATTGGGGTTTTCTCTTTGGAATGGCGTGCTTTCCTACGCGGGTTTGGGAACAGCTTTGGCGTTCCTACCCTGGATTGGCAAGCGCCTAAACCGACTCGACCCTCTTTCGTTACAAACCCGAGTTGCTGTCGCCTCAATTGGCATTGTGACTTTACCTCTGGTCTCTTTAACGACTCTGGTCTCTCTTCCCCAAGAGCAAGCGACCATTGATCATGCTCTGACGGTCCAGCAGTCCTTGGCGGTGGCGCTCTCCCAGGATATCGCGACCTATATCAACTTGCACCGTTCGGCGATCGCTGCTCTAGGAAATCACCCCGGATTGGCAGAAATGGATCCGAAACAACAGCAGGCTCTCCTCCAGGTTGTTCATGGGGCTTATCCGGATATTCAGGTGTTAAGTACCTTTAATGCCAATGGTCAGGAGGTGGCCCGCAGCGATAACCGTCCCCTCGGTCCCTCGATTCAGGAAATGGCCTCTTTTAAAGAGGTCCGACTCACGGTTCAACCGATTCTCCATTTCCAGGCGGGGAGAACGGTGAATCTGCCTGTGGCATTTCTTCTGGCGCCTATCAAAAATTCTCAGGGAGAATTTGCGGGGGCTGTAGCGGGCTCGATCGCCTCGTCCCGAATTATGGCACAACTGGGCCGGATGGCATCGGATACGAGTCTCAAAGCTTATCTCGTTGATAAAAAAGGCCGGGTGATTGCTCATCCCAATGTCCAATTGGTTAATTCCTTCGCGAACTTTGCCGATGTGCCTCCCGTAGCGGCTCTGTTGGAGAGTCCCATTTCCTTGGGAAAACTCACCTACTGGAATGGACCTATCCGAGAATTGGTTGGGTATGCCCGAGTCCCAGATTTTGGCTGGGGTGCGATTGTGGAACGTCCGGCAGATGAGGTGTTAGGGACACTGAATGTTAGACGTGAGCGGGATTTTGTGATGTTGTTGGCGGTGGCAACTGCTTCTCTGGCGATCGGGGGGTTCCTCTCCCACCGCTTGACTCACCCGCTCAGAACCCTGGCATTTGCGGCACAAGAGCTAGGTAAGGGCAATTCTCAAGCACCTC
>CBFGOM010000018.1:0-48915 GCA_965650385.1 uncultured Oscillatoriaceae bacterium
AGTAATCCTGGAATGTTTGTCAGTTAATGTTTTGGGATTTTTGGAGATATCTATTTAAAAGTTAGGGACCGCCACCATAACACAGGGCGTTATTCCGCCGAGATCGCCCTAATAAATGGGTATAATAAAAATCATATTCCTTGAGGAATTGATCATGGTTTTAGCTCGTTCTCCTCATGAGAGACAATCCCTATCCCCATCAGCCCAGTGTAGAAGGGGATGAGAACGGCTATGATTAGGAAAGAATCCAACACCATCCAGATACCATGACCAGAGCAACCCCTGAATTTCAAGATGTTTTTGATGTCGTTGTGGTGGGTGCGGGTCACTCGGGATGTGAAGCAGCACTCGCTACGGCACGTCTTGGGTGTCGCACCCTTTTGCTGACGTTGAATTTGGATAAGATTGCGTGGCAACCCTGCAATCCGGCAGTAGGTGGCCCTGCGAAGTCCCAATTGACTCATGAGGTGGATGCACTCGGGGGCGAAATTGGGAAAATGGCCGATCGCACTTATCTACAAAAGCGAGTCCTCAATTCTTCCCGAGGTCCCGCTGTTTGGGCGTTGCGCGCACAAACGGACAAGCGGGAATATGCTCACGTGATGAAAACGATTGTCGAAAATCAAGAGAATTTATCCATCCGCGAAGGCATGGTCACGGATCTGGTTCTCGGTGACAATGATGATGTCATCGGGGTGGAAACCTATTTTGGTGTTGCCTTTGGTTGCAAGGCGGTGATTTTAACCACGGGAACGTTCCTAGGTGGGACAATCTGGGTGGGGAACAAGTCTATGAGTGCGGGACGTGCGGGGGAATTTGCCGCTGTGGGATTGACGGATACCTTGAACCGTCTGGGATTTGAGACGGGACGGCTGAAAACCGGGACCCCAGCACGAGTGGACCGGCGATCGGTGGATTACAGCAAGATGGAACCGCAACCGGGGGATGAGGAGGTGCGTTGGTTCAGTTTTGACCCGGAGGTTTGGGTGGAACGGGAACAGATGTCTTGTCATCTCACTCGCACAACGGCGGAAACTCATCGTCTGATTCGGGAAAATTTGCATTTATCTCCGGTATATGGGGGTTGGGTGGATGCGAAAGGTCCGCGTTATTGTCCGAGTATTGAGGATAAAATTGTGCGATTTGCAGACAAGGAATCGCACCAGATTTTTATTGAACCGGAAGGGCGGGATATTCCTGAATTGTATATTCAGGGATTTTCTACGGGTTTGCCGGAGAGTTTACAGTTGGAATTGTTGCGGAGTCTGCCCGGACTAGAACATTGTACGATGTTACGTCCAGCTTATGCGGTGGAGTATGACTATCTCCCAGCGACACAATGTTACCCCACTTTGATGACGAAGAAAATCGAGGGGTTATTCTGTGCGGGTCAGATTAATGGCACGACGGGATATGAGGAAGCTGCGGCACAAGGCATTGTGGCGGGGATTAATGCGGCGCGGTTGGTGCGCGGTGAGGAGGCGGTGATTTTTCCTCGGGAACAAAGTTACCTGGGGACGTTGATGGATGATTTATGTACGAAGGATTTGCGGGAACCGTATCGGATGCTGACTTCGCGATCGGAGTATCGGTTGCTATTGCGATCAGACAATGCGGATCAGCGGATGACGCCGTTGGGACGGGAGATTGGCTTGATTGACGATCGCCGTTGGGAATTATTTACCCGAAAACAGGAGAATATCGCGGCAGAAAAACAACGGTTGGAGACAACGCGGATTAAGGAACATGAGGAATTGGGCGTGGCGATCTCTGCTGATATTCAACAAAAGATTAAAGGCTCAATTACCCTGGCGGAGTTGTTGCGCCGTCCCGGTTTCCATTATGTTGACCTCAACCGTTATGGACTGAGTAATCTGGATTTGACTTTAGAAGAACGGGAAGGCGCGGAAATTGACATCAAATATTCCGGGTACATCCAACGGCAGCAACATCAAATCGACCAAGTAGCACGGGAGGAACATCGGAAACTCTCGCCCGACTTGGATTATGCCAATATTCGCACGTTGTCTAAAGAGGCGCGGGAAAAATTGGCAAAAGTGAAACCCTTGACAATTGGGCAAGCTTGTCGCATTGGTGGGGTGAATCCTGCGGATATTAATGCCTTGTTGATTTATCTGGAGTTACAAGGGCGACAGTTAGCAACGAGTGGATCAGTTTAGTATATTTCTTTCCCTCTCGTGTCACGGCAAAGCCGTGACACGGGCATCTTGCGGCTCTGCCGCCTGTTTCGGTGAGATGTGAGAGGGCAGGAGGCAGAGCCTCCAATTGTGCGTGACTCGGCAGAGCCAAGTCACGAGGAACCAAAGGACCAATGACAAAGAACCAATGACCCACAATTTGTCAATAGTTTGTAACAGAAAGACGGTTGACCGTTCTGGCAAAAGCGAGGACAATAAATGGGTGCAACTCGTAAAAGCGAATTAGGCCCTAAAATTAGGACTGTCGGATTGTCTAAACTAGGTTATAAAATCGGAGGGGAACTGCCCGGTTGTCAGTAGTCGCCCAATGATTGCGATCGCATCTTTAACCCTAACCCTTATAAAAAAAAGGCCATGTCTCAGGATATCAGCACTAAAACCATAGACTCATCCCAGGCGGAACAGGAGCGAGGTGGAGTTGGCACCCCGAATTGGTCGGTGGATGCCTACGCCGATCGCCTCATGAATGACCTATTTCAAGATGTAGACCGGATTTTAGATGGAGGCACTCGCAAACCCAAACCGGCACCCCCGGATTTGGTGACCTTGCAATCGGTACAGGTCCCCCAAATCATCCTCCCTCCGACGATGATGCCCAAAACTGCCGCAGAAGCGACGGTTGATGCCAAGGCAACCCGCACCGATAAGCGGCGTAAGGGACAATCTTTTGATCGCTTGTTATTAGGGTCCGCCTGTGGATTGCTCCTGATTACCCTAGGTCTATGGTTATGGAATCGGGGATATTTGCAGCAATTCTGGGCGAAAATTGCCCCAGCACAGCCGGAAGCCGTAGCTCCTCCAAAAACGGCGGAACAGTTGAAAGCTGAGGCAGATGCGGATTTTGCCGCCTATATGGAGCGATCGCTCGATGTCATGGACCGACAAGCAGCGGGTCAACCGGCAGAACCCCTGGTGGCACCGAATACCGCCTTACCCATTCCCCCGCCACCGCCTCCGGTAAATGTCACGGTTAATCCACCGAATGTAATGGTCCCGGCACCTCAAGTTACGGTGAATACTCCCCATCAAGGCAATCTCGCCGAAGTGCTGAATCGGATTGCGATCGCCTTGGAACGAGGCATCAATCCCACCCTCGTCCAACCCAATCTCACCGTTACCATTCCTCGGACCCCGCCAGCGCCTCAAACCACCGCAGCAGCACCCGCAGCACCCGCACCCGCACCCGCCGCACCTCCGAAACCAGCGGCATCTCCAAAACCAGCGACACCCGCACCCGCTGCACCGGCACCCGCTGCAACTCAAACCCCCACCCCAGCACCGGCACCCACTCCCACTGCTACCCAACCACCCAGAACGGTTAACGTACAACCGCAGGTGGCAGCGCCACCCCCGCCTGTTCCCCAACCCGCACCCCCGACGGCAGAAGAAGCCCCAGATGGAGTCGCGGAAAATCCCGCAGCGGAAGAATCAGAACCCGTCCCCGCCGCAGCGGCATCCAGTTCTAGCGTTTCTGGTCTCAAGCATAAATTAGTGGGAATTCTGGAATTGGGCGATCGCTCCGTTGCTTTATTTGAGGTTGATGGGGTTCCGCGTCGCGTGAATATTGGCGAAACGATCGGTTCAAGCGGCTGGAGTTTAGTGGAAGTCAAAGACGGCGAAGCGGTCATTCGTCGCAACGGTGAAGTACGCTCAATCTATACGGGACAGTCTCTCTAGGGTATTCCCTGTGGCTCATCCAGCAGTCGGGGTGCATGACCTGCACCCCTCACTGTGAAAACACTCACAAAAAATTGTCCTACCATAGATAGAAGAAGTGAAACCTGAGCGAGGGAGTGCCTGCAATGGGTCTATTTGAAGACATGAGCCGGTTCTTAGAAACCAGATTAGAGGAGTTTATGCGAAACAATCCTCATCTGGAATTGCAGGTGCTAGAAGAGCAACTGCGAGAACAAGAGGAGGATACCCTCAAGTTAATTTTGGAATTGCAACGGAAAGAAAAGCAATTGCAGGAGAGTATTCTCTCTACCGCTCAGGAGATTCAACTCTGGCACGATCGCGTCAGTAAAGCCAAAGCTGCCAATCGCGAAGATTTAGTCCGTGCTGCACAAGAACGAGAAGCTTCTTTACTCCGGGAAGGCAATCAATTCTGGGGACAAATGCAAGGGGTTAAAGAACGGATTGAAAAGGCAAAAGATTTATACCGTCAGATTCAAGTTCGCCGCAAAGAAGTGAAGGCGAAATCCGTTGAAGCAGAGGCAGCGCGAACTCAAACGAAAACTCAAACGAGTTGGGATACGGGATGGAATAAAAGTTATAACCGCAGTTTTAATAGCGGTGTAGATCCTTTGGATCAAGAATTTCGCCGCTGGGAAGCTGATGAAGAGTTGGAACGGTTAAAGCGCAATATGAAACGGTGATTTTGACGCGGGTTTTGTTCCCCGAAACGACTGAAGTCGTTACTAAAAACTAAGAATTGTTCTTGTTGTTCGTAGTAACGACTTTAGTCGTTATTTCCCCTTAATTGACATAATTCCCTTTAAAATAAGAAGGTTAAAAAGATTAATTTACGCCAAGTCCAAGTTCCGACCACTCCATCGACTACCATATTATTTTTCTGCTGAATGGCTTTAACCGCCGCTTCAGTTTTGGGTCCAAAGATACCGTCAATGGCTCCAGGGTCGTAGCCGACTTTTTTTAAGGTTTCTTGCAGGGATTTTACTTCGTCGCCTTTAGAACCGAGTCGTAAGGTGGGTCCCGGTTTAGGCGATCGCATCACGCCTTCAAAATTATCCTCAGTTTCTTTACCGACAATGCCATCGGCGGATAATCCCATATTTTTTTGAAAGACTTTAACCGCCGCTTCGGTTTTGGGTCCAAAAATTCCGTCTACCGTGCCTGAAAATAATTCTAGGGTTAGCAACTTCTGCTGTAAAAACTTAACTGCTTCTCCGCGATCGCCTAATTTTAATACTGTCATATATTTACTCTAATTTTGTTTTTCTTTATTTCCTATTTTAAACATTTTGAAACTTTTTGTCAATTCCAAGGATAAATTGAATAAAAATCGAATGGGTTTGCAGTGAAAAATTGTAAATAGTGTTGAATCAGGGATATAGAAGCCAGGGCGAAACGGATTGGAGTGCCCTGGAGATGCAAATCCCGATGGGGGCCTAAATTAAAGGACTCTCTGGCGTCCCTTCGGGCAAAACAATGCATGGAGTAGACCCAACTCATGCCATAATAGGTCGGCTGTCGCCCAATAAAATTGCTGCTGTCAATGGCTGAACGACCCCAATCCCCGGAAGAACTTGCTGCGGTTTTAGAAAATATCACGGACCTGAATTTTAACCTTCCGGACCCGGAAGATGAGGAGATTTCAGAGCCTGATTTTGAGCATCAGGTGGATAATGCCTGGAAAGTTTGCGACCATTTTGATTTGCAAACAGATATTTGGCGCGGACGGATCCTGAGTGCGGTGCGCGATCGCGAGAAAATTGGCGGAGAAGGACGCGGCAGGGGCTTCCTCAACTGGCTTAAGGACCGGGAAATCAGCAAAAGTCAGGCTTATTCCCTCATTGAACTGGCAAATAGTGCTGATACCCTCTTAAGTCAGGGGGATTTGGACCCGGATACCATTAATAAATTTAGCAAACGGGCTTTTGTAGAAACGGCGAAATCTGCTCCCGAGGTGCAGCAGATGGTCACGCAAGCGGCCCGAGATGGCGATCGCATCACCCGCAGGGAAGTCCGCCAACTCTCGGACGAATGGACCGCCATGACATCAGAATTGCTGCCAGAAGAGGTGAAAGAAAAAGCCACTGCGGGTTCCCTGCCACCCCGTTATCTCGCGCCGTTGGTCCGCGAAATGGAGAAACTGCCTCCCTCCCACCAGGTTTCGATTCGGGAGGAAGCCGCCATCAATCCTGATGTGGATACCGTCAAGCAACTAACGTCCGATGCGCGGAGTTTGTCGAAATATTTAGATGCAGCGGCGCAGGTTCAGGCGATCGCCGCTAGTTCCATCGATGTCGAAATGGCTTTAGAAGAAGCACTCCGCATGGGGTGTCTGAACACCGCAGCAGATTTGGTCAAACAAGCCTCGCAAATTGAACAAACCGTTGCCAAACTGTACACCACTTGGCGGCGTTTGGGCAGTTTGACCGATCGCCTCTATGTCGATACAGGTGCAAGCACGCCCCATTTGCGAATGCTGTTGACCTGTTTGGACCGATTAGCAGGTCAAGTCATTGAAGTGCCCCTGGGGGATGAGGGCGATCGCACGATTCGCTTGCAAATTCTGAGTGATTCTCAGCCCGAGTAGGCCCAACCCGAGCAAGCGACCCTTTACTCTCATCCCCTAAGTTCTGTAGCCCTTGGGACTGGATTCCTACCAGAGTCTGTCCTCGTTGGCGATTCCCTGAAAAAATGGTAAAGTTATATGACGAACGGTAAAGTAAAATAAAAGACCTTTAAATGGTGTTAACCCGTCTATTCTTTACCTTAACTCAAATAATAAGGTCAGTTCTAAGATTGTCAGCAACCATATCATCAGGAGAAAACAGAGCTATGCCCCAGCTTGAGGCCACCAGCGCAACCCTTGACTTCCAAAGCCCCACCTATAAAGATGCTTACAGCCGAATTAACGCGATCGTGATCGAAGGCGAACAGGAAGCCAATGATAACTACATTAAACTGGCTGAAATGCTGCCGGATTGTAAAGACGAATTGCTCGGCTTGGCAAAAATGGAGCTTCGTCACAAGAAAGGGTTCCAAGCCTGTGGGCGGAATTTAGCGGTAGAGCCTGATATGGAGTTTGCCCGGGAATTTTTCTCCGGGTTGCACCAAAATTTTCAAAAGGCAGCAGCCGCAGGTAAAGTTGTCACCTGTTTGTTGATTCAAGCGTTGATTATCGAAAGCTTTGCCATCTCTGCTTATAACATCTACATCCCCGTAGCTGACCCCTTTGCACGGAAAATTACCGAAGGCGTCGTTAAAGACGAATACAGCCACCTCAACTTTGGGGAAAAATGGCTGCAAGCTCATTTTGAGGACTCCAAAACTGAACTGGAGGAAGCCAACCGGGAAAACCTCCCCATCGTTTGGAAAATGCTGAATCAGGTCTCCGACGATGCTAAGGTCCTGGAAATGGAAAAAGAAGCCCTCGTCGAAGACTTTATGATTGCTTACGGTGAAGCCCTCAGCACCATCGGTTTTACCACTCGCGATATCATGCGGATGTCGGCTTACGGACTAGCCGGGGCCTAAATTTAACCCTTAAACCCTTTAGCGATCGCCCTCAAATCCGTAAGTTTTTATTGGAATTGAGGGCGATCGCTATTTTTTTGGCCGGTGTAGGGGCGTCATTGGGGTGGGCGATCGCTTCATCTATAACCCAAGCCTGAGAACCAGTCCGACCAAACTCTACCTAAAGAACGATTTCATTTTAACAAAACGCCACTCATAACTAAGGGGAAGATTACTGCTTTAGGAATCTCCACTTTATGAAAGCATTATTACTTTATCCCCATTTTCCCCAATCCTTCTGGTCTTATGACCGATTTATGAAAATGGCTGGACTCAAAACGGTAATTCCACCCTTGGGAATCATTACCGTTGCGGCCCTATTGCCAAAAGATTGGGAAATCCGCTTTTATGATCGCAACGTTCAAGAAGAAACCGAAGCCGATTGGGAGTGGTGCGATCTAGTCATTCTCTCCGCCATGCTCGTTCAAAAACCCGACTTCCACGCCTTAATCGCCAAAGCAATCAGCAAGGGTAAAAAAGTTGCCGTAGGAGGACCCTACCCCACCGCTGTCCCGCAACCGGCGATCGATGCAGGGGTGCAATATATGGTGTTGGACGAAGGAGAAATCACCATTCCGATGTTTCTGGATGCGATCGCCCGAGGAGAAGAACGAGGCATCTTCCGCGCCGAAGAAAAGCCTGATGTTTCTACAAGTCCCTTACCCCGCTTCGATCTCCTCGACTTAAATTCCTACTTGATGATGGCAATCCAATTTTCTCGGGGTTGTCCCTTCCAGTGCGAATTTTGCGATATCATCACCCTCTACGGTCGCAAACCCCGCACCAAAGAACCGAGTCAAACCCTCGCTGAACTGCAAGCCTTGTATGATCTAGGATGGCGCGGTTCCCTGTTCATCGTTGATGACAACTTTATCGGCAATAATCGCAACGTTAAGCGAATGCTGCGAGAACTCATTCCCTGGATGCAGGAACGAAACTTTCCCTTTACCTTTATCACCGAAGCCTCAGTCAATTTGGCTGAAGATGACGAACTACTGCACTTGATGAGTGAAGCTGGGTTCTACACAGTTTTTCTGGGCATCGAAACCCCAGATCAAGACAGTTTGCAAGTCACCCAAAAGTTTCAAAATACTCGACATCCTCTAATAGAAGCCTGTCGGAAAATCAATGAAGCTGGAATGCTGATTTATGCGGGATTTATCCTCGCCTTTGATGGAGAAAAATCCGGCGCAGGCGATCGCATCCAAGCCTTTGTAGAACAAACCAATATTCCCCAACCCATGTTGGGAATTCTGCAAGCCTTACCCAACACAGCCCTCTGGCATCGCTTGAAAAGAGAAGAACGCTTACTCGAAGGCATCGGTGTCACGGAAGTGGGGGACCAAAATAGCTTAATGAACTTCATCCCCTCTCGCCCCGTTGAAGAAATCGCCAAAGAATACGTCGAAAGCTTCTGGAATATGTATGAGCCCCGGAACTATTTGCGCCGTTGCTTTCAACAATGCCTCAACATCGTTCCTCATCGGGGACGGAAGCAGAATATGCATTTTCCCACCGGCAAAGGACTGGGCCTGGTAGCGCGATTAATCTGGCATCAAGGCATCCGGCGACCTGAAATCCGGGGGCAGTTTTGGCAGCAATTGTGGACCCTCTGGCGGACCCAACCTCAAGTGATTAACTTATATCTAGGACTCTGTGCTGCTGGAGAACACTTCTGGGAATATCGAGTTTTAGCCCGAACACGACTCACCGAACAGCTCAGTTTCGACCCAATGATGGTAGAAATCCAGTCCGGGGAATCCAAAGAAGACCTCCTCAAGGTCGCATAACATTATTGGACCCGATAAAACTCCACTTCAATCCCTGATCAAACAATGCCGATCGCGCCGATGATTCTGCGAAGCGGCATTTTTTTGACCCTCTGTCATCTCTGTGTTATCTAAAAAGACCGAGATTCTCATCCGATCCCCCAGTATGGGAAAGAGACGAGGCTACCGGGACTCCCGTACAGTCTTGGTGTACCATTTAAAGATATTCTTAATGAATCTTTTCCTTTAACCCTACTGCGCCTAATTCAAAGGCTACCCTAAAACGCTTAATGTTTGGTCTCATCGGTCACCTTACCAGTTTGGCTCACGCCCAGTCTGTTGCTAGAGATCTGGGTTACCCGGAATATGCCGATCAAGGGTTGGATTTTTGGTGTTCCGCCCCACCGCAGATAGTCGATAACATCACTGTTACCAGTGCCACCGGCCAGACTATTGAAGGACGGTATGTGGAATCGTGCTTTCTGCCAGAAATGCTTGCCTCCCGGCGGATCAAGGCAGCAACGCGGAAAATCCTTAACGCAATGGCTCACGCCCAAAAACATGGCATTAACATCACGGCACTTGGGGGTTTTTCCTCAATTATCTTTGAAAACTTTAACTTGCAGCAATTTGAGCAAGTTCGCAATATCAAGCTAGAGTTTGAACGCTTTACCACCGGAAACACCCACACTGCCTATATTATCTGTCAGCAGGTAGAACAAGCCTCAAAACAGCTTGGCATCAACTTGTCAAAAGCAACCGTGGCCGTTTGTGGAGCCACAGGAGATATTGGGAGTGCCGTCTGTCGCTGGTTGAACAGTCGAACGGATGTTGCCGAACTCCTGCTGATCGCCCGCGATCGCGAACGCTTGCGACTCTTGCAAGAAGATCTAGGACGCGGCAAAATTATGGCTTTGGAAGAAGCACTTCCCCAAGCTGATATTGTCGTCTGGGTGGCAAGTATGCCTAAAGGGGTCGAAATTGATGCCAATTCCTTAAAGCATCCTTGTTTGCTCATTGATGGCGGATACCCCAAAAATCTGGAGACCCAGTTTCAACACCCGGATGTTGTTGTCCTGAAAGGCGGGATTGTTGAACACACCCTAGACATTGATTGGCGAATTATGCAAATCGTCAGTATGGATGTCCCTGCACGTCAGCTTTTTGCTTGCTTTGCCGAGTCGATGCTACTGGAATTTGAAAAAATCTATACGAATTTCTCTTGGGGACGCAATCAAATTTCAGTGCAGAAGATGGCAATGATCGGCGAATGGTCCATTAAGCATGGCTTTCAACCCCTGCTGCTTCAGCCTCGTTAGTCTCTAGGATGGGGAGGATAGGGAGGATGGGGAGGATAGGGAGGATGTTCAACGTCACGACTTCAGTCGTTCCCATCTCCCCCACCTCCCCTATCTGCCCTATCTCCCCCACCTCCCCTATCTGCCCCACCTCCCCCATCTCTCTAACTCTTCACCTGTTATGGCAACTCCCGAACGCAGAACTTTCCTTTTAGATTTTGAAAAGCCCCTCGCAGAACTGGAAGGGCGTATTCAACAAATCCGAGAACTCGCCGAAGAAAATGGGGTAGATGTCTCGGAGGAGATCCGCCAGTTGGAAGCGCGCGCGAACCAACTGCGTCAGGAAATTTTTTCCACGTTAACGCCCTATCAGCGGTTGCAGTTAGCCCGTCATCCCCGCAGGCCCAGTACGTTAGATTACATTCAAGCGATTACTGATGAATGGATGGAACTCCACGGCGATCGCGGGGGGTTTGATGACCCCGCTTTAGTGGGTGGGATGGCCCGTATTGGTGGTATCCCCGTGGTCATTCTGGGTCATCAGAAAGGTCGGGATACGAAAGATAACGTGACGCGCAATTTTGGGATGGCTTCCCCTGGGGGTTATCGCAAGGCGATGCGGTTGATGGATCATGCGAACCGCTTCGGGATGCCGATTTTTACCTTTATTGATACCCCGGGCGCTTGGGCGGGGGTAGAAGCAGAACATCAAGGTCAGGGAGAGGCGATCGCGTACAATCTGCGGGAAATGTTCCGTCTGGATGTGCCGATTATTTCTACCGTGATTGGCGAAGGCGGTTCTGGTGGCGCGTTAGGAATTGGAGTGGCCGATCGCCTTCTCATGTTTGAACACGCAGTTTACACCGTCGCCACTCCCGAAGCCTGTGCCGCAATTCTCTGGAAAGATGCTTCCAAGGCTCCCCGGGCCGCTGACGCCCTGAAAATTACCTCATGGGATTTAAAAAATCTGGGCATTCTCGATGAAATCCTACCTGAACCCTTGGGAGGCGCTCATTCCAACCCTTTAAAGGCCGCAGAAAATCTCAAGGAAGCATTATTAAACAATTTAGACGAACTCTCCACGTTAACCAGTCAGCAACGCCGGGAACTCCGCTATCAGAAGTTTCGCCGAATTGGGGTATTTGCTGAAGTGCCAGCCTAAGTTGCAATAGGGGTGACATTCACAGGCTTCTGGTTTAGTTGACTATTCGTTTTTCTAAGCCCGATCAATATATTTGCTCTATATTGGGTCAAAAAAATTCCCCCAGAGAACTGAGGCAATGGGCCAGGGACTAAGGTCAAGCCTTCTCCCTGGTTCATTTTTCAGCGACACTGACCCAAGTGATGACCCGGCGCGATCGCCCCAATAGTCGGGGTTACTCATCCTCAATTTCCTGTCGAAAAGAATTGGGGCTTGCTAAACCAACTATCCCATTGAATGATATACTTTAAATCAGTAACAAAAGTTTACGTTTAGTTAGTTTTCTGAGTCAAATTATCTTGCACGATGATTCCTTACTCACTGGGTAGAGTGCCCGGGCGAATTTCTAAACCTTTAACCTCGGCTAACCCAGGGGTAATCACGGGGACTCTTAACCGCATCGGTGCATCTGACCTAGATGCAAGATGACGGACTCACCCCTTCTTGCTCCTTCTACCTGGGCTAACAATGCCCTTAACTCTCCCTCTAAACTCAGGGAAAATTCCATCTATAAACCCGGCCAAGCGATCGGGGAAAATACCACGTTTGGGAAATTCCCACGTTCCTACCATCGCTGAGGCAAGTTTTCATCAAGAACTGTAGATCAACCCTGGGGTGGGTTCTCTATCCCCCTGAAATTAAGCCACCCAATTTCTGCGTGTTTCTTTGCTAACCTTCACTCTTTTTGCTCTTGTTGAGCTATCTGATTTCGCATTATCCCAAGATGAGTGGCGATTGCAGCAACCCAGGGAGTCACGAAAAAAGCGACTCAACCGGCAGCGATCGCCTCGACATCAAGCCAGGGATTGAAATTCAAAGATTAATCCGATCCAGCGATCGTAATTCAAGATCGAAATTTCCTCGATCAAATTCCGTCTGGGAAAGCCAAAAGATGCTGATCGGTTTTTTCTAGCGCAAAGAAGTAATCTAGCAAAGAAAATCCAGCCATTTCATCAGAAATCTCAAACCCTAGGTCATGCCTAATAGAGGTTAATTTCTTAGAAATGACAGCGGCGCTTTTGGGATTAATTTTCACCCTTGATCAACACTGCGTGATACAGCCTCCGCCAACCGTTCGACTGTCGGTGGTGCTATGTCCGACGACTTCCATCCTGTAAATGTCTGGACTTGAAGTATCTGTAAACCTCTCTCACTCTCATACATCTTTTATGACTATTGCTGCTTCCCACGGATCCCAATTACCCGAGACTGGAAATGGTATGAAATCTGCCCAAACTTCGGACAAAACTCCTCGCATTGAGACGCGACCCGATCGCAATACCTTAAATGGCGCTCAACCCAATATTCATCAACCTCCGGCAGAAAGCGCTGATCGGATGAAGGATGCGTTCCGCGAAGTTCTCCTGGGAGTTGGGGAAGATCCAGAACGGGAAGGGTTGCTCAAGACCCCCAAACGGGCGGCGGATGCCATGCGTTTTTTGACGAGCGGTTACAATCAATCGCTAGAAGAGTTGCTCAATGGCGCCATCTTTGACGAAGGGCATAACGAGATGGTACTGGTGCGAGATATCAATTTCTTCAGCCTCTGCGAACACCATATGCTCCCGTTTATGGGCCGCGCCCATGTTGCCTATATCCCCAATCAAAAAGTTGTGGGATTAAGCAAACTCGCCCGCATCGTCGAGATGTACAGTCGCCGACTCCAGGTGCAAGAGCGCCTTACCCGCCAGGTTGCCGAAGCGGTTCAAAGCATTTTAGAACCGAAAGGGGTAGCCGTAGTCATGGAAGCGACTCATATGTGTATGGTCATGCGGGGCGTGCAAAAACCAGGGTCTTGGACGGTAACCAGTGCGATGGTGGGTCAATTCCAGGAAGAGCAAAAGACTCGGGAAGAGTTTCTCAACCTGATTCGTCATCAACCGTCTTTCTTTTAAAGAAAGGATTATACAGGGTGATGGATGAGTTGTCAAGCTAATTTGGATAGGTCACTGCCGGACAATTTGAGCTTGTAGAACAATTCCGCAACTTTGGTGAGGTCTTTGTCCCCCGGCGATCGCTCAACTCCACTGGAGAGGTCGATACCGGGGGGTTTGACTTGGGCGATCGCCTCTTGGATATTCTCTGGGGTCAGTCCCCCAGCCAACAGCCAGGGGCAACCGGGTTTAAACTGTTGCAACAGATTCCAGTCTATGGTATGTCCCGTTCCTCCCAACAGTCCGGGATGGTAAGCATCCAGTAGCAATGTATCCACAACCGGGAGATAATCCCTAGCTTGCTGTAAGTCTGTTGCTGCTTTGACTCGGATAGCTTTGAGGATTTCCACTCCCTCGGGTAATGCTTGCCGCAGGCGATCGCAAAATTCCCAAGATTCCCCGCCATGCAGTTGCACCCCGGTTAATCCTCCCACTTCAACGGTTTGACAAATTATCTCAAGTGGGGTACTTGCAAACACCCCAATGCGATCGACTGGAACTCCTTCTAGGGCCTGAACCATCTGCTGAATCTGTACATCAGTCACATAGCGCGGGGAAGTTGGCACACAAATGAAACCCAGCGCCGTAGCCCCTAAATCAGCGATCGCTACCCCTTGCTCTGGTCTTGTAATCCCACAAATTTTAACGCGCATCTCAGATTTTTCTCCTGCAAATCATTACAATTTGTTTCAAAAGTGTAAGCTTTTGTAAAGGATTAATACAAAATTTTCTTTTTTGCCGATAAATTCTTATAATTCCAGTCATTGAAGTGATTTATCCACAAAGGAGATACAAACTTGCTTTACACAACCTTACTTGCTGTTGCCTCGAACGTACCCCCTACCCCAAGCTGGTCTCCATCAGTTGGACTGGTGATGATCTTGGCTAATCTATTTGCAATCATCATTGGCTACCGAGCCATCCAAAATCCCGGCAAAGGGCCCGGTCTGCCCGTCGGAATGCCCCCCTTGCTTAAGAAATTTGGTATTCCTGAACTCTTGGCAACCCTAAGTTTTGGTCACCTGCTTGGAACCGGATTGATTTTAGGTTTAAGTAATGCGGGTGTTCTGTAGAAAAATTGATGGGTAAGTCCGGGATGACTTAGCGCAGCCTAGGACAGCCTCCCATTCACCCATCGCCCTAGAGGAACTCAGGCGATCGCCTGAGTTCCTCTGGGGCGTCGTCATCCTTTTAATCTAAACCTTTACCGAGTCCTAGGGCATCGCTCTTATTTTTTCGATACAGATTGAGGCGATCGCACCAGGAGACCGGTAGTTATTAGACCTCTTGCAACATTCTAAAAAGCCCCAGGGAGCCAGATGCTCCCCCAGCTTAATGTTATTGCCATCATGATTTAAACTGGCCTCTACCAAGCTGCATCAATAGAATTGAAAACTTGTTAGGGGAAACCTCCACTTCCATTCCGCTGCAATCAACCCCCTAACATTCAGGGAACTCCAAGAAACAACTGCAATGGGATTGTTATTGCTTTGCTGACAAAAAGTATTCTTCATCTCCTTACAAACTGACCTAATTTTTTCCCAAAGATTCGAGAAGAATACTGCCCCCCATTTTTTCAAGCCTCTGCTGTGCAACTCTTCCTCTATACCTAGGTTATCCCAGTCAGTTGCGCCCTGAAAATTAGTAGAATAGAACAAAGCCAGATGGAATTCTCAGATTGGCTCGATCGCGATGTGCGGGTTCAAGGCAAACCCCATCACTAACATCACTAAAAATTAAGGAAAATTTTATGCAACCGGGTTGGCGAATTGGGATGGTATTTGGCATCCCGCTTTATATAGATTATTCATGGTTGATTATCCTCTCTTTAGTCACGGTATTGAATGCGGGGCAGTATTCAGAACAACAACAATGGGAACCCGCGATCGCCTGGGGAACTGGGTTAGGATTAGCCCTCTTGCTGTTTGCTTCTGTCTTACTCCACGAACTCGGTCATAGTTTAGTCGCGCAGTCTCAAGGAATCAAGGTCAACTCGATTACTCTGTTTATTTTTGGGGGTGTAGCCGCCATTGAACAGGAATCTAAGACCCCCGAAGAAGCCTTTCAAGTGGCGATCGCCGGACCTGCCGTCAGTTTGACCTTATTTGCCGTTCTGGGAGTCATCGCCGGGCTCGTACCCGGGACCTCGCCCATCGCCGTCGTCGCCCGGGATTTATCTAGTATTAACCTCGTCTTGGCATTATTTAACCTGATTCCCGGACTCCCCCTCGATGGCGGGCAAATTCTAAAAGCAATCATCTGGAAAATCAGTGGGAACCGCTTTCAGGCTGTGCATTGGGCAGCCCAGGCGGGTAAAACCCTGGGGTTTGGTGCGATCGCCCTCGGACTGTCCATTTTGTTACTTGCCAATAGCTTAGGGGGTATTTGGATTGCCTTAATTGGCTGGTTTGCCGTTCGTAACGCCAACGCCTACGATCGCCTAGCCACCTTACAACAAGCTCTACTCCAACTCCAAGCACAGGACGCCATGACCCGTCATTTTCGCGTCGTCGATGCCAAAATGACCTTAAATGAATTTGCCGCCGACTACCTGCAAACCGAGCAGCGTTACGCGGCCTATTTTGCCGCCTCCGATGGCCGTTATCGAGGCATGATTTCCCTAGAAGATTTACGCTCAATTGAACGGAGTCAGTGGCAAACTCAAACGTTGTTAGAAATTGTACATCCGCTGCCGGAAATTATTACAGTGCAGGAAAATAGCACCCTAGTAGAGGTCATTAATTGGATGGAAAGTAACAATTTACCGTATATTACGGTGCTTTCCCCAGCCGGTGCCGTTTCCGGAATTATTGATCGCGGGGATATTGTGGCAACCGTCGGGAAAAAATTGAATTTGCCAATCCAACGCGAACAAATTCAGCAGATTAAAGAAGAGGGAAGTTATCCGCCAGGATTTGGGATTGCTGCGATCGCCAAAGCAACCGCTAACTCTTTTACAGAACAAGAAGTACGCCATTTCAAAAAGTGAGCCACTGCCCTGTTCAAAGTTAGGACTTAACTGATACGGAATGAGGAAGCGTCATACATAAAACCGAGTTTTACAACCGAATTGTGTATATACTGGTTTGCGATCGCCTGAGTTCCGAATGCTCTCTCTAAATCCCCCTTGACAAAAGAGACTTTGAGCCGAAAACTGGACTTCAATCCCTTGAAAAAGGTAATCACAGGTTCATCCTCTATTGACAGGAACGACTTCAGTCCTTATTCCTCGGGTGTTAACAGTTCAGAACCCTCTTTTGAGTCTTTTTCACACACCAAATCAGCGTGACTCAAGCTGTTGATTTTCTCCCATTCATCCTCTGAAAGAGGTTGAGGAATCAACTGCACCCCGAAACAACGGGAAGCAGACTCCATCAAAGAGGCGATCGCCCGTTCCCGGACCTCCGCCAACGGTCCAGATAAAACCGGTAACCCCGAATGCACCCGCCCTTCCGTTCCAAAAACCTCAGAAAACAACTCCGGCGACGGGTTTAACTGCATCGAACCCTGCTGCAAAACCGCCCCATTGCGCCGGAGTTGTGCACTCCCAATAAACTTTTCCCCCGACGGCAACACTAAATCCGCACCCGTTGCCGTCGCGAAACAATTCGCCGTTTGACGATATCCCCGTCCCGCCCGACCATACTGTAACTCCACCCCCAAACTGCGCCAACCCGCGATTAAAAACTCACAAATCCTCTCATATCCGGGGACAGGAGAGCGTTTTGCTCCTGTCCCCTCCCCAGCATCTGGATCCGACATCACCACCATGTAAGTCAAATCCCCGTGATGCAAAACCGCCCGACCCCCAGTCGGACGCCGGACCAACTCAATCGGCATCCCCTGCCACCTTAAATCCGCCCACCGTTGGGGCCACCGCTGTTGATGGTACCCCAAAGAAATCGCTACCGGGTCCCAGGTATAAAATCGCAACACTGGGGGATGATTCCCTGAGACATATTGTTCGAGTAACCATAAATCGATCGCCATTTGCATGGAACCGCTAACCTGAATCGGTGGAATCAATCGCCAAAGGGGATTGTGCATCAGTAAACCTTGAAAGGTGCTTAGGATAGGGTAAGAGTCTGCTACCCAAAGGGAGAATTCAGACTCCTGATCGTTGGGATAACATAGACATCTTACCTCTGTTTATCCGACTCATTCCCGAGAGCAGGTTAACAGCTTTTGTTGTTAAATCGAACAATTCCCAGAACTCGGTTAAAGGGGTGGTTGAACAGAGAAAGGAATATTTGCTAGACTGAATTCACTAAAGAACCAAAATTATCCTAGAAAAATATCGGAGGAACTGACCCCATGAATTTAGAACAGGCAGTTTTAGAAACGTTGCGGACGTTACCCCCCGAAAAACAGCAAGAAGTATTAGATTTTGCGGAGTTTCTTCATCAACAAAATCCGCATAAGCGACCCTTGAAAAGTGTTAAAGGATTATGTGCTGATTTAAAAGTTGATATTACGGAAGAAGACATTGCCGAAGCCCGGAAAGAAATGTGGGGGAATTTCCCCCGGGAGATTATTTAATGCCCTCCGTCGTCGCCGATACCCATACCATAATTTGGTATGTTTTTGACCTACCTAGACTTTCTTCAGCGGCATTAAATGCTTTAGAACAAGCAGCGACTGGAGGAGATTTTATCTATTTTTCTGCTATTTCTATTGTGGAAATTGCTTATTTGATTGAACGAGGCCGTTTAGTAGATGAGGTACTGACCCGAGTTTTAAATGCAGCGGATAATCCCAATATGGGTATTTTATTAGCACCCTTGAATCGTAATATTGCCGAAAATGTTCGACACATTGACAGGGCAACTGTGCCCGATATGCCAGACCGTATTATTGCGGCGACTGCTTTATCTTTAAACCTTCCCTTAGTCACCCGTGACCGAAAAATTCAGGCATTAACGACTATTCAGACGATTTGGTAACTCATCCGATCAAGAGTTATTTGTTAGGGGTCATTTTTCATGAGTCATGGCGGCTAGGTCCTTTGTCTTTTGGATGATTCAAAACTTTAGAGAAACACACCACAAACGACAAATGACGAATGACCCTATGTCTTTCTGCACCTATTGTCCGTATTCTGCAAGCAATCTTTCATCATTTTCATCTGCGATCGCCGCTACGATGGTGACACATCGCGAAATTTCACTGGGATTGAGGTCCATAACAGTGCGACTACACAGAACTGTGACTCGTTCGTCCACAATGCCAAAGTGGGCTTCATAAGTGGTCAACCAGTTCATTTCCAATAACTTCCGCATTAACTCGGGTTCGTTCTTGGCGGGAAGTTGAAGCACGAAGGACCAAACAGTTAGGGTATCCTCATCACTGGTTCCTGACAGTTGCACGAACACCTCAACGGTACCGTATTTGAATTTCCAAAGATGACCCGATTCGTTGAGCGCAAACATCACCTTTTGGTCCTGAGCCAAACTGCCAATGACGGTTTCAAGTTCCTCTACGAGGTTAGTCTCGGAAGACTCCTCTAATAACTCTTGCGTAGAAGGGATGGGAGTGCATTGGGTCTCTAAGTCGGTTGTCATTATCAGGTTCCTACTGGTGCATCGTTGGGTTTTTCATAGACCTTGTATAGCCTATTCATGGCATTTCTGTCTACTCTCCGTGGACTGATAGATTGAGGTGACATTGATCATTCCCGTTACGGCAGTTGAGTTGCTCACCCCTGAACAAGATGAAGAGTTCAAAATGCTGGATTCTTTAGTTTCAAGGATGAGGGAGGGTGGCGGCTGATTTAAAATAGGCGATCGCCTCTGTCGCCCAACGCGATCGCCTAGTTCAAGTTCCCTCCCTATTCACTCAAGTGAGGTTTGCGGGCGGTCCAATATTTACTCATGAAATGGGTTTCCGTTTGAATATCCGTGAACCCGGCTGTTTCTAACCGATGGACTAAATCATCCTGGATATAATTACGATAGTAGGGTTCATGAAACATCTGAGCAAAATTCTCCATAACGCTCTTCAATTCAGGAGAATCACTCACTTGAATGGAATCACAAAGGGTCAAACTTCCGCCCGGTTTGAGAACCCGAAAACATTCATTAATCACCGTTTGTCGCGTGTTAGCCGGAAGCTCATGAAACAGGAAAACACTCGTTACTCCATGAAAATAATCATCGCGATAGGGCATTTCTTCTGCATTTGCCTGAGAGAGTTGGGGTAATTCCCCCGGAATTTGAGACAGGATTTCATTTGCTTTTCGCAAATAAGCCGGGGATAAATCAATCCCAAACAGTGCAGCTTTTGGGAGCATTCCTCTGAGAAACTTTAGAGTACGCCCAGTGCCGCAGGCCACGTCTAAAATGCGGAGTTGATTTTGAGAAAGGCTCTCCCAAGGGTTTAGCGATCGCTTTAAAGGGGCTAAAATTCTCCGGCGCATGGCATCAGCAGCACCATTAAATAATAGTTCCACCTGCAAATCATATAAGTTCGCCGAATTTTCACTTAAATACCCATCAGTTTGATGATGGAAGTTTTGCAGGTAATAGGCGGGATAGCTGCTGGTATCGATGTTCGAGGCAAACTCCTGATTCTTTTTTTGTTGCGATCGCATCCAGACTGTAGGCATATCTAAACAGAGCAACGGATACTGGCGCAAAAAATCTTCCCAAGGATGATCAAACAGCAAATCCGTGGGGTAGATACCCCGTTCTGCATCCTTCCAGTCCGTTTCCATCAGGCGATCGAGTCGTTCGCGAATTTTCATTAACAGATCAGGAGCGATCGGATTCGTCCGCGATTCCCGGGGAGGTGCGAAAGCTTTGAGTAGCTGGGAACTGATGGATTTATGAGCCAGACTAAAATAGGTTTTGCTGTTCTGAATCGTTTTGTAGGCTACTTTAGTGAGATGATCAGTCATGGGAGAGGTAAATCAATGCGATCGATCAGGTTTTAATATAAACAATTGTAACGAAAATCCCAGTTAACCGACTTTTTTTTAGGGAATTCATAAAAAAGGGCCACCCGCATTGGGTGACCCTTCTTTAACTAATTTCCCAAAGTTTATGTCAACTGAGGAAAATTAACAATCGTAGTAGAGGGCAAACTCATAGGGGTGAGGACGTAACCGCATTGGGTTGACTTCATTATCGAGTTTGTACTCAATCCAGTTAGTGATGAAATCTTCCGTAAACACACCGCCAGCCGTCAGGAACTCGTGATCCGCTTCCAAAGCCTTGAGCGCATCTAGCAGAGAACCTGGTGTGGAGGGAACCTTCGCCAACTCTTCAGGGCTCAGGTCATAGATATCCACATCTAAAGGATCGCCGGGATCAATTTGATTCTTAATCCCATCAATACCAGCGCAGAGCATCGCTGCAAACGCCAAATAAGGGTTACAGGTGGCATCGGGACAGCGGAACTCCAAGCGTTTCGCCTTCGGATTCGGTCCAGAAAGGGGAATCCGGATCGAGGCAGAACGGTTACCTTGGGAATAAGCCAAGTTTACCGGAGCTTCAAAACCAGGAACCAACCGCTTGTAAGAGTTGGTGGTAGGGTTGGTAATGGCTAACAAAGCGGGTGCGTGCTTGAGCAAACCACCAATGTAATGGAGGGCAGTTTTGCTCAAATTTGCATATTGATCACCCGCGAAAGTGGGTTGACCATTTTGCCAGATGGACTGGTGGGTGTGCATCCCCGAGCCATTATCGTTAAATAAAGGCTTTGGCATGAACGTAACCGTCTTACCATATTTCTTAGCAACGTTTTTGATGACATACTTGTAGGTCATCAAATAGTCAGCCGCTTGGACTAAGGGAGCAAAGCGAATCCCGAGTTCATTTTGTCCGCCAGTAGCGACTTCATGGTGATGCTTTTCAATGGGAACACCGCAATCTGCCATTGTCAGCAGCATTTCGGTCCGCATATCTTGGAGGGTATCCGTTGGCGCAACGGGGAAATACCCTTCTTTGTAACGGGGTTTATAGCCGAGGTTACCACCGGGTTCTTGTTTACCGGAGTTCCAGCGTCCTTCAACGGAATCGACGTAGTAATAGCCCGTGTTTTCAGTTTGATCGAAGCGAACATCATCAAACACGAAGAATTCAGCTTCTGGGCCGATAAACGCCATATCGCCCAAGCCAGTTGAAATCAGATAGTCCAAGGATTTTTGAGCGATGGTGCGAGGGTCGCGGCTGTACCATTCGCCAGTGCGGGGTTCCTTGATGCTGCAAATCATGCTGAGAGTTTTCTCAGCCATGAAGGGATCGATCCAAGCCGTTGTCGGGTCAGGCACCATCGACATATCTGATTCATTGATGGCTTTCCAACCCCGGATGCTGGAACCATCGAAAGCAACGCCTTCATCAAACGCACTTTCGTCAATGAGATCGCGATAGAACGAGCAGTGCTGCCAGATTCCTGGCGTATCGATGAACTTGAGATCGATGATCTTGATGTCTTGCTCGCGGATATAATTTAAAACTTCTTGTGGAGTCTGGAACATTAATATCTCCTCTGTTCTAGGTTAGTGTCAATCGACGTCAGGGAACGAGCGTGTTTACAAGGGGCAGGGTGTCAAAGCGCTTTGGCTACGAACCTAGATGTAACCGGATGTCTTTCCGGGTTAGGTTTGGGAAGAGAGGCATTCTTCGGCGCCCGCGAACTTCAAGGATTTAGATCTATCAGTCTATTTCGATGGCGAAGTCGGTGCCGATCGCCATGAACAGTCCAAGGTCAATCATTGCAAAATTTCCCTCTGTCGCTTGAGTTGATAGCGCATCTGCACCCTTGCTTTATGCCGTCAGCGAAGCCGGTGCACCGCACCATTGCTCGTCAGGCTCCAAGATTCAGTTGCGTTATCCCTGAATCATCCTAGGGATTGACTTGGCGAATTTTTGTATCAATTGATACAAAAATTGGTTTCCTGAGTCTTCTGTACAACTCTGGTTGGATTTAACCACAATTCTGAGTGTCTGCGAATAGAGAAAAGATTAAGGATTTTAGGGGAAGGATGGGGAGATGGGGGAGATGGGGAGGATTGGGGAGATGGGGAGATTAGAGTGGCTCTCGTGTCATGGCTCTGCCTTGACATGGACAGTTTGCGGCTCTGCCGCCTGATAGGGGACTGGAGGCAGAGCCTCCAAGGGGGCATGACTTGGCAGAGCCAAGTCACGAGGAAACGATTTAAGTCGTTACTACGAACATCTCCCCAATCCTCCCCCTCCTCCCCATCTGCCCAATCCTCCCCCTCTCCCCGATCGCCTTTCAATCACTCAATGGTCTGTTCCTGGGTATCGCTTTGTAGTAGACTACAAACGTTCGAGCAACTGATGTCCGCGAGGAAGCAAAGGCCAGTTTGCCTCATTTTCCTCCTAAGTATTTTTGCTTATTAAAGTAGTAACAATACTTGGCGATCGGTTCGGTTGTTGCCCGAATCTTGATAACGCACAACACTCTCATTGACACAAGAGTAGCAAACCATCTGTTGACACTGTTGGGAGAAGAAATTTAATGCGGGACGCAATCACAAGCCTGATAAAAAACTATGACGTCACAGGTCGCTATCTTGATCGCGACGCCATTGATAACCTGAAGTCCTATTTTCAAACGGGGACTGTCCGGGTACAAGCGGCGGGAATTATTAATGCCAATGCCGCTGAACTGGTGAAACAAGCCGGGCTCCGTTTATTTGCGGATTTACCTGAGTTGATTCGTCCGGGTGGAAATGCTTATACGACCCGTCGCTATGCGGCCTGTCTGCGGGATATGGATTATTATCTGCGGTATGCCAGCTATGCTTTAGTTGCAGGAAATACCGACGTTCTCGATGAACGTGTTCTGCAAGGATTACGGGAAACTTACAATTCTTTAAGTGTCCCGATTGGACCGACTGTGGTCGGGATTCAAATCCTCAAAGAACTGGTCAGAGAAAAGGTCACCGAAGCTGGAATTCAACCCGGTGATTGGTTAGATCAACCCTTTGATCATATTAGTCGCGAGTTAAGCGAACGCGACATCTAGTCGGAAGACTTTGAAACCGAATTTTGAATCTCGGGAAGTCCGCATGGGCGGACTTTATATTTTGGGGTTTTAGGGGTCTTAATCCACCCTTTGATGTTTCCCTGATGAGCTTGATAAAAAGGTTAATCAGGGAAATCCCCAATCCGGGTTAGTAACGCTCTGACTGAATTTTAGATCCTCACACTGCTGTCAAGATGAGAAATGGAGCGTTTCTACATCTTTTTTTGATTTGAGGTTATGTCTACCGGATTTGGGATGACTTGCTTTCTTGTTTTTTAAAAAGCGGCCAGGTCGCCCCAGACCTGACAACGGTGAAGCAGATTTTTAATCCGCGATCGCTCTAAAAATTGACTGGCGATCGCTTCTACTTTGCCATTGGGATAAACAATATAAATGCTATCTCCACTCAGAACCGCTAAGAGATTTTCTGAGGGTTTGAAGGAATCACGGTCGGTCGCTTGTGAGAAGGCCATACCTGAATTTGCCTAGAACGTCAATATTGGTTCTGAAATTGTTGCCTATCTCCATCATCAAGCCATTTCTATATTTCCTAAGTGATCTTACTTAGTCAATTAGGCGATCGAAAACAGTGACAAATAGGATCTCGATCGTTTCTAAAATGGACAATATCTGATATAGACGTAAAAAGTTCCTTAATTGCTGAACTCAAGAGGATTCCCGGACTCCAGAAAATGCCACACCCTTTTGAGGGTATGACTTTCTGGTATGAGGCCCCGATAACCCGGGTTGATTTAAAAACGGATTTCGTCATGTTATGAAAGCGGCAACTAGGGAATTGGGATTTTAACGAACCGATCTAAAACATTAATAAGTATCGTTTTCCCCAAGTACACTCCAGGGAGTTAGGGTTTCCACTTGGGCGAGTTGGGTTTCTGGGACGGTTTGAACTGCAACCAGGGGAATGAGTCCACAGAGAAAAGAGGTTAAGACAACCAGGGAAACAGTTAGAAATCGATTGGGGCGATCGCCGAGAAAATCAGACCAATAACGGAAATTTCTTGAATTTTCTTCGGTTATATTGCACTCATTTAGTAATAATTCTAGGGGAGGATGTTCGGTGGAATCCTGCATTTCTCTGGGTTTTACGCAGACGGTGACTTCGGTTTTGAAGATCCCCACTGCTGCCCGTTCTTTTAATTGCTGCAAGGCTTCAAAAATTTCGCGATCGCTATAAGGATGGTCTCGATATTCCGATGTCCAGGCTTTAAAATCTTGTAAATCTACCTTAACAGATGATTCTCCGCTTCCTCGGCGTTGAATCCAGCCATACAACAAATTGGCGCAGGGGTTAAGTTTTGCTTCTAACATAAGTGCCTCTCCACTGTAAGTTTAACTGCGACTCCAAGCGAATTCCTCGCCTTAATCAAACTCCCTAACCCGATTGAATTAAACCTCGTCTCTCCAGACTTCAGGGATCAAGAGTCGGATGAAGAAGATGGGTGATTTTTCTTGGATTTCTCCTTAATGGTAACATTGGTTACAGTTCCGTCAAGAATTTTGTGCATGATTTTTCGTAAAAAAATATGAAGCCTTCAGCGTTGAGTGCTTCTGGAGAGGTTTTGCGCTACAAGGACCCTCCTAGGTCCCTCTTTTTAAATGAAAAGTTTGGGAAGGATGTAAAACCTTGAATTGTCATAAATCCTTGACAATTTAAAATTATTAATGATTCATGACGGATAAAAATTTATCCCTCTTGATCCAGTGCCTGAAAGCTGATTGACTGACAAAAGAATAAGAGGAGAAGGCTGAAGAGTTTTGAAGTGGCCTTTATATGCAGGGAGCGATCGCCCTACACCAAATCCGCTAAAATTTGGGCATTATCCTTTAACTGTTGGCTACTGACCCGAGTTTGCTTAAACCCCACCGCCGTTTGAGTCGCTCCTAAATTAATACTCGTCACCACTTCCGTAATTTGTTGAATGGCGATATCCTGCTGCTTGATATTAGCGGCAATTTGTTGAGAACTCAACACCACCGTATTAATCGAGGTGAAAACGGTTTCAAATGTTTCCGCTGCTGATTGAATTACCTGCATTAATTGGTCGATTTTTCGCGACCCTTCTACCGTCACCTGCGTTGTTGAATGAATCGAATTTTTGATTTCTTGAACTAACGTATTGATTTGACGAGCAGAGTTTTTACTTTGGTCAGCAAGCTTCCGAATTTCAGCAGCAACCACCCCAAATCCTTTGCCATGTTCTCCCTCGCGAACAGCTTCAATGGCGGCATTTAATGCCAATAACTCGGTCTGCATCGCAATTTCACTCACCAAATTAGAAATCATTCCAATTCGTGCAGTTTGGGTTTCAAGAATTTCAATTTGTTGCGTTATTTTTCCAGCATTGACTTGTAATATTTTCATTTCCTGGACTGAGGATTCCATCGCATCCTGTCCGGATTCTGTGAGAGCAATAACCTGTTTACCCTGCATTGAAGTTGATTCCGCTTGGATCGCCATATATTGCGATGATGCCGCCAGTTCGCTCACTGTTGCAGTGGTTTGACTCATGGATGCTGCCTGTTGATTTGCAATAGTTTCCTGCTCCTCAATCGTACTTGCGAGTTGAGACGACATTGAGGTTAACTCTAGGGAAACTACTTCGATGGGATGAATAATTTTTTGTTGGGTAAATCGAAAGATTAAAATTACAAGAATTAATAAAATAACTGCTCCCAATACTATTGAAACATTCATCCAATTTTGAGCCTGAATCGCCTTTTGTTTTCGTATCATAAGCAAGGCATTTTCAATATCTTCCATTTTATTTATTTCAAGGCGAATTTCATCCATAATTTGTTTTCCTTTGCCAGAATTAACTAGGGCTATAAGCTTTTCATTTTGTCCATTTTGCTTCAGACGAATCGTTTCATCAAGTTCTGCAAATTTGTCTACTATTAGACCATGAATTGTGATGAGTTTTTGAATTTGCTCTGGGTTGTCTCGGATCAAGTATTTTAAATCTTGAAATACTTTCATTTCTGTTTTTAGACTTTGATTATAGGGTTCTAAAAAGTCTTGATTTCCAGTGAATATAAATCCCCGTTGACCAGTTTCAGCATCGATTACCACTTTTTCGAGCAATCGAATAGTGGACTTAACTTCATTCGTATGATTCACCCACTTCATGGTTTCCACTAAACTCCTATTTGTGGCGTAGGCAATAGCACTGACCATAATATTGAGCAGAGCAATTGTTCCTAAGCCAAGGGATAGGATTTTCCCTAGCTTCCATTGTTGTTTTTGAACTTTCATGTTGTTTGGGTTCACTGCTTTGGAGTTATAAGTAGAGAGGTAAAAAAATCGCTACGAAGTAAAGATATGTTAAGAAGACGAACAAGTATTAAACTTAACCCGTTTGGCTGTATAGTAGACCTCTTGCAAAAAAAGGATTGCTCCCCCCAACCCCCCTTAAGAACGCCAATCGGCTTTAAAGAATTTTGCAAGAGGTATAGTTTCTCGATGTAATTCTGGGTTCTACATTTGCCATAACCTTATAAGCTAGGTTTAGTTCATCTTCTAATATCCGTCCGGCCAATTTATCCCCTTTCAAATGCTGCTACTTTAATTCAATTTCTTTCAGTTCTGAGCGGTATTTAAAGAGTAAGAACACGTACCATCCTTATAGTTCCCGTGAAGGTATTTGCTCTGAACTTGTAAACTTTTATGAATCGATCGGTGAGCTGGCACTATAACTTGAATCTGGCCTATTTGTGCTAACTCGGCGGAGACTTGATCCGCCTCTATGTCCATCCTTATTAATAATAAGACTAACGGGTAAAACTTCCAATAGTCAGATCCTAAATGATTGAAGCTTAAGGAGGGTCCGTGATTGACTGATAAAAGAAGGTGAGGAGTCGTGCATTGTCCTTGAATGCGCGAGTTTTGGCTCATCGAAGTGTGTGGGTCTAATCAGAGACCTGTTAAGTGCTACAAGATGGTTCTCAACGACTTCCCGATCGCCTCAAGGTGGTTCTCTGGGCTGACCCAAGCATTATCCATAGAGATCCGATGACACGGGTGTGAACATTGGGCTGGCATATCGCATCGGGTTCGAGAGTAAAGATGAAGAATTTAAAAGGCTTCATTTCATCTTTAAAAAGAGGGAAACTTGAAGAATTTATGAAGTATTTAAGGGTGATGGGGTTGGCTGGATAGGAGCCATTTTTCCCGAGCGATCGCCTCAATGTTGGCCGGAAAAACGGTAAAATCAGGTATTCCAAAACCGTCGGCACTCCTGAAATCCCGTGGCTAAACAACGACTCGATACCTTGTTAGTAGAAAGAAACCTCTGTTCCTCTAGGCAACAGGCACAACGGTTTATTCGCGCTGGGGAAGTCCGGGTGAATGGGCAACTGTTGGATAAACCGGGGACTGAAGTGGATATCAATGCGGAACTTCAGGTCAAAGAGCGATCGCGCTTTGTCTCCCGAGGTGGTGAAAAACTGGCAAAAGCCCTAGAAACCTTTCCCATTGCCGTGAGCAGTCGCCCCTGTCTCGATGGCGGTATTTCTACCGGAGGCTTTACCGACTGTTTGCTGCAAGCGGGAGCTAAACTCGTTTATGGTATTGATGTGGGCTATGGTCAAGTCGATTGGGGACTGCGTAACGACCCCCGGGTTATTCTGCGCGAACGGACTAATTTGCGGTACTTGACGAAAACCGATTTGTATGAGTCGGAAGAGAATTTGCCAGATTTGGGGGTAGTGGATGTCTCGTTTATTTCGCTAACCAAGATATTACCGGCCTTATGGGAATTGCTGGTGCCTCCGCGAGAATTAGTCTTGTTGGTCAAACCTCAGTTTGAAGTCGGGCGATCGCGGGTCGGGAAAAAAGGCGTGGTGAGGGATCCAGCAGATCATACCGATGCAATTTTTCAAGTCTTGCAAGCTGCATTGGAACTCGAGTGGGGTTATGGCGGGTTAACTTGGTCCCCCATCAGTGGTCCAGCGGGAAATATTGAGTATTTACTGTGGTTAAAGATGGCAAGTGATACCCCTGCACCGGATCAAGCGGCGATCGCGCAGATGGCAAAACAGGCACAACAAGAGATTAAGAAAGAGACGTCGCCCCTGTGAGCCCAATTCCTGGGGACTGGGTGAAGAAAATTATTCCTGTGAAGCGATCGCGAAAAAGAGCGCTCAGGGCCAAATGCCTTTAGGCATTTCGGGATCAAGCATTGCTGAACTGTTCCCACAACAAGAGTCAAGCAAAGTATTAAACTCCGAGGAGTGCCTGTTCATTCTGATATAGCATGAGTTTAGAGACGCTGGCTACGCCGAAAATTTGCAAGCCCCAAGCTTGATGGTATTCTGGCGAGTTGAGGTCACCTTAATATTAAGATTGAAATCATAAGGTACGAGCATGGCATCCATCCGCGAGTTACACAAACAACTAATCCGAAAAGAACGCTCGGCGGTAGAAATTACCCAAGAAGCCCTAAACCGGATTGATTCCTTAGAACCCAAACTCCACAGCTTCTTACTCGTGACACCCGATCGCGCCTTGGAACAAGCGAAACGGGTGGATGCCAAAATCGCTGCCGGTGAAGAAATCGGTATGCTCGCAGGCATTCCTATCGCGATTAAAGACAATCTGTGTACCGAGGGAGTCCGCACTACTTGCGGATCCCGAATGCTGGAAAACTATGTTCCGCCTTACGAATCAACGGTGACTGAGCGTTTAATTAAGGCGGGGGCTGTCATGGTGGGTAAAACCAACATGGACGAGTTTGCGATGGGGAGTTCCACGGAAAACTCAGCCTTTCAGCTCACCTCGAACCCGTGGGACCTGAGTCGGATTCCTGGGGGGTCTTCTGGAGGGTCAGCGGCAGCGGTTTCCTCGGGAGAATGTATTGTTGCTCTGGGTTCAGATACCGGAGGTTCCATTCGCCAACCCGCATCGTTTTGCGGCGTGGTGGGGATGAAACCGACTTACGGATTAGTCTCCCGGTATGGATTGGTCGCTTATGCCTCTTCCCTGGACCAAATCGGACCCTTTGGGCGCACGGTAGAAGATGCGGCAATTTTGCTCAAGCATATTGCGGGCTATGATCCCAAGGATTCCACAAGTCTGAATGTCCAGATCCCCGACTATATGAAATTCGTGAAGCCCAATTTAAAGCCAAAGGGTCAGCGACGCATCGGGATCATTAAAGAAACCTTTGGGGAGGGGTTAGATGCCGGAGTGGAAAGAGCGGTTACCAAGGCGATCGAGGTGTTGCAAGAGTTAGGGGCGGAGATTCAGGTGGTATCCTGTCCCCGGTTCCGCTATGGGTTGCCGACTTACTACATTATTGCGCCGTCGGAAGCTTCGGCAAACCTCGCCCGTTACGATGGGGTGAAATATGGGTTCCGCGCTGAGGATAGTGAAAGTTTAATTGAGATGTATGGGAAGACGCGATCGCAGGGATTTGGGGCGGAGGTAAAACGCCGGATTGCGATCGGGACTTATGCGCTCTCAGCGGGCTATTATGATGCCTATTATCTGAAAGCGCAAAAAGTTCGGACTTTGATTAAGGAAGATTTTGAACGGGCGTTCGCGCAGGTTGATATTTTAGTCTGTCCTACTGCTCCTTCTACCGCATTTAAGGCGGGGGAAAAGACGGCTGATCCGTTGAGTATGTATTTGTCGGATTTGATGACGATTCCGGTCAATTTAGGGGGGTTACCGGCCCTGAGTATTCCCTGCGGGTTTGATGACCAAGGATTACCGATTGGAATGCAAATGATTGGGAATGTGTTGCGGGAAGATTTACTGTTTGAAGTGGCTTATGCTTACGAACAGGCAACGGATTGGCATAACCGTAAACCGCAAATTTAGAAGGGCAATGCGGGGATGGTCCGGGGGAACTGAGACTATCCTAATTTTGGCCTAAAATAAATCTCTAACATTGCAATTGGCATGAGTGGAATGGGACTGCCGACTTCTTTGAAAGGACCTTTTTTGATTGCTGGGATTTTGGCGATCGCCTACTTTGGGGCTTGTTTATTTCTGTATCTGCGGCAAAATCGGTTTATCTTTTTTCCCGCACCGGTGATAGAAACGACTCCGGCTGAACTCGAACTCAAATATGAAGAAGTTTGGATTCCCGTGAGTCAGAAAAGTGGCAAGGTAGAACGGATTCATGCTTGGTGGATTCCGTCAGAAACTTCAAGCGATCGCGTCTTGTTGTACCTGCATGGGAATGGGGTGAATATTGGAGCAAATGTCAATCATGCTGCCCGGTTTCATCAGCTAGGATTCTCCGTGTTGTTAATTGATTACCGGGGGTATGGACTCTCGGAAGGGTCATTTCCCACGGAGAATACTGTATTTGTAGATGCACAAACCGCTTGGAACTATTTAGTTCAGGACCGGGGGATAGCGCCGGAACAGATTTTCTTGTATGGACATTCTCTCGGGGGGGCGATCGCCGTTGATTTGGCAAGTCGCCAACCCAATGCCGCTGGGGCGATCGTTCAAAGTTCGTTTACCACCATGCGAGAAATGGTGGATTATCGCTTCCATTTTTGGATGTTTCCCATTGATTTATTGTTGACCCATCGCTTTGATTCTTATGCTAAAATGAGCGAATTACAGGTTCCGGTTTTGTTCATTCATGGGACGGCTGATCCACAAATTCCCAGTGAAATGAGCGAACAGCTTTATCAAATTGCACCGGAACCGAAACGCATCTTTTTAGTGCCCGATGCCGGACATAATAACGTAGCATCGATTGCCGGTGAATCCTATTTTCAAGCGGTGAGAGACTTTATTAACCTGGCTGAAAGGGCCCGCAGTGCAGAGATTTCCCGCAATGAAATCCCATCTTTTCGATAACTGGGGTCAATTCTTCCCAGCAGTCGATTGAGTAAAATCCGACCCTTTGAAGGGTACAGCGACGTAAATCAAGCCCGCCTCTGCGGGCTACTCTTAGAAGGGGCTTTGACAATCCTATTCAGTCTAATTCTCAATCCTTCATGAAAACGTTAAAATAAGACTAACTCCGGAATCAATTTCCCAGATCTAAATATCAATACTCTATTTATTTCATCATCAAACTGCAATTAAACGTAGCGTTATGTCATTTGTTGGACTCCATATTCACACGGATTACAGCCTGCTTGATGGTGCCAGTCAGATTCCGCAACTGATTGACAAGGCGATCGAGTTAGGAATGCCTGCGATCGCCCTGACGGATCACGGGGTCATGTATGGGGCGATCGAACTGATTAAAGTCTGCCGAGGCAAAGGAATTAAACCGATTATCGGCAATGAAATGTATGTCATTAATGAGCCCTTAGACACCAAAGCCCGTTGCCGTCGCTATCATCAAGTTGTTTTAGCCAAAAATACTAAAGGCTATAAAAATTTAGTCAAATTAACGACAATTTCCAGCTTAGAAGGGATTCACGGGAAAGGAATTTTTGCCCGTCCTTGTATTAATAAAGAACTGTTAGAACAATATCACGAAGGGTTAATCGTTACCAGTGCTTGTTTAGGGGGAGAAATTCCCCAAGCCATTTTACAAAATAAACTGGATGTCGCTCGAAAAGTGGCGAAATGGTATAAGAAACTCTTTGGAGATGATTATTATTTAGAACTGCAAGATCATGGGTCTCAGGAAGACCGGATTGTGAATGTGGAGATCGTAAAAATTGCCAGAGAACTGAATATTAAACTAATTGCCACTAACGATTCCCATTTTATTTCTTGCTATGATGTAGAAGCTCATGATGCGCTGTTGTGCATTCAAACCGGCAAGCTGATTAGTGAAGATAAGCGGATGCGCTATAGCGGAACGGAGTATATGAAATCCGCCGAAGAGATGGCGTTATTGTTTAGAGATCACTTGTCCGATGAAGTCATTCAAGAGGCGATCGCCAATACCCTAGAAGTTGCTAATAAAGTCGAAACGTATCATATTCTAGGCGAACCTCGAATTCCCGATTTCCAATGCCCTCCAGGAGAAACTCCCAACACCTATGTGGAGTGGATTGCTAAAGAAGGACTAAAGGACCGCTTTAAGTGCAAAAGCTACGAAGAAATCCCCCAAGTCTATCGCGATCGGCTCGTTTATGAAGTGAAAATGCTGCAAGAAATGGGGTTTGCAGCGTATTTTCTAGTCGTTTGGGATTACATCAAATATGCACGCGATCGGGGCATTCCCGTCGGTCCGGGACGCGGTTCTGCCGCCGGTTCTCTCGTCGCCTATGCCATGCAAATTACCAACATTGACCCGGTACATCATGGACTGCTATTTGAGCGCTTCTTGAACCCCGAACGGAAGTCTATGCCGGATATTGATACAGATTTTTGTATCTCTCGCCGGGATGAAGTCATCCAATATGTTACCGAAAAATATGGGAAAGAACGGGTTGCCCAAATCATCACCTTTAACCGACTGACTTCCAAAGCCGTGTTAAAAGATGTCGCCCGGGTGTTAGGAATTCCCTACAAAAAATCCGATGAAATGGCAAAATTAATTCCCGTCGCCCGGGGGAAACCGGAAAAATTATATGTGATGATTTCCGATAAATCCCCCGCCCCGGAATTTCGAGAAGCCTACGTTAAAAATGAAGAAATTACCCGAGAAGATGGGACCGTCGTCAAATTCCAACAATGGTTGGATATGGCAATTAGAATTGAAGGAACCAACAAAAGTTCTGGGGTTCATGCTGCCGGAGTCGTGATTTCTGCTGACCCTCTTGATGAAATTGTTCCCCTGCAAAAGAATAACGACGGTGCCACCATTACCCAGTATCCGATGGAGGATTTAGAATCCCTGGGTTTATTAAAAATGGACTTTTTGGGGTTGAAGAATTTAACCATGATTCAGAAAACCCTTGACTATATCAAGGAAACAAAAAATCTTGATTTTGACCCCTATCAGTTTCCTGCTGAAGAACGACGAGCACAAGAAGTTAGAGGCAGAGGCACTAAAAAATTTCCCAAAGATATTGAAAACACCTACAAGATTTTAGAACGAGGCGACCTCGAAGGAGTGTTTCAATTAGAATCTTCGGGAATGAAACAAATTGTGCAAGATTTGAAACCCTCTTGTATTGAAGATATTTCTTCTATTTTGGCCCTCTATCGTCCCGGCCCTTTAGATGCGGGTCTAATTCCTAAATTTATTGATCGCAAACATGGACGAGAAGAAATTGCCTATGAACATCCACTTTTAGAAGGCATTTTGCAAGAAACGTATGCCGTCATGGTCTATCAAGAGCAGATCATGAAAATAGCCCAAGATTTAGGAGGATATTCCTTGGGTCAAGCGGATTTATTACGCCGTGCAATGGGGAAAAAGAAACCCGAAGAAATGAATAAACATCGGGAACTTTTTCTGGATGGCGCAACCAAAAATGGAGTATCCAAATCCATTGCAGAAAACTTGTTTAATCAAATGCTTTTGTTTGCGGAATATTGCTTAAGCTACGATACGGAGATATTGACCGTAGAATATGGCCCAATGGCGATCGGTCAAATTGTAGAAAAGCAAATCCCTTGTACCGTTTATAGTGTCGATTCTAATGGGTATCTTTATACCCAGCCTATTGCTCAATGGCATCATCGAGGTCAGCAAGAGGTTTTTGAGTATGAACTCGAAGACGGGACAGTGATTCGCGCGACGAAAGACCATAAATTTATGACTGAATCAGGTCAGATGTTCGCGATTGACGACATATTTGAGAAAGGATTAGAGTTGAAGCGCTTAGAGGGGATAGAGAAATGGCAATTTCCTACAGCAAGTTAACACTTCAGCATCGACAAAAAATTATTGAAGCGTTCCATAAAGGTATGGAATGTCGTGATATTCCTACTTATTTGGCAGTGAGTGAGCGTTCCGTTTCCCGAGTGCTTGCTGAAGCAGGCATCAATACCAAGCGCAAAAATCGCTATACCCTGAATGAAGGCTACTTCGATGTCATTGATTCTCAAGTTAAAGCGTACTTGTTAGGGTTGATGGCCGCTGATGGTTGCGTTACCTCCACTAACTATGTTGTTTTTGAATCTACTCAGCGGGAATTGGTCGAACTGCTAAAAGCCGAATTACAATACACAGGTGAAATCCGAGTGATTGATCCTCCAGGTGGTTATGCTTCTCATTACCGCATTAATTTTTCTTCGGAGGGATTAGCAACGGCTTTATCCCAATATGCAGTAATAGCAGGCCGAGGAATATCCGGCGTTTATTACTTTCCTGAATCAGATTATCTGGGGTCTTACCTCTTGGGGTATTTTGATGGAGATGGTTGTGCGTATGTCAATAAAAATAGAAGTGGTGGATTGATTTGTATCGTTGGTTCCCGACCCTTTACTTGTGAGTTAGCCAAACAAGTTGATATGGGTAAAATTGTTGCTCATCAATCTCAATCGGTATATTATTGGCGGATTTATAGTCGAACTCATATCCAAAAATTTTATGATTTGGTTTATGCGAACAATAAATTAGACCCAGAGAAAATATTTGGACTGCCATACAAAAAAGCAAAAATAGAGCAAATTTTAGGGAGTTATTCGCGTGGTTAAAATCAAAAGCAGGAATTTAGTCAGCACTCAAGAAGTTTATGATATTGGCGTTGAACGGGACCACAATTTTATTCTTGCAAATGGGTTAGTTGCTTCTAACTGCTTTAATAAATCTCATTCCACTGCTTACGGTTATGTAACTTATCAAACGGCTTATTTGAAGGCGAATTTTCCCGTCGAATATATGGCGGCCTTGCTGACTTCAAATAGTGGTGACCAGGATAAAGTTCAGAAATATATCGCCAACTGTCAAGAATTAAATATCACGGTTCAAGGACCGGATATTAATCGGTCTGGGGTGGATTTTACGCCGGTGGAAGCAACTGAGGAAAAGAAAACGATTCTGTTTGGATTGTCGGCGATTAAAAATATTGGCGACAATGCGATTCAGTGCATTTTGGCGGAACGTGAGGCGAATGGGCCATTTCACTCTTTGGCGGATTTGTGCGATCGCATTAATTTACATACGGTCAACAGTCGCGCCTTAGAAGCCCTGATTAAATGTGGGGCCCTAGATCATCTGAATCCCAACCGCAAACAAGCGATCGAATATATGCCGCTGGCGATTAAATGGGCGCAGGACCGGGCTAAGGAACAAGAAACGGGCCAACTTAATTTATTTGACCAACTGGCCGTCATGACTGAGACTTCGACGTTTGAATCGGCCCCGGTTCCACCCAATATTGCGGATTTTTCTGTAGAAGAAAAGCTGCAATTTGAGAAAGAATTGCTGGGATTTTATGTCTCTGAACATCCCTTAAAAAATGCGGGCAGAATTGCCGAACATTTGGGAATTACCGTAGTGAGTTTGGGGAAACTAGATGAACAAAAATCTCGAACTAAAATTAGTGTACTGGTGGTGTTGACGGAAGTTAAGCAAATTCTCACGAAAAAAGATGAACGCCGCATGGCCTTTTTACAAATGGAAGATATTGAAGGGAAGGCAGAAGCGGTGGTATTTCCCGATACTTATGAACAAGTCCATGAGTTGCTCATTCCGGATACGCCGATTCTGATTGAGGGGAAAGTCGATCGCCGGGACGATCGCACTCAGTTGATTGTGGAAGATGCCAAAGTCTTGAAAGTGGATGAATTAAACCCACTGCCGGAGGCGATCGCACCGACGAGGATAACGGAGATGATTTTGCTAGAACTGACAACCGATCGCATCAATACGCCAGAAGTGCTCGATCGCCTGAAAGGGATTCTTGAAGAACATTCCGCAGACAAAACTCAAGCAACAGTTCCCACCGTTGCCATCATCGTTAAATCCGGCGATCGCCATCGCGCCGCTGCGATTTGTGGCCCTAATTTCTGGGTTCAGGATTGTCATAATGTGGTCACCGCCCTCAATTCTGCTGGATTCCCTGCGGTAGTCTATTCTTTGCCTCCCTTAAATGGGACCGGGAATCTACCCCCATTCCCAGACCGAATTCCCTTTGAACACCTCACGGTTCCCTATCTCAACTCAATTCGGTCCATTTTGCAGAACTTGGAAGAAGGAGAAGCATAAGGAATGATGGGGATAACAACATCAGTCATTACGACAAACTGCCAACTATCTCCCCCATCCTCCCTCACGGTGCCCGCCATAACTTAACCGTCTCATCCCCTGCGGCAGTGGCGAGGGTTTTGCTATCGGGACTGAATGCCACGGCAAAGACGCGATCGCTATGGTCGGTCAGCGTACAAATCGGTTTGCGCTTGCGGATATCCCAGAGGATAACCGTTTGATCTCGGCTGCCACTGGCGAGTAATTTGCCATCGGGACTAAAAGCTAAAGCATTGACCCGTTCTGAATGTCCCGCCAAGCGAGTGATTTGCTCACCGCGACCCACATCCCACAAGACAAGAGTGCCGTCAAAATTGCCACTGACGATGGTTTTACCATCGGGACTGAAAGCCACGGCATTAACGAGGCCAGAATCGCCGTAGAGGGTAAAAAATTGCTTGCCGGTGTAGATATTCCACAGCATCAGGGTGGTATCGCGACTACCGGAGGCGAGGGTAATGCCATCAGGACTAAAGGCGAGGGAATAGACCCAGCTTGAGTGGCCCCTGAGCTTCCGAAAGGCTTTGCCAGTGTAGGGATTCCACAGAATGATTTTCCGGTCCCAACTGCCGGAAGCTAACATAGTCCCATCAGGACTGAAGGCTAAAGCATCCACTAATTCAGAATGGCCGGAAAACCATCCTCCCAGGTTCCGAATCCGTTCCCCGGTTTCCGCATTCCAGAGAATGATACTTTTATCTCGGCTGCTAGTTGCCAATAGGGGAGATACGGGACTAAAGGTGACCGAGAGGACTAAATCGGAATGACCCTCTAGGGTGCGCAGGCGATCGCCAGTGATGGGATTCCAGAGAATGACCGATTGATCCGCGCTACCACTGGCTAAAGTGGTGCCATCGGGACTAAAGGCGATCGCCCAAACCCAACCTTGATGACCTTTGAGGGTCCGGACGCATCTCCAGGCATTGGGATCTACCAGGGATGGGGTTGCCGGTGGGGTGGCGGTTGGGAGAGTGGGTGGTAAAGTTTGGTTTTCTACCGGATTCAAAAAGGTAGGTCGTCGGGAAGGGACGTCTTCCAGAACGTCTGAGACAGACTGATACCGTTCATTCACTCGGTCCTGCAACAGTTTGTCTAAGATTTGCGTTAAACCGTCACTCACATCGGTCCCCATTTTCCAGAGTCGTTCTCTCCAGATCCATCTTCCCTCCAAGGGGTCGTACAAATCGTCCACCCATTCTCCGGTTAACAGTTGAATGCAGGTGACCCCAAGACTGTAGAGATCGCTGGCGGGATAGGCGAGTCCTCCCCGGATCTGTTCGGGAGGCGCATATCCTTCCGTTCCAATGGTGCTCCCGGTTCGGGCAAGTCCCAGACTGGCTAAATGTTTAGAAATGCCTAGATTCGTCAGGACTAATTCCCCGTTATGGCGGCGGCGAATATTATCGGGTTTGATATCTCGGTGAATAATATTGCCATCGTGAATAATTTTAAACACGGGTAATAGGTGATCCAGCAGTTCCCAAATTTGGGGTTCTCGGAATGGACCATGTTGTTCCATCTCTTCCAGCAAACTTTGGCCGTCGATAAACTCGATCGCCATGTACAGGCGTTTGTCTTGCTCAAAATAATCCAGCAATTGGGCAATCTGCGCATGATCGGCCAGTGCCTGCCGACGTTGAGCATCGTGTTCAAAGACTTCAATCGCTTTTTCCAGGGTACTACTGTTGTTTGCGGAGGCTTCAAAGCCAGTTTCGACCGGCAGTAGTTGCTTGATAATGCAGTAATTGTCTTGATTCTGTTGATCCACCGCCAAAAAAGTTCGTTCCATACCCCCTTCTCCGAGAAGTTGGATGGTACGATAGCGCTCTTTCAGCAGGAAATTTGCTCCACAACTTAGACAAGTTTGGATATTCGTTGGGTTTTGGGGATTTTGGCAAGCGGGATTCACGCAATATGTCATACCAGCAAACACTCAGAAGTGGTTATATAATAATCAGTCTTTACCAGAAGTTTGGGTCGGCGGGGTTACAAAACGGGTCAATTTAGGCTGATGTTTCAGAATTATTGGTATTGCAGACTACCAATAGTAGAGAATTGAATCGGCTTTTTTGGATGGGACTCGTTTTGTGGATGGCCTATTTTATGTTTTATTTTCAGGTGACAAGACAGCTTGCCAAATTTTAATGGTATTATCCCAACTGCTACTCACTAATTTGTTGCCCTCTGGACTAAAGGCGAGAGAGGTAATAGGTCCAGAATGCCATTTTAAGGTGCACAGTTCTTGTCCGGTCCTCAGATGGAATAATTTAATCAGGCGATCGCGACTGCCACAGGCGAGGATTTCCCCATCAGGACTCACGGCGACCGCTTGTACCCAATCTTTCAGGGTTTGCAAGCTGTAAGTCTGGCTGTGGGTCTGTAAATCCCACAGTTTAACGGTTTTGTCTTCACTGCCACTGACTAACTGTTGACCATTGGGAGTAAAGGCGACTGCGCGGACTGAGGCCAAATGTCCCCGGAGGGTGGCTTGCTCTAGGCCACTGCTCAAGTCCCATAATTTGATGGTATGGTCATCGTATCCCCCCCCGCTGGCTAAGGTTTTACCATCCGGGGCGATCGCCACCGATTCCACATACCCCGTATGTCCTGTCAGGGTCCCAACTGCCATCCCCGTTGTCAGGTCCCAGAGTTTCACCGTACTGTCAAAACAACCTGCTGCTAGGATTCCCCCATCAGGACTGATCGCAATCGACAACGGATAGGCATTTAATCCATCCCAGGTCTGCAATAAGTTCCCACTGCCCAAATCCCACAACTTGAGGGTATTATCCAAACTGCCACTGACCAGAATTTGTCCATCGGGACTAATCGCAAGGCAACTCACCCACCCGGTATGAGCGGTTAAAGTCCCGATCGCATTCCCGGTAGCCAAATGCCAGACTTTGATTGTTTTATCATAACTACAAGTGGCTAAGGTGTTTCCATCGGGACTAATGGCTACCGCGATCGCATAGTTCTGATGACCCGTCAAGGTATGAATACATTTCCAGGTGGTCGGAATAGAAGGGTTAATCGTCGGAGTGACCGTTGCGGAGTTGGACATAAACCCTTGAGGAAGCGACCAATAGAGGTCGGCGAGTGCCCCTCCGGCACTTTCGTAGCGATCGTTTACCCACTCCTGCACCATCTTATCAATCACTTTTTCTAAGCGGCGATCAATCGTCATGCCTTTTTTGATTAATTCTTCTCGCCACAACCAGCGACCCTTCATGGGGTCGTACAATTCATCGGGGTTTGTATCGGTCATTAAATGAATACAAGTCACCCCCAAACTGTACAAATCACTCGCCGGATAGGCTTTCCCTCCCCGCAGTTGTTCAATGGGTGCATAGCCTTCAGTTCCGATTTTAGTTCCCGTTTTGACTAAAACGTTATTACTAAGTTGTTTAGCCACCCCAAAATCAATCAAAACATATTTTCCGTCGGATTTTTGTCTTAAAATATTTTCGGGCTTAATATCTCGATGAATTACATTTCGCTCATGAATAAACTGTAAAACCGGCAATAAATCTAATAATAAATTCTTAATTTTATCGCTAGAAAATGGCCCGTTTTCATCCAACTCCTGCAACAAGGTTTTCCCATTGATAAACTGTTGCACCAAATAGAGACGACCATCGATGGCAAAATCCGCAAATAACGTGGGAATCTGGGGATGATCTCCCAGTTGTAACAGTCGTTGAGCTTCTTGGGCGAACATTTTAGTCGCCGTTTCCAACAAGTCGGAATTTTGCTGAACTTGGGGTAACGGCAAAAATTGTTTAATCACACAGGTGGCATTTAAGCGATCGGCATCTTCGGCAATGAAGGTGCGCCCAAATCCCCCTTCCCCTAAGAGGGAAAGTGCTCGATATCGCTTATTAAGTTGCAACTCGTTGCCACAACTTTGACAAAACTTGATATTCGCTGGATTTTCAGGATTTTGACAGTGGGGATTGAGACAATAGCTCATGCCATGCTTTAGGTAAAACGGTTCAGGATTACGGAAATTCTTCTAACTTTCTATTCTAATCCCAATTTTACAAAATCACCCGTTTCTTACAAAATTGATAAGGTAACTGAGGGCAGTTTGTATAGCGCATTTAAATCATTTTACCCACAGAAGAGAGGAGGAGTAACCCTGGGATTTTAACACCCAATCCAATTGTTCAAAGTCGGTGTTCTCTCCGTAACCCACCCAGGCGCGCTTTGTTCATCTAGCCCTACCCTTGAGGGTGTGGGTTTTTATAAACCTTTAAAAATCGGATTTTGGATAAGATATTCTAACTTCTTTGAAACATTCTTCCTCTTGATTGAAACTCCTTTGGTTCCTGAAGCTGGGGATTTAACTCGTTTCAATGAGTGTTTAACTTTTAAATTGGACAAATTTCTAACAACTCATTTTATGGGTTTTTAAAACAAATAAATTAAATTTTATGGGGTATAAACCCAGATATTTTGGGAATTTTAAAAATCAAGGTTCTTGTCCAAATTCAGAGCGTAAGGCTTCTAATTCAGCGGCGATCGGGTCAAATCCAGTGGGTTTAGTGGGGGGATTTGCGCTGGGTTTGGGTGGGGGAGATGCGGGGGATGCCGCTTTGCCCGGTTGCCCTTGACTAAAATGAGTTTTAATCGCTTCTAAATCCAGGGAAACTGGGTCAAATTTGCCCGTTTGAACCGGAGGAGAGGGGGGAGTTTGGGCGGAAGCAGGGGGTTTAGGCGGTGGGGAGGCGATCGCCCCCGGTTGTAACACTTGTAAAACTTCTGTCGCTGATTGATAGCGATCGCGTACTAATTCTTGCAGCAGTTTATCTAAAATTTGGGCTAAAAGGGGAGAGGTATTTTTCCCTTGCTTTGCCAATTGTTCTCTCCACACCCAGCGGGCATTCATTCCATCATATAAATCATCAGGCATTTTTGCTGTTAATAACTGAATACAAGTCACCCCCAAACTATATAAATCACTCGCCGGATATGCCTGACCCCCGCGAATTTGTTCCAGAGGAGCATATCCGTGAGTACCCGCGCGAGTTCCCATTTGAGCGAGGGCAGTTCCTGTCCCTTCTTTAGCTACCCCAAAATCCACTAAAACGAGCTTGTTATCCTTGCGGCGTCGTAAAATATTTTCAGGTTTGATATCACGATGAATCACATGATTATTATGAATAAATTGCAGAATCGGCAATAAATCCAGTAACAGGGAATGAATTTGACTTTCGCTAAAGGGTCCCTGGGTTTTGAGTTCATCTAACAGGTCAGGTCCATCAATTAATTCCTGGACTAAATACCAGCGTTTATCCTGTTCAAAATAAGCATAAAGGGAGGGAATTTGAGGATGTTCCCCCAGATGAAGCAGTTGCACTGCTTCCCGTTGAAACAGTTCCGTAGCTTTTGCTAAGGCAGCAGTCCCTTGAATTTGGGGGAAAAACTGTTTAATGACACAGGGTGCATTAAGGCGGTCTTCATCAACAGCGAAAAAGGTGCGACCCATCCCCCCTTGACCCAGGGGTTTGACTGCCCGATAGCGATCGCGCAACAATAATTTAGCCCCACAAGTTAGACAAAACTTGGTAGAGGCAGGATTGGAAGGGTTAGGACAGTTTGAATTGAGACAATAGGTCATAATCTTAGCGAAATTGACAGAATGGGTATCGTTCCTCGGTGATGAGTGGCGATCGCACCGAAACAAGTCTGACTCGCCTCGTTTTTAAGACAAAACTTGCCAAATTTTAATCGTTTCGTCCCAACTGCCACTAATCACCAGTTTACCATCGGGAGAAAAAATCACCGCATTCACTGCCCCGGTATGTCCATTCAGGGTAGTGACAAGGTTCGTGGAAAACTGGCCTTTTTCCTGGCGAATTTGCCACAGATTTAAGGTTTGGTCGGTACTGCCACTGATGATATGTTTACCATTGGGAGAAAAAGCAACCGAATTGACCATATCCCGATGGCCGGATAAAGTTGTGATCAGCTTTCCTGTGGCAAAATTCCAAAGTTTAAGGGTTTTATCTTTACTGCCACTGACCAAAAGTGTGCCATCTGGACTAATTGCTAAACAGTTCACCGATTGCAGATGTCCCGCCAAGGTATAGCGCACTTTATACTGTTTTAAATCCCAAATTTGGATGGTGTGATCGAGACCACCACTGGCTAAATATTCACTATGCCGTCCGATCGCAATGGATTTAATCATTCCTGAACGACCGGCCAAAGTACACAAAGGGGAGACGGAAACGTTTCCTTTTGGTCCGGTTCCGATCTGCCAAAGTCGCACGGTTCTATCTTCAGAACCGGACGCTAAAATTGTGCCCGTGGTGTTAAAAGCAAGGGAATTGACATCCCGTAAATGGTCGGTGAGGGTCGCAATTTCCTGACCTGTATTTAGATGCCAAAGCTTGATAGTATCATCATCGCTGCAACTGGCTAAAAGAGTGCCATCGGGAGAGATGGCAAGTCCATTAATGGATTTGCTATGACCGGAAAGACCGCGTATCGTTTCCCCGGTAAAAAAATTCCAAATCAGGATGCGATCATCAAGACTGCCACTGGCGAGAATGTGACTGTTAGGGGCGATCGCTAAACAAGTGACCCAAGAGGTATGGCCCGTGAGGGTCCGCAGACATTGAGGCCCACTCACGGTTGAGGTGCGATTGCTAATCGGGGGTTTTGAGAAAAGGGCCACCGGACTCACCCGATCGCCCGGGGGCAGTAAATTATGGGTGGAGGGGGGTTTCATGAACTGGGGCGTTTGAATCCGGGTAGCGGCGTTGCGGAGTTCCTGGCGATCGCCCTGGGGTAAAACAGCAGCCAAATCGATCAAGACGGCCTGGGCGGATTGATAGCGATCGCTCAAGTTATCTTTAATCATTTTATCCAGAATATCCCCCAAACGCGGGGTGATCGTCCGCCCTCGATGCTTCAAATACTCCCGCCAAATACAGCCCTTAATCGGGTCAAACAATCCATCAGGTTTTGCACCCGTCAGTAAGTGAATACAAGTCACCCCTAACCCATACAAATCACTGGCGGGATAAGCTTTGCCACTGCGAAGTTGTTCGATCGGGGCATAACAGGTGGTCCCAACTTTTGTCCCCGGTTTTGCAAAGGAAGCATCCGTCAGTTGTTTGGCAACCCCAAAATCAATCAAAATGAGTTTACCATCGCGCTTACGTCGCAACAGATTCACTGGGGTTATATCTCGGTGAATCACATTTTTGGAGTGGACAAATTGTAGAACCGGCAAGACTCTAGCGAGGAGTTCGCAAATTTTTTCTTCCCGAAATGGGCCCCCTTCTTTCAGTTCATGCCACAGGGTTTTACCATCAATATACTCTTGCACCAAATACAGCCGTTTGTCCTGTTCAAAAGAGGCCAGCAGATTTGGAATTTGGGGATGTTCTCCCAGTTCATAAAGTCGGACTGCTTCTTGGTTGAAGAGGGCCACGGCCTTCTCGAACACTCCTTGTCTGGATTCACTACTACCTTGTAGGGTCGGCAGCAGTTGTTTAATGGCACAGGGGGCATTGAGGCGGTCTTCATCGATCGCAAAAAAGGTTCTGCCAAATCCCCCTCGGGCGATCGGTTTAATCGCTCGATAGCGTTCTTTTAGCAGTAACTTTGACCCGCAACTTTCACAAATTGAAGTCTTCGGCAGATTTTGGGGATTTTGACAACAGGGATTTAGGCAGTAGCTCATATAGGGGCAGGCGATGAACCGATTTAGTTTTATTTTGCCTTGAAGCTGTCCAAGTATTTCACCCATTCTGAGCAGAACCCCTCTATCGCTGTGGTCATTCGCTCTTTTGTGCGGCGATCGCCCAGAGTTTTGCCACCCTCCTCTCAGTCTCCTAGTGGCTAACCTGTCAGGACTTTTTTTGAGGAATTACCCTTCGGACTCAACGGATTTTTAGGCCAATTTTTACACTTTTTGAATATTTATTAATTTTTATGGATTAATCGCCTCTATGCCTCGGCTTATATCCTCAGCTTGGGTGTAAATCCGGTCTTATATGTTTGATGAAAGGGCTGTACTCTTCTCCTTAAAAATTTTACCGCTCTCCCTCCGCTTTCCCCAGTCCAGAGACGCGGTTTCCCTTCAAAGCCCTTCTTTCAAAACAGACTTATTTTCGACGACTAATTGGGGTAGTATTTATCCCTAACCCTCCCCTAAATTGTGAAATTAATCGGCGACTTCTGACGGCTGATTAGTATTAATAAAATTTCCCACCACTTGACGCAATTGGGCTGCATCAAAGGGCTTAGTTAAATATTCCGTTGCTCCCGCTAACCGACCTTGGACCTTATCAAACAGACCATCGCGAGCGGTGAGCATCACGATAGGCAGTTCTTGAAATTGAGGGATGTTTCGGACGGTTCGACAAAGCTCTAAGCCATCGATTCCGGGCATTGAAACATCGAGCAACAAAATCGCAACCTGCTCATGATAAATCATTGACAAAGCATCCACGGCATTATCTGCAACGAGAACGCGATAATCCTGAGCCAATGCTCGCTTAACTAAATCTTGCATGACGATACTATCATCGACTGCTAGAATGGTGGCTACGGGACTATTATTTTCAGACATTTTTTCTCTCCAGTCCTTAAAAACACTTCAGATGGACAGGTTAGAATCGCAACAGCTTGACCCGCTTTTCGGCCAAATCTTGGTTGACTCAATCGGACGATACACTATCCCCTGAACAATGGGCATATCTCTATATTAAACTTTACCCTATTTTTACCCTGATATAACGGATAGGGTTCAGAAACAAAATTCGAGGGTTTGGTCAATGAGGCTACAGTGCTTTTACCTAGATTAAACCCTCAAAACAACCGCCCTTCGTCCGATAAGAGCGATCGCCCTCTATTCCCGCCATCAAACTGCAAGATGTTCCGGTTAGCTTCATCATTCGTAAAGCTTGGATCAAGATGCCTCAAGTTAACCGATGGATTAATTCCAGAGGGTCACTTCTTCATCAAGGAGGGACTCAGATTGTTGACATTTCTTGACCCTGAGTTATTGCATCAGTCCCTTGTCTTTTATTCCCGTTGACTCAGGGGATGTAACCCTTGGGGTTGATGTCAACGGTTCAATCTCTCAGGAGAGGGGTTCCGAAATTTTTAGCCCGTAAACTTGACAGTTATTGGATAGAGAAAGCCCTCCCCTGGATCTTAAATTCTGTGGACCAATTACCCCAAAAGACTACGCCGGTGACCCCTGGGGAACGGGGGTTAAGTCTGATTTCCCCCCAGAGTCGAAAAAACGGACCTGAATCCATGACCGAACCCCGTCCATCGCCACCCCATCCCGAAGAGAGACTAAAGACTCCCGAGAGTCTATCCCTACCCCCCGAGATTAGCAGTTTCCGTTTGGGGTTTTTTAGCCTTTGGGGGTTTGCGCTGACCCATCCCTAGAGCGGGTAACAGTTTATCTTTTAAGAAGATACTGACGGTCATAAATAATGCAATGATTAATGCCCCAATTCCAATCGGACTGGGGACCCAAAATCGGGTCTCCAGATGATTCAGTTGTCCGGGTTGCAACGTCCAGACGAGTTGTCGTCCCTCATTACGAATTTCTGGCATCAGTCCATTGTCAGAGACGACGGCAGTTGCACCCCAGGGCGTATTTAAGGTAAATTCCAGATCTAACAGCACCCCTGGACTGACAATGACCGTGCCATTGGAAGAAATGACCCCAAGCGATCGCAAATCTAACTCATAGTTTAGGTGATTATAAATCGCCAGTAAAAAGTTCCGTTGTCGGATCGCCATCTGAGAAGAAATATCCGGAATTTGCGCCTCGGGGGAATTGGTTAACCCCCCTTGATTTTCATCAGCGGAATTAAAAAATTGGTTAAACTTTTCTACTAATTCCGCTCCATTATTAAACGGAATTTTTACCGTAATTTCTCGGTCAGAACTGCGCTTAACCTGCCCATGCAATTGGCGAGTGCGGCGTTCAATACTCTCTAACCAGGCTTCAGCGGTAGAACTACTAAAGGCTTTAAGTCGTTCTCCCAGTTGAATATGTTGGACGATTTCTCCGTGAGTTTGACTCTCAAAGTTAATCCCCACATCATATTCCACACAGCCGGTGAGCAACATCGGGACCAGTAACAGGACAATCCAGACGCGCGATCGCTGGACTCTCCCTTGAATCCACTCCCCGACCATCCTCCCAAAAACTGCTAATTTCACAAATTTTTCTCCCTCCACTCAATCCATTAAGTCCTATTTTACCAACCCACAATTTAACTGTGTCTGGCGGAAACACCTAGTTTCCCAAACAACATACTCGGCAAAAATGCACCACCGCCAACCCAATCTCGTTCACTACTAAAATCTACTAAATTGTCAAAGGCTTCAAAAATACTTCCAGCAACCATTGTATTTTTAACCCGCCCAACAATTTCGCCATTTTCGATTTTATACCCTAAATCTAAGTTAACCGAAAATTCTCCCGCCAGTTGGTTAGATTGCCCCGCACCGAGCACTTGTTCAACAATTAATCCTTCCTTGACTGAGGCAATTAAATCATCAGTGGAGGTAGTTCCGGGATTCACGCACAGATTGACCAAATCCGGTCCCGGGCGCGAAAGTCCACCCCGAAATCCATTTCCGGTCGATTCTAACCCGGCACGGGCGGCCCAGCGACGGTCCCAGTAAAACCCGTTGACAACGCCGTTTTCAATCAGAGTATTAGGACTGGTAGGAGTGCCTTCGTCGTCAAATTCACAAGCAGAAGGACCAAGGGTGGGGTCTTCAAATAGGGTTAGGCGCTCATCAAATACTTTTTCTCCCACTTTATCCATGAGGGGGGATGCCTTTTGGACCACGGCTTGCCCGGATAAGATGGTATCGAATAGACTCCCTAGGGTACTGGCTGCCGCTCTTGGGGTAAAGAAGACGGGGAAAGAACCACTGGTGATGGTGGCGGGACGTTCGGCAAGCTGGTATTTTCTAAGGAGGTCTTTGAGGAGGCGATCAAAGTCCGGTAGGCGATCGCGAGCGACATCATAGCTATAAGCTTGCAGGAAATCTTCCCCTTTGACTAAGTTACCGCTGAGACTTGCGCTCACCATCTGGCTCGATCGCGTGGCATACAAGTCTTGGGTGGTCATAATTTTGACCGTCCCACTGCGAATATGAAAGCTGACATCTACCAGAATATCGGGGTTATAAGCATGAACTTGGTCAATTTGGTTTCGACCAACTTCCAACAATTCTTGGGTGGTTGGGGGTTGATATTCTGAGGTTGGGGAGGACAACTGGAGGTTACGGGCAAACTCAAATTCTGCCTGGTCCCCAATTTCCGAAGTTTGGACCGCAGCATCGACTAAATCATCGAGGCGGGTAAGGTCCGTGGAACTGGCAAAGCCAATTTTTCCGTTGGCAATCACCTGGAGAGCAACTCCCTGTAGGGCTTTGGTTTGCAGGGATTTCAGGCGGTTGTTTTCAAATTCAATTGGGGTATCTTGACTGGAGACATAGTAAACCTCGGCAGAGTCTACCCGAGATTTTGCCAAGTCGAGAATTTTCTCAAGCGTCGAATCACTCACAATTTCTGTCGTTGTTACTGGTTTTCTTCTTGATCTTAGGTCGGATCGGGCTGCGATCGCTACCCGTCTGGGTTTGAATCCGCGAAGAGAATGGGAAATGGGCAATAATACCAGGGGGTTTTTCCGGCAATTCCAGGCAATTACTCCGGTTTGGAGGGTTTGCTGGGACTACGACGGGCTTTTTCCTGCTGTTTTTGTCGTTTGATCTGCTGAATCTCCACTAGTACCTGTTGCCACTGTGCTTTTAACTCCTGAGAGGCATCATCGCTATGAAAATCCAAATAGGTGACGGTTTTGCGAATTAAATACTCAAATTCTGGCAAATTCATAAGTGCTATCTTTTAAATGAATACTTGTGAGAAATTCAAAGAGTATCCCACTCAAGTATATATTATAACCCGTTTTCAAACCGGAAACTTCCCCCAAATTTTAATCGGGTAAATCCTAAATGGTAAAACTTGGGAAACTTACGGACTCGTACTATACGACGAATAACATAACCCTCACCTGTAATCAACAAGTGAGGGTTACGTTGACTATTCTCCCTTCGCCCTAAGTTAGGAGAAATTTTCTATGAT
>CBFGOM010000019.1:0-48115 GCA_965650385.1 uncultured Oscillatoriaceae bacterium
TCAGGAACAGGTGGTTGCTGATTCTCTCCTTCTTGGGGTAAAGGTTCAGGAACAGGTGGTTGCTGATTCTCTCCTTCTTGGGGTAAAGGTTCAGGAACAGCCCGATTTTGTTCGATACTTTCTTCAGGAGTTTGAATCCATTCTTCTAGGGGGCGATCAACGGCATTTTCTAAGTTAGTTGAGAGTAATAAAACAGGTTGAGCCGTGAGGGTCCCTCGCCGAGGATCGACTTGAGCGTAAAGATTGCTGCCGGTAAAGTCCCGATTACCTACAACCAGTTGATAAGTTTCGTCGGTTGTGAGGGTAATGTCAATCGTTGCCTGGGGATTTTCTAACCCATAATCTCTAATTTGTTGGGGGGTTGCGCTCAGAATGCGATCGCTTTTTCCTCTGACTACTTCATTCAACAAGAAAGCAATATAGGCTTCATTGGCAGCATAAGTTGCCGGAATAGAAGGCGATGTAGGAGCAGATTCTGTTGATTCTGTTGATTCCGTTGATTCTGTTGTTTCGGGTGTTTCTGGGATTTCTGTTGTTTCTGCTGTTTCGGGTGTTTCTATTGTTTCTGGGATTTCTGTTGTTTCTGTTGTTTCCGGGGTTTGGGGAGGAAGGGTTTCAACAGGAGTCGGTGTACTCTCGATGACTTCCATAATCCAAAGGGGTTCGCCCGGTTTTCTAGTTTCTGCGATCGCCCCTCGTTGAAAGCGCAATGTTCTTTCCTCAGTCGTTAGCACAAAAGATTTTACCTGGTCTTCTTGAAAGGTAAAAATTTGCTTCTGATTTTCCTGGGCTGCTTCCTGGGATGGTACGACATTCACTTCATAAAAGTAAACTGCACCTGTAAAGCTAACCGCCAAGAATAACAGTAGTAGAGTAGACCGTTGAAATTTCATCTTTTTTGTCGTTCGCTCTTTCGATCTAACGTCGTTTCCACCAGAAACCGGCAGCAGTCAGCAATCCAAATAAGGGTAAAACTCCCACAGCAGCCCAAGCTAACTGTTGAGCTTGTTGCGGAGTCATCGAGATCCGACGATTCAGAACAGTTTTGGGCCGAATGGATAAAGTTTGCTCATTTTGTTTGCTTAACCAGCTTACCGAATTGAGGAAAACATCTCCATTTAATTGCAATTGAAAGTTTCCATCAATGGCAAATTCTGAATTGCCAATCACCACCAGTCTTGCTTCCCTTTGAGTTTCGCCTTCGGGAGTTTCTACTTCGGGAGTTTCTGCTTCGGGAGTTTCTGCTTCGGGAGTTTCTGCTTCGGGAGTTTCTTCTTCCGGCGTAGTTTCCTCTGGAGGAGTAGTTTCTTCCGGTGTAGTTTCTTCCGGCGTAGTTTCCTCTGGAGTGGTTTCTTCTGAAGTAGTTTCTTCTGGAGTTGCTGGTTCTGGAGTTGTTGGTTCTGGAGTTGCTGTTTGGGTGGCGATCGCTTTTGTCTTGGCGACCCCCAAGGATAGAGGTCCGGGGCGATCGCTTTGGGGATCGAACTTCAGGTCCGGATTTTCTGGGGTGGACTCCGCCCAACTTTGCTCCCCAGTCAACAGCAGCGGGGTACTTTCGACGCCCTCCACATCACTGAGGATAAGGGGACGCGCTAAGGGATAGAACGAATACCCCCCTTGAAAGTCGCGGACAATGGGATGATCTCCATAATTGGTAATTAAAGGGGCGGCAGGGCCTAATCCCACCAATCCACCACTGCCGGAACTATCGATCGCAATGGTTTTATCCACTTCGATTCCCCACTCCTTTAGCAGCGGATCCAGTCCGGTATTGGTATCCGGGTCGATCGCCACAAATAGGCTCCCACCTTGTTGTAGATAGGCTTGTAAAGCTTGGACTTCCCGTGAAAATAAAGGTTGTCTGGGTCCAGCAATCACCACCACTGCGGCATCGGGGGGGACCCGAGGTAATCGGGCTAAGTTCAGAGGTTCTACCAGAAAATTTTTGTCCTGCAAGCTGGCAACCGCTTGAGAGATCGCACCTCGTCCCGCTTCTAAAGGACGTTCCCCATGACCTTGGAGCAAATATACCTTGTAACTGCGATCGCTCGTAAACTGCTCTAAACTACTCGTGAGACGAGCTTCCGAGAGAGAGGAAGCGGAACTCACCGTCTGCACAAATTGCTGCCTTGTGCCATCCTTCGATGCCAGATAAACCTCGCCAAAACTTTGAACCCCAAATTGCCGCGCCACCGTCGGTTGCTTGGAAGGGTCCACATATTGAAAATCAAACAGATTAGGCGCTTGGCTGCGATAATTTTCCAGTAATTCCAGATCCCCGCGTTCAGGTTCCCCGGCGAATACCCAAACTTTAACCGGCTGAGGCAGATTTCGCACTAATTGTTGGCTTTGCGGGGCTAGGGTAAAACGCTGATTTTCCGTTAAATCAAAGCGTTCTGTATAGCGAACCCCTAGAAAATTAATTAGCCCTAAAATCACTAAAACAGATGCTGTTGCAACGAAGGCATTAGTCCCCGCTTGTGCCGATCGCGGATTCCATCCCCCTTCAGCATTAGTCAGCATCCACAACAGCCATAACAATAGGACAATGCCCCCTGCAATCACCAATCCACTGGTCACAGGTTGCCATCCCGTCAAAAATCCCGGAATAGCGCCGCCAATCGTCAGAAACAGTCCCAAATAGACTGCATATTTGAAATACTTTGTCAAGCCTCGGGGCTTCTTTTCAATCGTTTTCATGGTTAGGGAAAAGCAATAAACAGTGCTGTTTTTAGGAGTATTTTTCTCATCGTCTTCTGAGCAATTGCAAGTCAATAGATTACGGTATTAACTACCCAATTTTTGCGTAAAAATTGGGAGAAACCCACATTTAATCGAGTAAGCTGGAAACTAGCAATCACCGAATTTAACTGCGTTGGAAGCGCAAAGCATCAATAGACTGAGCCGTGAGAAAAATTCCCAAAACCACATAACTGCCTAATAAAATGATACTACTCGTATCCAAAGTTCCGCGAATCAGGTTGGTGTAATGTTTGAGAATCGATAAATGCTCTAAAACACTGCCCACAGGTCCCCCGATCGCTTGAGCAACCACATCGATCGCCCAGAGAAACAGCACCAACACAAAGGTGAGGATAGCCGCCAAAATTGTACTATCAGTTAAAGAAGAAATAAACATTCCCACAGAAAGGACCGCAGTTGCTAACAAAATTAAGCCAAAATGGGCCAGCAAAGGAACCGTTAGAGGCATCGGAGGAGTAGCGCTATTCAGAGCAATCAGTTGGAGGACCAGTAAAGGCAGAATCATCGTTGTATAAAACGTCACGACTCCTAAGAGTTTGCCCGTTGCTACTGCCCAATTCGTGATCGGCGAAGTGGCTAACAATTCCAAAGTTCCGCGCTTGCGTTCTTCAGCATAGAGTCCCATCGACAACATCGGCAGGATGAATAAAGAGAGGGAACCAAGGGTTTGCAAAAATTGTTGTAAGAATTCGTAAGGAACATCAAAAGGGGGAATCGGAATTCCCATTTGTTGCCCTTGAGCATCCATGATGGCTACTTGCTGAATCAAGCCCTCATCACCCAGTAACATGGCAACAAAAAATAAGCCAGAAATGAACCAAAAAAAACCGGCAATTAAATAAGCTAAAGGGGAGATGAAATAACTCTGTAGCTCCTTGCGATAAATAGCCACAATATTGGCAACAATCGTTCCCATTTAGTTTTCTTCTCCTTCTTGTTCTTTTGGTTGTTCGGTTTCTGCTTCTGCTTCTGCTGCTACTTCTTCAATGACTTCAGCATCGGAGATCGCTGCTTCATCAGTTTCCTCCGGTACCGATCCACCGGAAAGCACTAAATCGGACTCTGTATCGGACTCTGTATCGGACTCGGCGATCGTTTCCTCCGTCGTCAGTTGCAAAAATAGATCTTCCAGACTCGCTTGGGTGCGTCGCATCTCATGCACCCGAAATCCTTTTGTCACCAGCTGAGTAATAATCTCGGGACCCGGTTCCATCCCGGGTTCTGCGATCGCCCGAATCTTGCGCCGAGAAGGGGGCAATTTCTGATCTGAAACCCATTCCGCCGATCGCACTCCCGGCAATTCTTCCAGACTGTGGAGAAAATCAAGCCCCTCTTCAACCTCATCCCGAGGTTCTGCCATCTCGCCTTCCAATTCATAGGAAGCCCCCCCCGTGAGTTGCACCATCAACTCATCCGGGGAACCCGTTGCCACCACTTGACCCCGATTAATAATCGCCACACGGCTACAAGTCATGCTGACTTCGGGCAAAATATGGGTAGACAAAATAATCGTATGGTCTCCCGCCAAACTTTTAATCAGATTCCGCACCTCAATGATTTGCCGGGGGTCCAAACCCACCGTGGGTTCATCCAAAATAATTACCGGGGGGTCATGGACGATCGCCTGAGCGATCCCCACCCGTTGGCGAAACCCCTTAGACAGCTTGCGAATCAGAACCGATCGCTTTTCTTCCAGATTGCAACGCTTGAGCGCCCAATTTACCCGTTCTGGGCGATCGCCGGGGCGCACTTGTTTGAGTCGCGCCACAAAATACAAAAATCCCTCCACCGTCATATCGGGATATAAAGGAGGCGTCTCCGGCAGATAACCAATTCGTTGCCGCACTGCCATCGAATCTTCATGGACCTCGTAACCTGCAACCTTGGCGGTGCCGCTATTGGCTGGTAAATACCCCGCCAAAATCCGCATTGTCGTGGTTTTTCCTGCACCATTAGGACCGAGAAATCCTAAAATTTCCCCAGGCTCCACCGTAAAGGTGACATCCTGAATGGCTGGTGTCGAGCCATAAATTTTGCTCAGATGCTCAACTTCAATCATGAACGGATATTGTGCGCGTTTTTTCTAACCAATGATTAATAATAGACAAGATATTCCCCCGGAGTAACTACCCCACCGGGACCCCACTGACCGATCCCTAGGAACCTCATCGCCAATTCCTAGGGGTTTTAATCCGATTCAAGAGGACTGACCGTAGATTTTCTGGGGGGTTCAACCCATTGCAGTGGAGTGAATTCGTCACAGGCCGGGGGCCATAGTGCAGAAAGTCACCCTATAGAATAGCTTGTTCTGGGGACAATCAGGGGAGTGTCATACCCCCTCACCCAAAAAGTAGATTGACCCTTGCCCGAGGCGATCGCCCTCCTTGTGCCAATTCCACTTGTGACCGTCATCCTCCCTATCCTTCAGAAAGCGCTTCGTACAGTGTAAACATAATCGGACGACCAAGGACGATGTAACGGGCTTGGGCTTCATCATCTACCCTCTTTTCTTTCCGGCGATCGGTGCAATTACCAACCGGCTGGGTGCGCTATCACTGACCCTATCTAATGCCCAACAATCCGCCCCCATTCCCCTTGGTGTGACCCGGTTTTTACCAGCAAATACTCAGGAATTCTCATCAATTATGGCTACATTTTACGTCGATCCCACCAACGGAAACGATTCTGCTGCCGGTAGCCAACTGGCACCGTTAAAAACCCTCAGCCAAGCCTTGGTTAAATCTACCTCCGGCAGCACAATCAAGTTAGCCAACGGCTCTTATACCGCAACTTCAGGGGAAAAATTCCCCCTCGTGGTCAAAGCTGGCGTGACGATTGTGGGTGATGAAGCCACTAAAGGGAAAGCCATCATCATCCAAGGGGGTGGTACAAAGACGATGGGCAATTGGCCCAGCCAAAATATCACGATGTATCTGGAAGAAGGGGCCCAACTGCGCGGCGTCATGGTCACAAACCCCGGTACTTCTGGGGTTGGGGTGTGGATCCACGGCGTTTCCGCGACGATCGCCAATAGCACCTTATCTAAATGTAGTCGCGAAGGCGTCTTCGCCAGTGGTATTGCCAAACCCACGATCATTACCAACGTCTTTTCCGAAAATACGGGCAACGGGATGTCATTCGTTGACAATGCCAAAGGGGAAGTGCGAGGCAACCTGTTTCAAAAAACTGGCTTTGGCTTAACCATCGGCTATCAGTCAGCGCCTTTGCTCAAAGAGAACCACATTCTGGAAAATCGCACTGGGGTGGTCATTAATGGTGACGCCAGTCCCGTTCTGCGCAACAATATCATCGAAAAGAACGAGCAAGACGGCATCACCGTGACCAATAATGCCAAAGTAGACCTAGGGACAAGCGAAGACCCCGCAGGTAACACGATTAAAACCAATGGGCAGTATGACGTCCAAAATGTCAGTACCCAGAAAATCTTCAGTATCGGTAATACCCTGAGTGCGACAACAGTCAAAGGTGATATCGAGTTCGTCGCCAGCAGTGTTCCGGTTCCTGGGGATACGGGTTCTGACCCCGACAAGCCTATCAGTTTAACGGATATTGCCACTCACTGGGCCGCACCTTTTATCAACGCAATGGTTGGAAAAGGCTTAATTGCTGGGTTCCCCGATGGTACATTTAAGCCCGAACAAAAGCTGACTCGTGCTCAATATGCGGCGATCGTCGCGAAAGCATTTAATGAAACCCTGAGTAGTACAACGACGAACTTCACCGATGTCCCCAGTGATTTTTGGGGTAAAGATGCGATCGTCAAAGCCAACCGCATGGGCTTTATCGCCGGATTTCCCGATGTGACATTCCGTCCCAATGACAATTTAACTCGGGTACAGGCGCTGGTTTCTCTAGTCAGCGGTTTGAAACTCAGTGATGGAGATGCAGCGACCCTCGGATATTACACCGATCGCGCCCAAATCCCCAGCTACGCCACCAATGCCGTGGCGATCGCCACGGAAAAAGGGATGGTGGTGAACTATCCCAATGTCAAGGAACTCAATCCGATGCGGGAAATTACCCGCGCTGAAGTCGCCGCGATTATTTACCAAGGCTTAGTCGTCAAAGGACTCGCCACCGCGATTCCGTCTTCTCACATCGTGGCATCCGATGTCAAGTCCCAGCCTTTGAGCGATATTTCCGGTCACTGGGCTGAACCCTTCATTCTCGGGTTATACAATGCCGGAGCAGTCGGGGGCTATCCTGACGGCACCTTCAAGCCCAATGACAAAATGACCCGGGCGCAATATGCCGCCTTACTTACCAAAGCCTTAAATCCCCCAGCTAAACGGGATGCAGCGACTTTTAAAGATGTTTCCGAAGATTTCTGGGGCTATGTCGCCGTCCAAAGCGCCTACAAGAGCGGATTTATCTCCGGCTTCCCAGATAACACCTTCAAGCCGACTGAAAATGTCCAGCGCGCACAGGTGATGGTTTCCCTCGTCAATGGACTCGGGTTATCCGGTGGGACCGCAGAGAGCTTAACGAAATTCAGCGATCGCACCAGCATTCCTGAGTATGCGAAAGAAGAAGTGGCAACAGCGCTCACTAAGGAATTAATTGTGAGCTATCCCAGCACCGATAAACTCGAACCCACTCGCGATGCGACCCGCGCCGAAGTTGCGGTCATGATTTATCAAGCCTTAGTCAATGCCGGTAAAATGGCGGCGATCGACTCTCAATATATCGTCTCCGCATAAGCAGTTTAGCACTCAGGGTGGAGTGATTCACTCCCCCTCGGTCTTCATTGGCTCCTTTCACTTCTTCTAACTCCTTGGGGGTGGGCAAAAGCCCACCCTTTTTTGCATTGCAAGTTTCAGCACCTCTCAGGTCCTGTCATCGCTTGTCAACCATGACCATAGCGGCGTTTTACTCTCAAACCCGCCACACCCAACAGGACTAATCCGGCGATCGCAGAAGGTTCAGGAATCTGACGCGCAGAAGGTTGAGGAATCTCACGCGGAGTCTCCCCTTCATTCGTGATCACTGGAGTAATGACCTCCGGATTAAGACTCACCACGGGTTCAATCTCCTCATTCTCCACCGGAGGAATCACAACCGGGTCCCCAATCTCCCCAATTTCCTCACTCTCTACGGGAGGAATCACAATCGGGTCTAAAATTGCTTCCGGTTCCTCTGGGTCTTGTGTGTCTATCACGATATCCACCATTGAGAGTCCAAGGGCTTCTACCATGCTTTGATTAAGGATGCGTTGTTCATCCACCTTATCAAACAGGCCAAATCCTCCTGTATAATCCCACATCGCCCAGCCGATATCGTATTCCTCCAAAGCAGATCGCACATCATAAAGCCACGATACCCGGTCTTCTTCCTGGACAAAATTACGATAAACGCCGAACTCATTCGCCGTAAGACGAACATTATGTTCTGTTGCCCATGCCGCAGCGAGGCCGATCCGGGCTTTGATTTTATCAGCATTCCACTGTTCATCGCAATAGGACTGGGCCACCTGCCGTAAGGAGTCGTCAGTCATACGCAGGATCACGGCATCACATTCGACGGGATTATAAGGATAGGGTAGATCCCCAATCAGCTCAAAGTGTTCGTCTATCCAGTCAGCCCCTTGATGGGTAAAGGTCATCGGTTCATAAAAGTGGAAATTGTAGACCACATTAGGATCAGCAACCGGAGTGAGCTTCCGCAATCCATCAATGCCACTCCAATCATATCCCGTGGCGATCGCAGTATGCTCAGGCGCACCGGAACGAAATGCGCCTAAAATCTGCCCTTGAACCCAATCCCATCGTTTGACCGGATCAACATCTTCCGGTGCAAAGAAGTTAAAAGAGGGTTCGTTGAGCACTTCTAAAAATACCAAGTCTGGATTACGGGTACTGAGATGTTGTGCGAATGAACCCGCAAATTGGACAAATGTATCAACAAACTCATCATCGTTGGCTAAAAATTCTTTAAAGGCATCGTTGGCTTGTAAATCCACAATGACGCCTAAATCTCGTTCCAGGATGCGATCGAGTGCTGAGTCTAAGTAGCTCAAATATTCTACATTGAGCGATTTGGGATTGCTCAAGTCCATCAGCAGCGCCGGATCTACTGGGAGGCGAACGTGCTTGAATCCCAAATCCCCCAGTAAATCAAGCTCATCATCCGTGATAAAATTTTCCATGTGAAACGGATTGTAAGTCTCACTTTGGGCAAACCAGTGACTTAAATTGATCCCCTGAGTCAGGCGATCCCATCGGGTGTCTAAAGGATTGTCCCAATCGGCTACGCTGGATGTTGTTAAATCAGCATGAGCGGGACTGGCTGTAGCGATAGAAAATGAACTGATGGTCAAGCCAGTTAGGGCGAAAAACTGTAATAGTTTGCCTGGATTCATAGGAACTCTTGGTTGTAGTAGATGTTATGAGTAGTTGAATGGTCTGTGTGCCCATCACCCTCGACGGCAGTAAGCAAGTTAGTAGAGGGAGGTCAGGAGATAGGGGACTATCTTGTTCAGGGTTTAAAACAGGGATATCACTGTCTTAAATCCTGTTAATTGTGTGTTTTATCCAGCAACAATTTAAGTGAAGCTGCCGTCAACACTTTTGAATTCAAACGGATTTTATTTTTGCTTTTCTCAAAAGAAAGGCAGTAGCTAAAGTGACTTTACATGATTTTTGTAAATAAATAACCGTCGGGAGAGAAAATTCTTTAAAACTTCATATTTTCTTTCCTAAAAATTTACTCAATTGTAGTAAAATAACCACCTGTAGATAGAAGACTTATGAAAGATAATCAGCATTCTAATTCTTTACAAAACTATTGCCAGAATTGTCATTTCTCCTGCCCTTGCTACGTTTTGAGCAATTTTTGCGAACGGCTAATCTATCTGTAGAAATAGAAGGGTTGATTTGAATCCACTTACTCTCTAACTTTAGACCTATTCCTGATGGTTTCGTTGGAAAGTGAAGAAGTTTCTCCAATCCAGTGATTTACATTCGCTTGTTTCGACTGAACCTGAATGGAGCCTACTTGTTTGATAGGGAACTCCGAAACGGTAGAGACAACAGATTGAGCGAAATGATAGCAAGTGAGAATAGTTTATACTCTTCATTACCGGACCGGTGCGATCGCCTGAGAATCGGAAAAGGTCTATAAAAACCCGCGCCCTTCAGGGTGCGGGTTTTTATAGGTATATCACAACCGAATTCCGTAACATGAGGAATCGGGAGTTTCAAACTGGAATAATCCCGAACCGATTACGCCGGATTCAGCACCCAATTGACCAGAGTACGGACCCCGAAACCCGTTGCCCCAGCACTGTTATAGCCCTTATCTTTTTCCGTCCAAACCGGCCCTGCAATATCTAAATGGGCCCAAGGCGTTTTGTCTACAAATTGTTTGAGGAAAAGGGCCGCAGTAATCGAACCACCGGGACGTGGCCCAGTATTCTTCATATCCGCGTGTAGGGACTTCAGTCCTTCAAAATAGGAGTCTTCCATCGGTAATTGCCAGAACTTTTCTCCAGCGGTTTTGGAAGCGTCGAGCAACTGATTCGCTAACCCGTCATCCGTACTCCATAACCCTGCAATATCGTTACCGAGAGCAATTACACAGGCTCCCGTGAGAGTGGCTAAATCCACGATCGCATCCACCCCTAGTTTTTCCGTAAACACCAAGGCATCCGCCAGGGTCAACCGACCTTCCGCATCCGTATTATTCACTTCAATGGTTTTACCATTAGAGGCAGTGAGAATATCTCCCGGGTGCATAGCCCGACCACTAATCATATTCTCGGTCACCGCTGTGATAAAGTGCACTTCAACATCGGGTTTTAATTGACCGATCGCCTTGGCTGCACCCAACGTTGCAGCAGAACCAGCCATATCCGTTTTCATCATTTCGATGCCACTGCCGGTCGGCTTAATATTCAGCCCCCCCGAATCAAACGTCAAACCCTTACCCACGATCGCCAATTTCCGCCGGGGTGTCCCTTGGGGTTTGTAGGTCAAATGGATAAATTTCGGCGGCATTGCCGACGCTTGCGCCACTCCCAGAAACGCACCCATTCCCAGGTTTTTACAATCTTCCTGTTCCAGGATTTCCAGGTCCAGACCATATTCAGCCGCCAGTTCCTCCGCTGTTTCAGCCATTGACATCGGCGTGACAATATTGGAGGGGGCCGCCACCAACTCCCGGGCTAAATTCACCCCACTGGAAATTTGTAACCCTCGGGTAATTGCCGCTTGGCGATCGCCCAAACCCAGCAACTCCACTCGTTCCAGTGGCGATCCAGTTTCTTCCGGGTCCGACTTAAAGCGCAAATCCTTAAATAGGGCTAATTCTATCCCTTCCGCGATCGCCTGGGCTGTGGTATCCGGGTCATTATTCCACACCGGCAGATCAATCCCGAGGGTTTTGCACTTTTCTTTACTGGCAACCTTGGCAGCAGTCCCGGCAGCGCGTCTCAAGCTATCCACACTGAGGGACTCAGACTTGCCTAATCCCACTAAAATAATCTTGCGGATGGCACTGCCGCCACCCACCCGAGTCACTGCGCTACTACTGTCCTTGCCTTTAAACTCAACCTCAGCGATCAGTTCAGCGATCGTCCCACCGAGCTTCTCATTGAGCTGTCCTAACTCCCCGGTGATTTCCGTTGCCTCTTCAAACACCCCAATAGCTAAGGCGTCTCCAGACCAGTCTAACCGTGGCGTTTGTATTCCTTGAAATTCCATTCCTAGTCCTGACTAATGTAATACTTCGCAACAATACCAGTATGGATCGAGATTGACGTTTCCACAGAGGGTTTACAGGGGTTACACCCTATCAGAAAAATAGTCCCCCAACTCCTCCAGCGATCGCCGCTTTAGGTATGAATCATCGAAGGTACAGGTGCTCCCCCACTAGAACGCCTCGTGAACCTTCCCTTGTTCTGTTTGCGAGTCCCCTTCAACTGGCAGCGCTCAATTTCTAATCAACAAGACCCTTTTTCTATTAGCCCAGGTAGGTGAGCTTTGTCCGCAAACGCCTCCGGGCTGGACGCTGCGGGTTTTTTATAGACCTTTAACCACCGGATTCCCTATCAATCCCTTGGCAGCTTGGTTTAAGGACAACCCCCGACTACCTGGAAACCTCCCTAAAAATTAGACGAGCAATCTAACAGCGAGCCTAATTTTTCTGCCCACCCGGGGTTTCTTTGCGTAAGTCTTGTCTGACATAGTAACCTGGAATGGAATTACGATTTTTGGACCGTAAATTAGGAGCATGAGCTGTGGTTTCCGAAGCCTCTAAACAGAGAGCCGAACCCTTATTGACACCAACGAATCCCCCCTCGCTCTCCGGATCCCAAACTGAACCCGTGCGGGATCCGGATCGTTTAGAGCAGGCCCTGCGATACAAATTTAAAAACTTGACCGGCGCAATGGGTGAATTGGTGATGCCTTGCATCCCCGCCATGATTGATGAGCATCTAAACCTAGTCATCGGCGTGATGAAAGCGCTGGGGCAAAACCTCAACGAGGAACAAATTCAGTCCTTAAAAACCTCTTTGTCCACCCATCTAGCGGAGGGATTTCGGGCCTCTCCCCATGCTCGTTTGAGTGTCAAATTTAGTCCACCAAGTCCCACAGAAGGATTGACCCGGGGATTAAAAATCACGGCAAATATCCACACCTCATCCCTGGAAGAAAAATATGATGGGTGGGTAAAAAATCGCAGCGGGCCTTTATTTGGACCCCATGCCGATGCCAAAATCATCGATGTGGCGGCAACCTTCCCGAACAAGGAACAGGCCCCCATTCTTGATGTCGGTGCTGGGACTGGGCGCAATACCTTCCCTTTAGCTAAACAAGGGCATCCCGTGGATGCAGTGGAACTGACTGCTGTATTCGCCCAACAACTTTTAGCCACGGCGGAGAGTCAAGCTTTGCCGGTGCGGATTTTCCAGGGGAATATTCTCGACCCCAATCTAAATTTACCACCGAGTTACTATAAGTTAGCCGTAGTTTCGGAAGTGATTTCCCACTTCCGTAATATCAATCAAGTTCGCATTCTGCTCGCCAAATTATGTGCCGGACTAGAAAGCGGTGGATTGTTACTGTTTAATGCCTTTTTGCCCGTTGAGGGATATCAACCGGATGAAAGCGTGCGGCAAATGGCCGAAGTTGTCTGGTCCTACCTGCTCACCCGGGAAGAATTGAAGTTGGCGATGGCAGGACTCCCTTTAGAAATCCTCTCCGAAGAGTCAGTCTATGAGTATGAGCAAGCGCATCTCCCTTCGGACGCATGGCCCCCAACCTGGTGGTTTGTTAGTTGGGCAACTGGGCGAAATATTTTTCCGTTTGCGGCGACTCCGCCGGTGGAGTTACGCTGGGTTCTATGTCGGCGCAAATAAGAATCCGAGGCGATCGCCCTGGAACTGGAGATTGCCCTTGAGGGGTGAGAAGCATGAGTTAAGCTTCCTTATTGGACCACCCCCATTTGACAACCCTCAGATAGACTCGTCGTCGAGTCAACTCAGTTGGCTCGACCCGCCAAATTCTCACGGAAAAAATTAAAATAAGGCTGTTGCAGCTCAGGGACGGGGAAACTTGATGTTTAAAAAAAAGCAAAGATCCAACAAAGTAACGATAGCTGTTGGCATTGGGCTATGGATTTTGTTAATCGGTGCTGCTGTACCCATGAATAAATGGATCGAGTGGAGTCAGAAAACTCCAAAAGTGCTGACACTCGGGGGAAAGCTAGAGCACAAATCGGCGGTGAAACCTTTGGCGCTGATGCCTGCGGAGCAAAGAGCGAGTCAGTTAAAAGAGTTGGCACTCAATGGCAAGGGTATCGATCGCCCCCAAGCTCGTTATTTATTAGCTAACGATTTACTCGAACAAGGGCAGGCAGCCCAGGCCCTGGAATGGCTCCAAGACTTAGAAAAAGACTATGATTTGCTGGCCCCTTACATTTTATTTAAACGCGCTCAGGCGTATGAACTGAGCAATAATTCCGCCCAAGCACAGGAAACTTGGACCGAATTGCTAGACAAGCATCCTGAGTCCCCGGTGGTGGTGGAAGCACTCTATGCCTTGGGAAAAAGCAACCCCCAATATTGGGACCAAGCTTTGGAGCAATTTCCCGCTCACCCCAAGAGTATGGAAATTGCTCAAACCCGCTTAAAGGAAAATCCGAATCGCCTGGATTTATTATTGCCGATCGCCAATCACGGCTTTTACCTTGAGAATTACAAATCCTATCTGGAAAAACTGAGCCGTCAAAATCGCGATCGCCTCACTCCAGAAGCTTGGGAAGCCGTCGCCTTTGGCTATTGGGAAAAACAAGACTATGGCAAAGGTGGGGAAGCCTACGCTTACGCCACATGGAACCCTGAGAGCGCTTATCGTCTCGCCAGAGGACGTCAGCTCTCTGGGGATAACAGCGGGGCCATTGCAGCCTACAAACGACTCTTCGTAGATTTTCCCGATAGCGAAGAAGCCAGCATGGGACTAGAGCGACTGATCACTCTTCTTGAACCCAAAGAAGCCATCACTTATATCGATGAACTGATCAACCGTTTTCCTACCAAAACCGGAGAAGCCTTGTTCGCACGCTCCAAAGTCCTCGATGAGTTGGGAAGCCGCAGTGCGGCTAAAGAAGCCCGGGAGAAGGTTCTGAGTGAGTATAGCAACTCTAAAGGAGCCGCCGAACTGCGATGGAGTTTAGCGCAACAAAGTGTGGCGATTAACAATTTTGAGGAAGCGCGCAAGTGGGCTTTGGAACTGCGTCAGGAAAACCCAGATAGCGAACTGGCTCCCGAAGCGGGGTTCTGGGCCGGAAAGTGGGCGCAGCGTCTGGGGTTGAGCAAGGAAGCTCGTCAAACCTATGAAGACGTTTTATTTAACTATACTGAATCCTACTATGCGTGGCGATCGGCAGTGTTGTTAGGGTGGGATGTCGGGGACTTTACCAGTGTCCGTGGGTTGACTCCGGCGATCGTGGGTCAAACCGAACGGGTTGAGATTCCTGCCGGATCGAATGTTCTCAAAGAACTCTACCTCCTCGGTCAAGATCAAGATGCCTGGACCCTCTGGCAGGTGGAATTTACCAATCGCCGGAAACCCTCAGTCCCTGAGCAGTTTACCGATGGGTTGATCCGCCTTGGAGTAGGGGATAATCTGGATGGCATTTTTATGTTGTCGAGTCTAAGATGGCGAGACAAACCCGAAGACCAAGAACAGTACAAACAAATCAAGGTAAAACCGCATTATTGGGAAGCACTTTATCCCTTCCCTTATGCTGACTTGATCCAGAAAGCGGCTCAAGAACAAAAAATGAATCCTTTGCTGGTGACCGCATTAATGCGCCAAGAGTCCCGATTTATGCCCAAAATTCGCTCGGCGGTGGGTGCAGTCGGGTTGATGCAGGTCATGCCAGAGACCGGAGCTTGGGCTGCCCAAAGCATCGGTATCAAAAATCACAATTTGGAAAACCCCGAGGATAATATTAAAATCGGGACTTGGTATTTAGATTTTACTCATGGGCAGTATAAAGATAACTCAATGTTAGCTGTTGCGAGTTACAATGCCGGGCCCACCAATGTAGCCTCGTGGATCGAGCAATTTGGATTCAACGATCCTGATGAGTTCGTGAACAAGATTCCATTCCCAGAAACAAACGGTTACGTCAAGCACGTTTTTGAGAATTACTGGAATTATCTGCGGCTATACAGCCCCGACATTGCCAAGAAACTTGGACAATAACATCCCCCCGACTTCCGGAGGTTGCCTCCGCGCGAATCCCATAGCCGTTACCTGGTGGTCAATCACCGGGCCAAGTGGGGGGCAGCACCCGGTTTTTAGGGGGACGGAATCGGGAAATATACGGATGTCCAAACTCCTTAAAACGGGCTAACTTAGTGATGGAAAATCGACTCAAGAGCGGCTACTTATGATATTAGAGTCTTTAGGGTGTGCAAAAATTGCTGGAGAGTTAGCCGCGCTAATGCAGCAAAAAGTCACGGGGACATGGCTTGTCGTCGCCCAAGAATCCCCTGGCTCTTTCCCAGTCCCTGAGCCAGGGCGCAAAGACGTGGGCGATCGCCCCCCGGGTGCACCCCCTCCGTCATCGCGGAAGGACCGTTTGACGTCCATCAGGGAAAGTGCTGCTCCCTCCCCCGGAGAACGCCAATGGCGATTTTACCTCGTGATGGGCCGGTTAATCTACATTACGGAAAGTGTTCACCGGGTCCGACGGTGGTCCAGAGCGTTGCGACAACACTGCCCCAAGTTTGTCGTTGATCCTAAAGATGTGGGGGAAGGGGAACCCTGGGAGTTTCAACTGCTGCAACCGGGAATGGACCAACATCTGCTCAGTCCTACTCATGCCAAAGCCCTGATTCGCACCAGCAGCTTAGAAGCTTTATTCAACCTCGCCAGCTATGCTAAAGTCAGCGCTCATTGGTATCCTCTCCCCTTAGAGTCTTTACAGATACCGGCCAAGATTGCTTTATCCGCCTTGGATCTGGCGCAGATCTTTCAAAAGGCTGAACAGCTTTGGGAGCAGTGGGAACAACTGGGATTACACTATATTAGCCCTGACCTGTCTCCGGTTTTAAGTTATCCGACTCAGTTAAAACAACAAGTCAGTTCCCAATCATTTTTAACCCTTAATACCCTCTTCAACGGTGAAAATACCATTTGGGACTTGGCGATCGAGCGTAAGCAATCCATTGTGGGGGTGACGCGAACTTTACATCATTTCGTAGAACAGGGTAAAATTTCGCTAAAAACGGTGTCCGATTGGCCTTCCCCTTTAGAACAGTGGCGGATTGTTCGGGCGGCGGTAGCCCCCAAAAAACCGTTGATTGCTTGCATTGATGATAGTCCCCTGGTTTCTCAGGTCCTGGCTCAAATCCTCCAACCTGCCGGTTACGATACGATCGCCATTCAGGACCCCATGCAAGGGGTGGCTATTCTCTCGGAGAAAAAGCCTGATTTTATCTTTTTAGATCTGGTTATGCCCCAGACTAATGGCTATAATCTGTGCAATTTTTTACGTCAAAGCAATGTATTTCGTGAGACCCCGATTGTCATCCTCACGAGTCAAGATGGTCTGATTGACCGCACAAGGGCTAAATTAAATGGGGCTTCGGATTTTCTGAGCAAGCCCCCCGAGGCGGAAAAGGTGCTGCAAATGGTAGAAAAATATCTGAAATGCTCCGATCGCCCGAATCCCCTCCCAGACATGGGATTTCCAGCGTTGGCATAACGGACTCCCTGGGCGATCGCCCCCGTCTCTCCATTGCCTCTCCCCCCTCAACTTCAGGGTTTCTGCTCCTCTACAGCGCGATTTATGGACCCAGACCCCAATCTCAAAGTCCGCGATCGCCTCTAGGCTCTATTGGGGTCTGGCACGAATACCCATAAAAGGGCTATAACAATGGAAGAGGGTCTTTACAAAAGTAATGGATACCTCATGGTTTGCTCCGAATCTTGTCCCTGCTCATCAGAGCCGATCTCAATCACAATGGGAATAGGTTCAGGTGAATAGAAGGCGATCGCCACCCACCCCCGGCGTTCCATTGCGATCGCCCCACTCCCCCCTAAACCGGTTTTGAGGAATGCTAAACTGTTGCCTGTCTAAATTAGAGATTAAAAAATTATGAAACTCTATCCCTGCGAGCATTTTGTGCCCTAGGATTATCCAATTTAAAGGCTCAATAGCTTACCCTATAAATAGCTCGGTTCCCTCCCACTCTTGGTATTGACTTTTCTTCAGACTGCGTTTTATACCCCTAGCTTGCGTCTCAAGGTTTATATAAATAAATGAGTGAAGCTTTAATACAACTTTTTGTCCAACTGATTGCTAACTATACCGGTTTGCGAATCAGGACTCAAGACCGAGAAGCTTTAGGCCGTAAACTTGGGTCGCGGATGCGATCGCTTAAATTATCCTCACCTGAAGATTATTATAAGTTACTAGAAGGCGTTGCAGACCCGAGTCATTCCTTTTCAGCAATCACCGCTCAAGGAGAATGGAGAGAACTAATCACCCTTTTAACCACTGGTGAAAGTTATTTTTTTAGAGATAGTGGTCAATTTTGGCTGCTTGAAAATGTTCTGTTACCTGAACTCATTGCTTATCAACGACAAGCGAGTAAATCCGCCGGAAACATCAAACCCTCTCTGCGTATTTGGAGTGCAGGATGTTCCACTGGTGAAGAGCCCTATTCTTTGGCAATTCTTCTGACTCAACTGATTCCCGATTGGGAAAACTGGAATCTTTTTATCTTAGGAACAGATATCAACTACGAGTCCATTACTCAAGCAAAACAAGGACTGTACAGCCCTTGGTCATTTCGGATGGTAGAACCCCAGAGTCTGCCCCAATATTTCCAGCCCCGCAAGAACCAATGGAAAATTGAAGAAAAATATCGCCAGTTAGTTACGTTTCGGGTGGGCAATTTAGCCCGGGATCACTTTCCAGATTTAACCGGTGACTTGTCTCAAATTGATTTAATTATCTGTCGCAATGTCTTTGTTTATTTTGAATCCCAGGTTATTAGTGACATTGTAGAAAAATTTGCCAAAACCCTCCGCTATGGTGGATACTTGATGACGGCTCATGCAGAACTGCATGGGCAGAACTTGGAACAGTTTAATCCGAAAGTTTTTGCGCAGTCTGTGGTTTATCAACGCCGAGATAACTCTGCCGTGAAGATCCCGGTCTCTCCTTATCAAGGGTATAATCTCCCATCCGCTTTCAGCTTACCTTCCTCCTCGGGGATTGCTGCCTCTAGGAATTTAGATGCACGTCATCAGAAAGTGCCAGGGCATAAAAACCGCCTACCCCTCTATCGATCCAGCACCTCTTCTCCTGACTTAACTCGGAAACACTCTGATATCAATCTTCTTTTGCAAAAGGCTGAAACCCTTTTTAAGGCCGACCGCTTAGATGAATCACTCCAAGCTTTTCAGCATATCCTTCGATTGCAACCGCGACATTTTCAAGCCTATTATCTGATGGCTAAAATTTATGCTAACTTAGGAAACTATTGCCAAGCTGAACGGTATTGTCAACAAGCTATTTCCATTGATGCCATGTCAGTTCAGCCTTACTATATTATGGCTCATATTAGTGAGGAGAAAGGAGATTTAGAACGGGCCAAATATTGGTTGAAGCGAATTCTTTATCTGGCTCCCCTGTCTATCTCAGCGTACCTGGAGCTTGCGGCAATTTATGAACGAGAATTTGACGCAAAAAGGGCGTATAAAATGCGTAAAACGGCTTTAGATATTTTAGAGACTTTACCCCAAGATTATGCGGTAGAATATGCGGAGAAGATGACTTTAAATGAATTAAAAGCCTATCTCATCAAAAGCCTGAAAACTCAGGACTCAAGCGGGAGACCATCAACGTGAGCGAACATCACTCTTATTTAGTATTTAGCTTAAATGGGTCACGGTATGGCGTGACGACCAGTGCAGTTCAAGAAATTTTTTTCTTACCTGCTTTAACTCCTATTGATGAAGCACCTCGGGACATTGTGGGGGTGGTAAATCTGCGGGGAGAAATTTTACCCGTGATGGATTTAAACTTAAGGTTTTTTCAGCGATCGCTTGATTACCAGATTACCGATAGCATCATCGTTGTGGAATGGCAAACTGTCAAAGTCGGACTGATTGTCAACCAAGTTCATGAAGTGCAAGACATTCCTACGGAGGCGATCGCTGCCCAAATTTCCTATGGACGACAGAACGGCAGTCCCTCGCACCATTACATTACCGGGGTCGCTAAGAATCTCACAGAGTTGGTGATGTTGCTCAACCCCGAACAATTAATTCAATACTCAGATTCTTCAGAAACTCTACCTTTTGAACTCAACGGTACAGAGCTCCCCAGTACCGCTTCCCTAGCTCATAAAACCCGCCGATTCTGTCCCAATGCAACCCCGGAAGAAAGGGCACTGTTTCAAGAGCGGGCGGACAATTTAATGAAACTCAGCGAAGGCGAAGATTTTACCGGATTGATGCCGATCGCTGTGATTGGATTAAACGATGAATACTTCGGACTAGATCTCAATGTAGTGCGCGAATTTACAGATATTCGAGAGATTACCCCGATCCCCTGCTGTCCTAGCCGTATCATCGGTAACATGAATCTTCGGGGTGAAATCGTCACTTTAATTGATATTCGCGAAACGTTAAATCTCCCCATCACCCGTGCCATTGGTGGCAGCAAGGTTATGGTTGTTCATATTGATCAACTCGTAGCGGGGATTGCCATTCAGGAAGTCTGCGATGTGATGTATCTGCACCCGTCCAAAATTGCTCCCGTACCTGCCGCCATTCATGCTGCCAATGATGAGTACCTCCGGGGTACTGCTCCTTATCGGGAGAAAATGATGAGTTTACTCGATCTGCCTAAAATTCTGACCCAGGGCGAATTAGAGGTCAATGAAGAACCCTAATCAGTTCCGGCGTTGGGGTGATTCCCTAACGTTTAGAAAACCCCGCAGTCTGGAGAAGAGTCAGGGACTGAACTCTGATTTTCTACAACCGCGATCGGGAAACGATAGGCCCCAAGCCCCACCCATGAGTTGTCTTGAAATACCCCGCTACTGCAACTTTTAATCGAATATTCTTCCTCCTGAATTCTGGATTCTGGGGTTTAATGAATGAATGGTGAGCAAGATGTTTTGTTGGTTGCACCGACGGACCTATGTTCAACCCGTTAAAACTAAAAACCCGTATTTTATTGGGATATTCACTGCCTTTATTGCTGTCCCTTGGCTTTGCTGCAGTGGTGTCCTGTCAGACCCAGACCCTCCAACAAAAACTGGACACTAATGCAGCCGGACAACAAATCCTGGATAACTCAGAACAGATGGTTTCTGGCCTTTCCCAAATGCAGCGTTATAGTGCCAGCTTTTTAATCAATCCCGAAGTTGATTTTTTAGTTGAATACGAAAAAAAATCTCAATTATTTGAAGCGTCTCTTGAATCCCTTGATCGCCAGCTTGAAAACCCCGATTTGCAAATTCGCTTAGATAAAATTAAAGAGTTAGGAAATCAAATCGATAGCTTGAATCGATATCTGATGACTTTAACACAAACTCAAAAAAGAGACCAAGCAATTCGGGCTTTTGCAGCAGCAGAAAGTCACAATCTTTCCCTGGAAGTCACTCAAGCTCTGGAGGATTTTCTGGCGGTTCTGAACCAACTGCAATTGTCTAAAACCGAAGGAACTCATCTTGCAATCATGGCATTACATGAGTGGGTGTGGGTGGGGAGTGTGGTTTTAGTCCTGTTTACTCTGGCAATTTCTACCACCTGGACTCATCGAGTTGTCCAGGCGATCGCCTATCCCCTGCTGTCTCTCCAATCGACTGCTAAGGAAATAACCCATAACATCTTAGTCAGTGAAAGCCTCTTGATTCGTCAAGCTGAGGATTTGAGTCAAACGACCAAAGCCCTAGAATGCTTAACTCAATCTGCTGGTCTTCATGCTCAAGAGGCCGAATCTACTCAGGTTCAAGTCGCCGAGATTGAAGATAAAATGCACGCTTTGAGAGGGCATCTTGGCAAAATCTATGGTCTCACTCATCGGGTGACCGATTTAGCAACTCAAACCAACCTGTTAGCGCTTCATGCTGGGGTGGAGTCCCAGCGACCTGGATTGGAATGTCACTGTCTGGATGCGGTGGCGACGAAAATGCGAGCCTTAGCTACGGAAACTCAAAAATCAGCGAAGGAAGTAAACACTCTGGTCACTCATCTGGAAATTGAACCCCATGCGGTGGCGATCGCGCTGGAAGAACCGGCGCAAAATCTGGAACCGATTTGGAGTGCGATCGCTGAATTTGCCACCCAGAATCGGGCAATTTCTAAGGCAAGCCAGGAGCAAGCGACGGCGATTGAACAAGTATTTGAGGCTTTGGAATCTCCCTATCAAACCGCCCGAGAAACAGCTCAGACTTTAAGCGAAACTAAAATCCGTCTTCAACAACTTAATCGTGATGCTCATCAGTTGTTTGAACTTTTATAATCTGGGTCTGAGCCGGGAGTATTTTTACTGGGTTCTTCCGGTTCACCTCCAGAATGTCCTACTCAATCCCTCTCTCAAAAGTCCATTTATAAGCCTACGCTGGCGCGTCTGCGTCTTGTAATACTAAATCCGGTTGTTAAAAGTTGATTTTTTGGATGAGCGGGCCCAGGCAGACTATAGCCCTTTCTCGCCCGGGCTTCGCTCAATCTAGGAGTGCCACCCTTTGAAGGGTAGGAGTTTTTATAAGTCTTTAAAAACCCGAGTCCGTATAAGCCTTTACTCTTTTCTTACTGGAACGCTTCATCCGGTAGAGGTTTTTACAGACTGTTGAACAGCAGATTCCGGATTCAGCAGTGATGGTCGGTTCTGAGTGGTGAAGGGGGTGTATTTTATACGGCCTGGAATGGGAAGCGATCGCATTCTTTTTAAAAGTGGGTATCCCTAGTTTTAAGACAGGGATACCCATTTTGTGTGGGGATCACCAGGAACCTTTAACCCTCTCCCGCATCGAAACGGGAAAGATTAGACTGAGGTATCACTCGATACACTGGACTGAGCCAAAACAATCGAGTTGAGGCTAGGCTAAAACCAGAATTATCAGGTGAACCGTTGCTGAGGGCCGATTCAACAGGGTCTCAGTGCATCACCCCATTTGAGGAATAAAAATATGAGGTTAGGGCGAAAGCTTTATATAGGATTCGCGATTCCTACCCTGTGTTTGGCCGGGTTAGGGATCTATTCCCTAATTTCTTTTGCCAATATCGACCGACAAGTCGAAACGATTTATGATGATCGCGTCGTGCCGTTACAGCAGCTCAAAGTCATTTCTGATGATTACGGAATTTCCGTGATTGATGCGGTGAATAAGGCTGATACAGGGTTGTGGACGATGGCACAGGCATTGGAATCGGTTAGAACCGCTGAGAACCGGATAGAACTGAACTGGCAGGCTTACAAAGGGACTCAACTCACTCCCGAGGAACTCAGACTCATGGAGGACGTGGAGCAATTGTTTATTCGTGCCAATCGCGAGATTGATCGTCTTGAACAGGGCTTACAGAGTGGGAATAGGGCTGTGGTCAGTGAATTTAATGGTTATCTCTATGAAGTAATTGATCCCCTGACTGAGAAAATCAATGAGTTGATTAATTTACAGTTGGAAATTGCCCAACAAGAACGGGAAAAAGCTGCGCAGGTGTACCAACAGACGCAACTTATTTTTATTCCGTTGTTGTTCCTGGCTTTATTGGTGGGTTCACCTCTCGGTTTTGCGATTATCCGAGAGGCGATCGCCTCGACTCTGACTGAGATTATCAATACCCTGGCAACGACCTCTACTCAGATTGCCAGCGCTACTACAGAACAGGAACAGATTGCTCAACACCAAGCGGGATCAGTACAGCAAACCAGTGTGGCGATGGAACAGTTAAATCAATCTGCTGAAAAAGCTGCACTTCAAGCGATCGCCTCCACGACTGGGGCTAAACAAGCCCTCACCCTCACCGGATCCGGAACTCAAGCGGTCGATCGCACCTTGGCAGAAATGGCTAAACTCAATCAAACCGTCGGGGTCATGCGATCGCGGGTGGAGGAACTGAGCGATCGGGCGAATCAAATTGGGGCGATCACGGCGATCGTTAGCGATTTAGCCACTCAAACCCGTGTCCTCGCTCTTAATGCTGCCGTAGAAGCTGCCCGCGCCGGAGAACAAGGCAAAGGATTTGGAGTCGTTGCCACAGAGATTCGCAAATTAGCCGATCAAAGTCATCGATCTGCCGAAAAAATCAATCTCCTCGTTACCGACATTGACAAAGCTCTTAAATCCACGGTTGTTGCCAGTGGGGAAAGTTCTGAAAGTGTTGCGGAAGGCATCCGCATCGTTGGGGAAACGGCTGCAACCTTTGAAGGAGTGCGAAATGCCATTAATCAAGTTGCCGTCAATGTCTCCGAAATCTCTCTCAATAGCAAAGAACAAGCGAATGCGATCCAACAAGTTCTCTATGCAATGAACGAGCTCAATCAAGGTGCCTCCCAAAGTGCGGCGGGGATCAGTCAAGTCAAAATTGGTACTCAACGACTGAAAGAAGTAGCTTTGCATCTCAAATCCGTGGTTTAGCGATCGGTTCTGGCTGGTTATACTCCTTTCGGTTTGGGTCAGTCTGCACAAACTGATACGTGAATCGGTGCAGTTATACGAACGGAAGTGCTTCCTGCCAGTGATACACAGAACACAGACTTGGCAAAGCGCGATCGGGTATGATACGGAATTGGGTTGTGACAGGTCTATAAAAACTAGCCCTGAATTGGTGTATTTGTAGGGGCGTAAGCATTGCGCCCCTACAAGAAATAACGATTTTTCGTCATTATGTTAAGTCAAAGCAAAAATCGACTTTTACCAACCGAATTCGAGATGATTCCTTCTTCCGAGGAAAAACCGGAGTTTCCCCCTAACCGCCCTTTCACTCAGGGGGCCATCAGTCAGGAGTCGAATTTATGATGAAAATCTGGCATAAAGCGATCGCTATCCCGATTGAGCAATGTCAATTATTTCCCAATACTCCATTTAGCCTGGAACAAAAAGATGCTCCCAGGTCTCAACAGAGCATCTTTACTCATGAACTCCCGGTCACGAGTTGTAGTGCATTCATTGCATTAATTCTCTGAACATTTATCCCATTTGTTCGACGGAAACTGGATTTAGGCTCTAACCAACCTCCGTTGTTGGCTAGAGCCTAAGCTCAGAGAGCCATTTTAATGGGGTGATCCTAGCTTTCGCTCAATGCCAAACTGGCCCTTTTTCAAGATACAGCCTTCCCACGAGTTCCTAATTTTTTTGGGCCAATTTAGACCGGCAATAGCTTAACTGAGTCTTCATCATTATCCTTGATAACTCTTCACATCTCAATCCCTATACCTCCTAGTTATGTTCAAACAGTTAAGATTAAGAAATCGCATGATTCTGGGATATTCGATTCCCGTTTTATTGTTTTTCAGTTTGACGGGATTCGTCTATTTCAAAATCATAAAAGTTTCCCAGAGTTTCCGGCAAATTGAACTCACTCAATCCATTATCAAAATCCGACAAGATTTAGATGATAGTTATCGAGAAATGGTAATGTCTGCTCGTGCATATTTACTGTTGAAGACTGATAACTTTTTGCTGGATTATGAAACCTCAATCAATCAATTTAATCAAGCCATTGTCATGGGGAGAGAGGTCATAGAAGACTCGGGGCAGCGTCAGCGCAATGAAGAAATGCTTGTCGCACAACAACAATATCAGGAGTTTTCCCAACAACTGATTACCTTGGTCAAGCAAAACAAAAGTACAGAAGCCCTTGCCTTGTTGAAAACGGGGGAGGGACAAAAATATATCCAGCGTTTTGTAGAATTGAGTCGGGAATTTAGCGAGGCTGAGGAGGCGATTTTAAATGAGGCAACCGCTGAAGCCCAAAAAGCGATCAATAGTTTAGCCGTAGCACTCCTACTGGGTGCAGTTTTATGTTTGGGCTTCTCTGCGATCGCCGCTTTGGGAATTTCATCAGCCATTTCCCAAACCATTGAACAGGCAGTCAGCCGCATTGCCAACTCTTCCATAGAAATTGCCACCACCTTAGAACAACAAGAACGCACCACTGCTTTAGCCGCCAGTTCAGTCAATGAAACCACTACCACTATGGACGAACTGGAAGCCTCATCCCGTCAATCTGCTGAACAAGCTCAGTCTTCCGCCGCTGGTGCAAGGCAGGCACTACATTTAACAGAAATTGGTACTCAATCCATCGGACGCAGCCTAGAAGCGCAGGGCATTTTAAAAGAAAAAGTGACAGGAATTGCCCAGCAAATTTTACAACTGAGTGAACAAACGTCTCAGATTGGAAATATCTCAAAATTGGTGAGTGAAATTGCGAATCAAACCAATATGTTAGCCTTGAATGCAGCTGTAGAAGCGGTACGAGCAGGGGAACAAGGGAAAGGCTTTGCTGTGGTAGCCAGTGAAATCCGCAAGCTGGCGGACGAAAGCCAAAAATCGGCTCATAAAATTAATACTTTAGTGCGGGATATCCAGAGTACAATTCATTCAACTGTCCTTGTCACCCATGAAGGGACAGAAACGGTGAATCTCGGGGTAAATATTGCCCGAGAAACTGCCGATGCCTTGAATGGTGTTCGCGATTCTATCAACGATGTGGTGATGAGTTCTCAACAAATTGCCTTGAATGCCCAACAACAAGTCGCGGCGATTTCGCAAGTGGTTCAAGCCATGAATTCCCTGAATCTGGGAGCAAAAGAAACGGTGAAAGGAATCGCAACAACCCGACAAAGTACGGAAGAACTCAATACTGCCAGTCTGGATTTAAAGGCCATTATTTAAAATTAATCACCTCTCCCCCATCCTACCCATCTCGATGGCGGTCCTCCCCATCTTCCTCTTACCAAGGCACACTACTGGTAGCCCGAATTAACAAGGGGTGCGCCCACCAGAACCCGAGGGTAAATGCGGTGACGCCGAGATAGGCTGGACGCAGAAATTCAGCCCATTTGATGGTTTGGCGGCCCTGGGCGATCGCCAGAAAGGGAATGACCGAGGTGCGAGCTTTAACAGCTTCAAAGGCTTCTCCATACCGAGCTTTCATGCGCCGATCGCCATGCCAAACCGCGAATAAATGGTGCAAGACCAAGCCTATGGAGGTCACCACGGTAAAAGAAGTCCCCATCCACAGGGTATGCGCAAGGCACCAAATCACTTGACCCACCATTTGGGGATGGCGACTAATTCGGATAATTCCGGTTTCATATAGGTGGACTTGAGGCTTTGCGATCGCTGCAACTTCTAACAAATTAAACGTCGCCGGGTAGAGAAACAGAAACGAAATCCCCGAGAGGGTCCAGACCAATGGCATGACCCCAGGTACGCCCTGAACTTGCCACAGTTGTAGACCATCGTAACGATGGTTAAAGAAATAAATAATCAGCACCACTGCGAAGGGTAGACTCACCAAAGCAAACAACACTCGGTACAATCGGGGACCGATGAGTTCTTCCCCCCGAGGGCGCAGGGCGGCTAATCCACTATGGGCGATCGCGAACCCAAACAACAGGCCGATCATTATAAAATGGCTAGAAGTCAACCAGTCTGAGAGCATCCCAAGCTTTTTCCCACTCCAAATATCTAACTCCAACGGACCTTTTGCGATCGCTGTCCCGGCTGGTTCAGATTGCCACCGATACCGAAACGGATGCTGATGCGCGTTGAAGGTGAAAAACATTTTAAGGCATCCCCTAACAAAAAGCGATGGGGGTTTTATCCTCTCGGGGTGGATTCTATCTCCAACTGACCGATCAATCACCTTCATTAGGGTGGGTTCGTGAGTTCAACTATAAGATAAACTGAGTCAGTTATCCGATCTCCATTAGGAGGGGATCATAATTTTTGACAGCGGGGATCGCACTCTCTGCTTTGACGGGATCGCCGATCGCCTCCTAGTTTTGCTTTTATCCTAGATAGGGCTATCTCCGGCGATTTGGTAAACTCCAATACAACCTGACGACTGATTATCCAGGACTAGAATGGCAAGTTATGCTATTTTCCCTCGCCCGCCGAGATTAATTGATTCCATAGCACGATTGAACCTGCCCATTCCCGGACCCTGGGTCTTAATCCGTCGGTTGCCATCAGACCCTTTGCCCCTTTCAGGTTTAGCAGTATGTCCGATCTACCTTTCACTTTAGATCAGTTACGCATTCTCAAAGCGATCGCCGCTGAGGGAAGCTTTAAACGGGCGGCAGATAGTTTATACGTTTCTCAGCCCGCCGTCAGCCTACAGGTGCAAAACCTAGAGCGGCAGTTGGATGTCCCCTTATTTGATCGCGGGGGGCGTCGTGCCCAACTAACGGAAGCCGGACACCTCTTGCTCAGTTATGGCGAAAAAATTCTGACCCTGTGTCAGGAAACCTGTCGCGCCATCGAGGATTTGCAAAATCTTCAAGGAGGGACCTTGATTGTCGGGGCTTCCCAAACCACCGGGACCTATCTCCTGCCTCGGATGATTGGGATGTTTCGCCAGAAGTATGCCGATGTAGCGGTGCAATTGCACGTTCATTCCACCAGGCGGACGGCTTGGAGTGTTGCCAATGGACAAATTGACCTGGCGATCGTCGGTGGTGAAGTCCCCCCGGAACTCCAAGAGTCCCTAGAAATCCAGGCTTATGCAGAAGATGAACTGGCTTTGATTCTGCCGGTATTTCATCCTTTTGCCAAACTCGAAAAAATTCAAAAAGAAGACCTTTATAAGCTACAGTTCATCGCGCTGGACTCTCAATCGACTATCCGCAAGGTGATTGACCAAGTGCTCAGCCGTTGTGATATTGATACCCGCCGTCTCAAGTTAGAGATGGAACTCAATTCGATTGAGGCGATTAAAAATGCGGTTCAGTCCGGTTTAGGCTCGGCTTTTGTTTCGATTTCTGCGATCGAAAAAGAGTTACAAATGGGCATTCTCCACCGCGCCACGATTGAGGGGGTTGTGGTGAAGCGAATGCTTTCAGTGATTTACAATCCCAATCGGTATCGTTCTAAAGCTGCCGAGGCGTTTAGTCAAGAAATTTTACCCCAATTTTCAACGCAACCTTGGGTGGACAGCACCCTAGAAAAACCTTTAGAATTTATGGAGGTAGAACCCTTTAAACCCGTTTCCACCAATTCAACAATGAGCTAAACAGGTTTTAGATTTTAGATGACAAGATTGGAGAATGAAGCTCAATCAACTTTAGCATCTGAAATCTAAAATCTGTTCAGTAAAATTACGGCATTTGATATGGAAATTTACTGCACTCGTCCGGGCTGCTTGCGGCCTCAAAATAGTTTTGCCGATCTTGATGATGCAACGACTCTTAAAACCATCCAGCAAAAATTTTGTACGACTTGTGGGATGCCTTTGATTTTAGATGGTCGGTATCTCCCGGTTCGGTTACTAGGTCAAGGGGGCTTTGGGGCGGCGTTTCTGGCGCGCGATCGCCGCACTCCAGCCCTGCGAACCTGTGTGGTCAAGCAATTTCAACCGGCTGGAGATCTAGGTCCCCAACAGTTGGCGATCGCTCATACCCTCTTTGAACGGGAAGCCGAAGTCCTCGATCGCCTCGGCAACAAACACCCCCAAATCCCGGACTTAATGGCATTTTTTCCCCTGGAAATTTCCAGTCAAATTCCCGGCAAAAAAGATCAATTTTTTTATTTAGTTCAAGAATTTATTGAGGGAGAAAATCTCGAAGAAGAATTAAAAAACCAGGGAAATTTCTCCGAGGAGAAAGTCCGCGAGGTGTTTGTAGAAATCCTCAAAATCCTCTCTTTTGTGCATGAAAATGATACTATTCATCGCGATATTAAGCCCTCGAATATCATGCGGTCCCGAACCAATGGTCGCCTCTATTTATTAGATTTTGGGGCAGTCAAACAAGTGACCCAATCCCCCACTATAACCAGCAGTGGACGCTCCACCGGCATTTATTCAATGGGGTTTGCTCCGCCCGAACAAATGGCAGGACGCACGGTATTTCCTGCTACAGATTTATATGCCTTGGCGGTGACTTGCATCATGTTACTCACAGGAAAAGAACCCCAAGAGTTATTTGATGCCTACAGCAACGAATGGAATTGGCGAAGTCAAGTCACTCTGAGCGATCGCTTTGCCGACATATTAGATCGCCTCCTCCTCTCTACCCCCAGTCAGCGCTTCCAATCCGCCCAAGAAGTCCTAACCGCCCTCAATTCTACCTCCCCATCCCCCATCTCTCCCCCATCCCCCGTCTCTCCCCTATCTCCCCCATCCCCCATCTCTCCCCCATCCCCCATCTCTCCCCCATCCCCCATCTCTCCCCCATCCCCCCACTTCTCCACCCTAGAAATCCTGCGAGGAGCAGCCTTTACCGGATTTGAAGGGGGCCTACTATTAATTAGCTTACAAAGCTTGGGACTCGCACCAACGATCAGCGCGATCGCCGGGTTACTCCTATTAACTGTCCTGATTTTCCTTCAATATCGTCGGTTTATTGAAAAGTATGATTTACTCATCCTCGCAGCGCTCACCTTTGGAATTGTGTTCTTTGTCCCGCTTTTTAATCAAGCATTCTTATGGGAAGCTATTTTATTTATTCCAATTTTTGGTAGTTGTTGTGGTGTCGCCTTTACCGCCCTATTTCGGCTAATTTTTAAATTGATATCTAAACTATTATAGCCCTCTCGCTTACCCATAATATCAGCACTTTGATTAGCTTAAAATTCTATCAAAAATTGATAAAAATACAGTAATTTAAGGGGTAAAAAATCCTGTTTTATTAATCCAGTAATTGTTATTTCAGTCTTTATTTTAATTAGATAAGCTTGTGAACAAATTGATTGTACCCTTATTTTCCAAAAGCCTAACCGGACTAATTGACTTAAATTTTTAACCATCCTCACCCTCTTTAATCATTAGCAATGTCACTGAAAAACGAAACAACAATTCTCGTCTTAACTCTCCTAGTTACCGTCAGTTTAGCCGGAGGGATTATCTGGGGACTTATTCGAGGATTCGGCACACCTTTTGCAGCAGATAATTTACCCCCAGAAGGAACTTCTTCTCCCTCTCAAGCCCCTTATCGATTCAATCCTGATGCGAAAATTGGCAGTTTTGCCGAGGTTCCTAATCTGCCCTCGGGATTAGCGACTTATGGCGGGAGCACCAGTTGGGCGCCGATTCGGGGAACCGTGGATCCGGTGATTCAAATGGTTCTACCCCAGTTTAAATTACGATATACCCAGCATCCCACGAAACCCTCCGGTTCGGGTACGGGAATTGAAATGATGTTAGAAAATCAGCTCGTTTTTGCTCAATCCTCTCGCTCTATTACAGAAGAAGAACAACAGCGAGCTCAACAATTAGGATTTAGTCTAAAAGCGATTCCAGTCGCTTTAGATGGAATTGCAGTAGCAGTCAATCCAGATTTAAATATTCCAGGATTAACTTTAAGTCAAGTTAAACAAATTTATACGGGCGATATCTGGAATTGGAGTCAAGTTGGCGGACCCGATGTGGAGATTATTCCCTATTCTCGCCGCCCGGAAAACAGTGGCACGATCGCATTTTTCATGGAAAATGTGATGGGTGGGGAGGCATTTGGTAGTAATGTACAGTTTATTTCTACTACAACCCTAGCCTTACGAGAAGTAGGCAGTAGCCTAGGGGGAATTTACTATGCTTCAGCCCCGGAGATTGTGGGACAATGTAGCGTCACTCCCATTGCGATCGCCGGACAAACCAATCGACTGATTCCCCCCTATCGAGAACCATTTGTCCCGGCTGAAGATTGTCCAAACCGGCGTAATCAAGTGAATGCCGCCGCGTTTCAAAGTGGGGAATATCCCCTCACTCGCCGCTTATTTGCGATCGTCAAAGAAAATGGTCAAATTGACCAACAACTCGCCGAAGCTTACGCAGGACTCCTGCTCACGGAACAGGGACAAGCCTTAATTGAAAAAGCCGGTTTTGTGAGAATTCGTTAATTAACATCTTACTTAATCAAGGCTGATTAGAAGATAGGGACGTTTTATACGCAATCCACTTGTTAAAGGGCTGTAAAAACCCGCAGGCTGTTCTATGGGTTCCGGAAGGAAAGCCTGGAGGCTCACAGAACAAAGCCAGCGGGCTAAAAGCGAAAACTGAGTTTTCATATCCAGATTAGCTATTATACTAAATCCGGGCTGATCGGGTTAAAAATTCAGCTTTAAAGTGAGATAAAATTACCTCACTCTGTCCTATAATTCTTTTTTAGCTAAACTGCTACCTAATCCCCTAATCTCAAGATCTATAGACTCTTTAGCCCCGCAAAAAAGACTCCCTCAAAATAGCCCTATCCTTGCTAGATGAAGGGTTTGGCTGATTCTATTGAGTCGGTAATTCTTATAGCTTGTGATAATATTCTGTTTGTTCGCCTTCTCTTTTGCTCACATTTTAGCCAAGAGTATAGATAGGTCGGATCATCGGGTTCAGTTGCCCATAAACCTACGGGATAGTTCCAGCCTCAACGCAAGGCTCTCTAGCGATTCCCAGTCCAGTCAAGGACAAATGCGATGGATTACCTGATCAATTAGGGAGTCCTTTGCATTTGCATTTTGTGTACTAGGGTATAGGCTCACGGACCAAACTCCAAAAATGTACATGAATAACTGTAGGAACTGCTATAGCAATCTTAAAGAATTTGTAACAAAACCAAGGAGCATCTAACGTGCTAATTTTGTTACAAATTATTGAGGGCTGCTATAGATGGGATTAAAAAAGGGGTTTATAAAATAAACGCTATTGAAGACGAAATTTGATTGACCCACGGAAGGTAAAAGGTAATCGGAAATATTAGGTCATATCATCCCCTTAGCAAAAGCTTGTTCAGATCAGCCAGATGGCAAGCAAGGAGCAGGATTGTAAAATTCTGGAAGTTTCTAGTAAAATAAAACCTCCAAATTATTTGAGGGGGGGATGCTCATTTTGCAATAGGAGAACTGAACTGACAGGATCCGGTGGGAATTTTGCTCATTGTTTGCCCCTTTTGGAGTCAGTTTGCTCAATGCCAGCATATCGGGGTTGCTAGACTTAGGGAGGTTGCTTGGGCGGGGATGAAAATGCGATCGCCTCGCTGACAAAAGGGAAAGTCCCGAAAGGGTTGGAAAAACGACTCATCTGATAGAAGGTGACTTAGGAAGGTGGATTGTGGTGCAATCAATTGAGGAGATTGCTCGACCCAAAACCTTTACCCGAACTGGGTTCAAAAGAATTTCTCGATCTTTAAGGGCCTGATTCTAATCCGGGCTAAATGGAGTACAGTAAAGATTGAGGAGATGCCAGGGGTCGAAAAGTTCAGGTGGGTTCGCATAGGGTGTCGGAGGCGATCGCCTCAAACCTGAACCATTTTCTAAGTCCCTAGGTCCTAGAGACAACCGTCGAAGCAATGGGCAAGGGTAAAAGGGTGAGGTTCTGTAGGCACAATTTGTTAACTTATTTTGACCCTAGGTTGAGAGATTACCCCAGCTTTTATGCTTATTGTCCATTGGTAAATTTTACTGTTTTTTGTTAAGAAACATTACATTTGAAGGGGTTAGGGCAATCCTTTAAATAGTAGGCATCAGTTAGGGAATCATTAACTTGGTGACACCTCAATTTGAATAAATCGGCCCAATTCTCTCTAAAACTATGGACGCTCTAAATTCTAAAATAAATATGAATCATCGGTTACCTAGCCAAATCATCCTATATTTGGACCGCGAACATTTGTTCTCTTTATTTAAGCTGCTGCGCCATGCTTTAGAAAGCAGTGGATGGTTACGGGCTTTATTAGTAGTCGGAGACAATTTAGAACAGTGTCAAAAGCTACAAGAAATGTGGTATAAAATTGGACAGAGGATTCCCGAGAAGGTGGAATCGGGGGTGGGGACATATCCGGTCAAAACAGCAATCACACCGAGTCGGTTCTCCTTCGCTGAGGTGGAGGTGCAATCCATGCCCCATGCAGCGAGCCCGCCAACCGATTCCCTCGGTAAGCCCCAACGATTTGCGCCGGTTCCGGTGATTGCCCTAGGGGGAGTGGAAACGAGCATTCTCGCCCTGAGTTCCCATCTGAACCTGTGGATTCAAGTGGAACTGGAGCAAGCTGGCACAGGGAAAGAATTTGCAGCGATTCAGGAAGGGAATGAGCGGCGTACGAGAGTATCGGTTGTGTTTGATCCCGAGGCGATCGTGAAGTTGCTCCGCAGCTCAACCCTGGCGACAGCAGTCCCGCACTGTTCCGGCTTAGAAGCGGTGGATTTAGAAAATGATGAGCGGGTGTTGCGGCGGTTTTGGTTACATACACTCCATTTAATTTCTTCCCAAGACTCGTCCATTGCCGGTGCCCAAGAGCGTGCCAACCTCGACGAGTCTAACCCGTTAGGGGAGAGGATGGCTCAAAACCGGCGATTTTCCCAGGGGAGAGAGGCATTGCGATCGCCTGATTATCATTCCCTGTCCCCTGAGTTAACTCAAGACTGTATGGAGGAAGCATCATCCTGGATCTCCTTTCCCAATCCCAACTTGGATGGGATGTTTGGGGACTGTCCCACGGGAATTGTTTACCACAGCATGGATGGTGGCATCCTCAAAGCGAATCCAGCCTTTTGTCAAATGACGGGGTATAGTTCCAGTCAACTGCGCTATTTAGATTACCGGGCAATTTGCCATCCTGAAGATTTTGCAGCCTTGTTGCGACTGATTCAACAAATGGTGCGCGAGGGCATCAAACGGCAAACCTTACGCCAGCGCTACATCGGCGCTAATGGTTCTCTGTTGGCGGCAGAGGTGACCCTTTGCCTAGTGGGGGAAGAAGAGGACGATAGCTATTTTATGACCTTTGTGACGGACTTGAGCGATCGCGCCCGGGCTGAACAGGAAATTCAACAGCGGCGATCGCGGGAAATGCTCCTGAGTCGAATTTCAGCTAAAATCCGCTCTACGTTCGATCTACCCACGATTTTAAAACTCGGGGTCCAGGGTCTGCGACAAGCCCTAGATACCGATCGCGCTCTTGCCTTTCAGTTTTTGCCGGATGGCAGTGGCGTTTGTATTGCTGAAGATGTGCAAACCCCTTATCCATCCATCAAAGGACAATGGTTTCCTGCGGACTGTATGCCCCTCGCCCATCAAGATGCGTATCGCAATGGACGTCTCGGCTCAATTCCTGATATTCAAAGTGCAGCCCTGAGCGATTGCCATCGAAAAATGCTCAACCAATTTCAAGTGCGCAGTTTTATGGGAGTCGCCATTGGACGGCAGAAGGACGAGTGTATTATACCCGATAGAGAGAGTCTCGGTGTGAGAGAACTGCCGAACTCCCCTGGGGAAGTCTCAGAGATAGACGCTACTGTGTTCAAATCAGCGAGTGTTTCTAGCTTGTGGGGATTGCTGGTTGTTCATCACTGTCATGGTCCGCGACAATGGACGACGGATGAAAAACAACTGGTACAAGCCGTTGCCACTCAGATGGCGATCGCGATCGAACAAGCCAATCTGGTCCAACAATTACGCACCTACGCTCGGGAACTGGAAGATCGGGTACAGCAGAGGACTACAACCCTAGCGCGATCGCTCCAATTCGAGCAACTGATTCGCCACTTAACCGAAACCCTCAGCAGTGCCACCAACGAAGACAGTGTAATCAGTGCAGCGGTACAAGGCATCGTAGAAACGCTCGGGGTGGAAAGCTGTCATGCCCTCTTGTGGAATGAAGAACAAGGGGTATATCAAGTTCAGGCATCATTTCTCAACCTCCGTTCAGAACAAGCCTTGCCCATTGCGACTCGCTCAGACTTTAATCAGATTTCCCCCGCTTGTCAGACCCTGCTCTTCCAGGGAGAACATTGTGTGGTAGAGGGTGTAAAATATGAGGAGAACAGTGAGTTTCCCCGAGCGGGGAATGTCGATTTTCCCGAGTCCCCCCAGAACTCCTTGTGGCAAAAAACCCTGGTTCCCATCGCAGATGATAGTGGTTCTATCGGCGCATTAGGCATCATTCAAGCTCAACAAAAAGACTTTGATGGGGATGAGCTTGAACTGGTGAAGCAAGTCGCCAAAGTGTGTGCGATCGCCATCCGCCAAGCCCGCTTGTTCAGGAAAGAACAGTCTTCTCGGCTGAGTGCAGACTACTTTCGGTCTTTTTTGCGTCAGTCTAGTGATATCTTTGTTGAATATGATACCCAACTGCGTTATTTATCCATTAACGCCGCCGGTGCCGCCTTCTTTGGGCTGACCCGGCAACAGATCATCGGCAAAACCAATCGAGAATTGAGCGCCAACGCTGCCGATGCGATCGAACCTTTGCTGCGTCATGTCTATGAAACAGGCGATCGCGTTTTAGTCAGTCACGAAATTAGTTTCCCCATCGGCAACAAAACCATAGAAACCGTCTACTCGCCCATCTCCGACGAAACCGGCTCAATCCATCGGATTATTGCGATCGCCCGAGATATGAGTGAATTTCGTCACCAATGGCAGCGCCTACAAGAGCAAAATCAAGAACTAGCCGCCATCAACCGGCTCAAAGAAGAATTCATTGCGACCACCTCTCACGAACTCCGTACCCCCTTAACCGCCATTCTCGGCTTCTCCAGCGTCCTGCTAGAAGAATCCTTTGGCTCATTAAACGGCAAACAAAAAGTTTACCTAGACCGGATTCATACCAGCGGACAGCACTTGTTATCCCTGATTAACGATATCCTCGACCTCTCCCGCATTGAAGCCGATCGCCTGGAACTCGAACCCCAACTCGTTTATATTTGCGATATTTGTCAAGGACTCGTTAGCTTGATACAAGAGCGAGTCGCTAATCATGGCTTACAATTTCAAATGGAAGTAGACCCTTCTCTTGAATGTATGGTCGTTGACCCCCGGAGGCTGAAACAAATGCTCCTGAATCTTCTCACTAATGCCATTAAATTCACCCCAGAAGGTGAGGTCGGGTTGAAAATTTATCGCTCTAGTGCGAAGCAAACTCCCGACGGTGGCGATGGGAACTCAAAAGCTGGAGAGCAAGGGATATCTAGGCCCGTGCGAAACCCAGTAACTCGCCCTCATGATTGGATTCACTTCGTGGTCTGGGATACAGGAATTGGCATTGACGAGCGCGATCGCCCCAGGTTGTTTTCTCCCTTCTCCCAAATTGATTCCTCTCTCACTCGCAAATATCAAGGCAGTGGGTTGGGGTTAGCCATTACCCGGAAATTAGTCGAACTCCACGGCGGATGGATTTCGGTCACCTCTCACCCCAATCAAGGCTCCACCTTTAGCATCACCTTACCGTTATACGAATCCGCCACCGAAATTCTCCTAGATGCCCTCAAAAACGGGACCGTCTAATTCAAAACGGGGTTCTGACTCGCAAAACCCCGTTCCCAATGCAACCCTACGCCCGGTGTGGGTTAAACCGGGCAAGAGACCGCTACCGGGGGGGTAACCCAATTAAGTGACCCTCCCCGACTTGTATTAACCCTTCCGCCCGTAATTTGCCCATTAATCGCGTCACCGTTACCCGAGTTGAACCGATCGCACTGCCAATCTGAGCATGAGTTAAATTCCAAGGCAGGTAATACCCGCTTACCCCCTCTCCTTCAGAATCATCCCCAATCTTTTGACCATGTTCTTCAATCAGTAAGCTCAAAAATCCCAACAGTCTGGCGATCGTGCGTCGTTGTCCTAAAATTCCCAGCCATAGAAGCTTACGCTGGTGTTGATACCGAAACGCATCCAGGACCTGTTGTCGAAATAACGGCCACTGATCTAAATCCGGCCAGTACATCCACATCACAGCGGTTTGGTCAATGTGAGCATAAGCTTCAAACATAAAAAACGTTTCGCTGACGACTTCAAAGGGTTGACCCCGACTCACAAACCCTAAAAAGGTTTCGGCGGTTTCTCCTTTGTCTTCCCCTAAAACGGGGAGGGTACTCAGTATCGAGCCTTGATCCGCAACTTTCCCCGGGGCTTGAAAGAGCCTAGGCGATCGCTCCGGGAAGGCAACTTCCACCGGAGACAAATCAGCATAAGGGAAACTTTCCCCGGTCCTTTTCCGGGATGAAACCGGAAGGGAACTGGGGCTATCTTTGGCAATTCCCACCAACCGGACCGCTCCGGATATCACAAAATATACTAATCCAGGACGGGTGGGGATTCGTTCTTCTTTCCGAAAGGTCCGACATCGATAGTGTTGTTCAGCCCACTCCAAAATCGGTTGTTGAGTTAAAAAAGGCCGAGCGGGTTGGGCAGGTTCAGATGAATACATATCTAAAATTTTCGCAGAGTTTGGCTCGACGCACCAAAGCTGATGATGCGGTGGCGATGCAAATACTCCCTTCTCTAAAGCGACCCTAAATGAATTTGACACAGAGACAGGGAGCAAGATACAAAGTCAGTAGAAATAGCTCCGATGTGTGAACAAGACGAGCAGCCTTGTATCCCTTGTCCGAATGATGTAGACACGCTATCTATACAACGTCATAATCTCTGAAAAATCGTTCATGACGTTGACCCTGAGTCTCTAGTTCAAGCTCATAACAATAGGCAGTTTCTATCTCACCTGTACCCTTCTCGATTCCTAGATCCTAAACTGCGTTGGCCTTGAAACAGGGTCAAGGGAATTAAAACAGTTGAGAGTTCAGAATAATGAGTCATCGATTTGGAGCGATCGCCCTTGAACAGGTCTGAGTTCATATAAAATAAGCTGGGATCCAACAATTAGAGTAGCCAATATTACTTAACCCCCTCTAACTTGTCCGGTTACTTTTTGCTGAGTTTTGTCCGGTAATGGATCAGCAGGGTTCGGCTATCTCATGAATCTGGAAACCCCATTAAACCGCATCAACAGACCATCTCACTCCCTCACCCAATCATGGTTGAACCCTTGGCGATCGCCTCCGTACTCCTCGTCCAACTCCAACAAGCCATCCCCTCACAGTTTACACCAGGCGATCGCGGGGTTCACTCCAGCCCCCTAACTTGGCCCCCCTCTATCCCCCTCTATCGCTCTAAAGATACCCAACGGATCCTTTATATTTCGCCAGTTGCCCTACAACTGGCGAAACAGGAGTCTATGCCCCCCATGGAAATTGCTCAAGCGATCGCTGAAGGGTTCGCGAACTCCAGGCCCCCAGATCTAGCATTTCCCCTTGGGGCCAACCTCTGGAACGTGAGCGTGATTCCACCGGGTAAACTGTACCTCGAACTCACAGATCCAGGAATTGCGATTTGGTTACAACAGGCGATCGCAGCGGACCTCGAATCGGATCCCACTCCCGACGCCGAACCCCTTCACCCCGCTGAGTCCCTCGATTTATTTCCCCTTCAGTATGCCCATGCTCGGTGTTGTTCCCTGTTACGGTTGGCCCATCGCGAGGGCCTGATGATCCGGGAAACCCCCGCCCCTCCTCATATTCCTTCCGTAACTGCACCAGCCTCGATCGCTTGGTTAGAGTCCCCAACCCACCTCAAGCCCCATCATCCCACTGAACGCGCCTTAATCTCTCGGGCGATCGCTACCCTAGATGCCATCAGTTATCCCATTTCAATTTCCCAACTTTCTAGCCGATTTGCGATCGCTACCCTCTTAAGTCAGGACTTCTTGACTTTTCATGGGCAATGCCAAGTTTTTGGATCCCTACCATCCCAGGATTTGGATTTAGTCCAAGCCCGATTAGGGTTAATTTACCTCACCCAAAAATTGCTGAAACGTTTGCTAGAAAAAGACTTTAATAGTTTTGCCCCCCTGGAACTTTAGCCCCAATGCCTCGGTCTTGGAAATTGAACTCAAAAAAATGTCACAAAATTCTCAAGAAAGTTTGTTGAGGGGGGTGACAAATCAGCTTGGGTTCGATATATTAACAGGTGTGTGAGGAGCGAACCAGATAAGGGCACCGAGACGAAACACGGCCAGTCGTCGGTGCCCTTTCTGCTGCAAATTTTTAAAACTCCATAACCCACAGGTTTATAGGGGAGAGGGGGAGGATTGGGAGGATGGAGGAGTAATGACCGAAGTCCTTTCCGCTACTTTGGAGTAACGACTTCAATCCTGTCCTCGTAAAGCAACCATCCGTTTCACAACACAGCTATAACCGAAAAACCCATCCAATCTCTCCCCCATCTCCCCAATCTCCTCGATTAGAGTTAGAGCAAAAACCGCTCGATCGCCCGGGCAACCCCTTCTTCTTCTACAGAAGGACTCACCCAATTAGCAACTGCTTTGACTCCTTCAGGGGCGTTACCCATTGCCACCCCGACTCCGGCATATTCCAGCATTTCCACATCGTTAAAATTATCTCCAATACACATGACATTCTCTGGCGAGAGTCCGAGGAGATCTTCCGCTAAATAACGCACGGCAGCGCCTTTATTCACCACTGGATTTCCCGCTTCTAGGAAAGTGGTATGGGATTTGGTGAGGTAGAGTTCGGTGGGGGTATAGCGTAAGCTAAAAGCTTGCAGCAACTCGTCGATTAAAGCTGTGTTTTGACTAAGGGCGAGGAGTTTCGTAGGGGCAGAGGAGGCGATTAAGGGTCTCAAGTCGCCATAGGGAATCGGTGTTACTCCAGTGCGATCGCCGTAAGCTTGGCTGTCTGCGGTGAGTTCGCGAACATAGAGACAATCGTCGATATAGCAGTGCACAGAAAGCTGCGATCGCACGCTGGACTCATCAAAGTAGTCTAATAGTTCTAGGGCGATCTCCGATGCAACTGGGGTGTGATAATGAAGGGTTTCCGTAGCGGGGTCTTTGATTAATGCCCCTTGGTAAGCAATTAAAGGTAAGGGGGAGACAATTTCCTCATGGAACCGCAGGGCAGATCGATACATCCGTCCCGTGGCGATCGCTACGGGGATCCCTTTTCTCTGGACTGCAGCGATCGCTTCTTTCACCGATTGGGTGATTTGATTAGAGACTCCGGCAATAGTGCCATCAATATCGAGGACCAGCAATTGGATATCGGCATGGGCGATCGCCGGTTCACCCAATTGGGAAGGGGTGGTTACAGGAGTTGGCATGGCTTGTTGGGTCCCTTGAGTGTTACGGATTAACCTATTCTCTGAGTATGGAAGCAGTCGCCCCCCGATGGCAAGGGTAATTTTTCCCCCGTAAAACATCGGTCCCCTATAAGATTTTAGGGAACAAAAACAGGGGTTTTGGCCCCAATCAGGTGCGAACAGCTACAGGGTTTTTCCAGAATCCCATGTTGTCGTTTCCATGCAGTCCCCTCGGACTTCCCCAGGCGATCGCCGGAAACCTCGGACCCCCTGGAGTTACGGGTTTTTACCCATCAATTCGGAAATCAGCCCTCCCACTCCCACCCATTGCTACAATGATTTCCAGAGTTTATAGAAAGACGAAACCTTCTCTTGCACTGCTTTTGCGATTGCCCCAAACCAGTCATTTGGTTTTCAAACCAAAATGTTGTCCAAGTAGGAGTGTTTCCTAAATAATTAAATTTTTATTAATTTTAGAAAACCAATCTTCAATTACTGATAGAATTGTTTTATTATAGTTTAATAGAATATTTTATAATAATCTATAAATCTCAAAAATTGCCCAACTTTTTAAGAATCAAATAAGAGACAAACTGTTCAAAAAATGGGTTAGACTGAGAATTGTCAGACTCATCCAGTCTTAAAACTTGCCTAAATCCAACTCCAACCCAGGACCGGGCATAGCCAAGAAACCTGCATCCCTAGGAGATTGCAGAAGAGGAACAGGCTCTGACGAAGAAAGGAGGGGATTTCAGGCCGAGTTTACTCCGTGATGACCGATTCTGCAAGTCATGGTGGGGATAGGGATTGAAGACATTGACAATTTTAGAAAGCCCGAGGGATATTGTTTCATTTTTTGAAGAAATCCCCCCATTCGGAAAAGAACATGAGAAAATAGTTAAAGGGTTAGTCCCCAGTCAATTGGGCGCTGTCCTTAGCTAGAGTCTCATGGGTTGCTGCCTGAATATTATATAAAGTTTACGAAGCCCTAGGAGTGCTGGTTTGCTCTGAATTTCAAGCAACTCATAAACAAGAAGAGTGAAACATACAAGCTCAAAAAAGGAGACCCCGGATCGAAATTGTAACGGTGGGTCAATACCTTCTGTTCAACCCAAGGGAGAAAACTCACCCTTTTTACGTTTAATCACAGCATCCATTCAAGGAGAAAGAAACGATGAAACGGATTTTAGTTGTGGATGATTCCGCTACCATGAGAAAAATGGTAATCGCATCCCTGCGAGACTTAACTAATGTAATTTTTCAGGAAGCAGGAAATGGACTAGAAGCGATCGAACAACTCGCGGTGGCTCCCTTTGATTTGATGATTTTAGATTTGAATATGCCAGATATGCATGGGTTGGAAGTATTAAGATTTGTTTTGGGACATCCCAGCTACAATGCAACACCCATTGTAATTTTAACTACTAAAGGGGATGAAGGTAGTCGCAGCGAAGCGATCCAAGCCGGGGCATCCTGTTATTTAACCAAACCCTTTGAACCGCGATCGCTTTCCAGTCAAGTTCATGATTTATTGACTCATTAAATCCGATCTCTCCATTCTTCACTCTCGCCCAATCAGGACAATTTACCTGACCCTACAATCTCATTCATTCATTGAGTACCAAGATATAAAAGAGAGAAAACCCTCGTGTCTACTCACCCAAACGCTACAAATTTTTTTAGAGATTTCTTGGACGACTATTTTGCGGAATGTGACGAACATTTAACGGTAGTGCGTCGAGAATTATTGAATATTGAACCGTTTGTGGGAAAAGAGAAAATAGAGCGTTCTATTTTAAATGAACTGTTTCGCAGCTTTCATTCCCTCAAAGGGTTATCCGGTATGGTTGGCGTGAAAGATGCCGAAGAATTAGCCCATGAAATGGAAAGCTATTTACGGGTGCTGCGGGATCAAGAAGTCATGCTGAGTCCGGAAGGATTTGATGCTTTATTGGGAGGAACAAAAGGACTAGAAGAAACCATTGCGTGCCATCGCAACGAAACCCAGCCCTCGGATATTAAGCCAGCGATCGCCGCTTTAAGGGCTGTCATTTCCCAAAGCGAACCTGAACCTTCTTTTGCTAAAGACTCAGCGCCACCAAAACTGCAACTCAAACCCGAAGAAATCGCTCACTTTGCCCGGGCAATAGTGATCCCCGGAGTGAGCGCGTGGCACTTTATTTTTGTTCCCACACCGCAACTCTCGAATCACGGCATTAATGTCAATAAAATCCGCGACCGCCTACAAAGTGTAGGGGAATTAATTTATGCGGCACCTCGAATGAGCCGAGAGGGAAAAATCGAGTTTGATTTTCTCATCGTCAGTAGTCAGAATGTCAGCACCTTTATGGCATGGGAAAATGACGGACTGAGCTGGATGCCTTATCTTGATTTCGCCCCCCCTTCCCCAGAGGGGACTCCCCCAAAGTTAGCGCAGTCCCCAGAAGCAGCCCCCTTGGATTCTGCCCCCCCTCCTGCCGTGGAGCCTAGTGCGGTTCTCAAACCCTTAGCGCCCCAAGCGGTCGAGAGCAACCCTAAAACCGAACAGGAAGAAAGTCCTGTCCCAGTTTCCCCACTCACCCCGGCAGCGCCCTTACTTTCTCAGAGTTCCAACGTCGTGCGGGTAGACCTCCCCAAATTAGATGAATTGATGCGGATGATGGGGGATTTAGTGATTACCCGGGCACGACTGGAAGATACCCTCACCCACATGAAAGAGAAAGTCCCCTTGGCGGACTTGCGGCCCTTAATTGAAATCAACCAAATCTTGGAACGGCAACTGCGGGATTTGCGCGAAGGGGTGATGCGGGTGCGGTTAGTGCCGATCGGGGAAATCTTTGCGCGAATGCAATTTGTCGTCCGCGACCTCGTACGAGAGAGCCAAAAACAAGTCCGGGTTGAATTGAGCGGACAGGAAACAGAAATTGATAAATTTGTGGTCGAGCGGATGATGGATCCGCTATTGCATTTAGTCAGAAATGCCGTGAGTCATGGGTTAGAGACCATTGAAGAGCGTTCGCAGGCGGGCAAACCCATCGAGGGGAAAATCACCCTGAGAGCTAAAACTTGTGGGGAGATGGTGGTCATCGAAATCGAAGATGATGGAATTGGGATTGATCAACCCAAGGTGATGGAAAGGGCGGCTTCGCGAGGGTTGTTACCCAACTGCGAGAGTCGAAATATGCTGCATCAGGATTATGACCCCACGACTATTTTAGAGATTCTTTGCACCCCGGGGTTTTCCACCCGAGATGTGGCCGATTTAGCCAGTGGTCGGGGAGTGGGGATGGCGATCGTCAACAATACGGTTCAGGAACTGGGTGGAACCCTGACCTTTGAGAGTGTCATCGGTCAAGGCACCAAATTTATGATTGAATTACCCTTGACCTTGGCGATCGCCGATGCCTTTCTCGTCAGCGTCTGTCGCGAAACCTACGCCATACCTCAAAGCTCAGTGCGCGAGGCGATCGCCCTCCCCTCCACAGCAGTCACGGTATTTGAACAGACCGAAATGATTCCTTACCGAGGGAAAGTCATTCCCCTCTTGCGCCTGGAATGCCTGTTTGAGTTAACCCCCCTAGAATTAACCCTATCTAATGCCCGGAATCGACAAGCATCCCCTGTCTCCCCCAGAGCCAATTCAACTCCCGCTGCCCTCACCGAATCCCCCAGAAGTCCTAGCGTTTTAACCCGCGAACCGCCCCACACCAACTCCTCGTTACGCGTCGTGATTGTCGGTAGTGGACCCAGTACCGTCGCCCTTGCCGTCGATCGCATTATCGGACAAAGAGAAATTGTGGTGCGCCCCCTAAACGACCCCTTTGTTCAAGTCCTCGGCATTTCTGGCGCCACTGAAATTGGGGATGGTCGAGTGATCTTAATTCTCGATGCCCCCGCCTTAGTGCGGAGTTCCAATCCCAAATAACCGCCCAACATCACCCCGGAAGATTTTTAACCCTGCTGTTTCTCCCTGACCCCCCCTGATTTCTACTCCCCTTTAGTCCAATGGTTAATACTCAAAATACAGACTCTACCTTTATTTTTTTTGAACTCGCGAATACCACCTATGGAATTCGCTCCGAAGTCGTCCAGCAGATGGAAATGATTGACCGAATTACCCCCGTTCCCAAAGCACAACCCTTTGTAGAAGGTGTTGTTTTTTCTCGCGGACAAGTCATTCCGGTCCTGAATTTACGCGTAAAATTTGGTTTAGAAAAAATTTCCTACGATCTTCGCACCCGCTTAATCGTGATTCACATCAATCAGCGCACTGTCGGATTGGTGGTCGATACAGCCCGGGAATTCGTATCAGTACCGACCGAGGCCATACAACCGCCCCCAGAAGGAATGCCCGGATTGACCAGCCGTTATTTATCAGGAATTGCCACATTAGGAGAGCGCGTTGTTCTCTTACTCAATGTTGACGAGTTATTGAATGGCTCGGGATCCATAGAGCGATTAACCGTAACGTGATTTACGGGGACATTTTAATTTAAAATTAATTCAGTATCAACCCGAAAATTTAAGGTTTACTGAATTTATTCCAAAAGTATTTGAGAGAAAGTCATGGGAAAGAAAGAGCCTAAATTTAACAGCAAAAACAAAGTCAAGAATGGCAAAGTATCAGTCCAATCCGACAAAAGCAAAATTCAGTTGTCTGCGAGCCAGATGACCGAATCCGCCCATGAAATTTCTCGGATTGCTGAGGATGTTTCCACCGGCGCAGTGAAACAAATCCGATCGCTCGATGAGAGCACGGTGCAGATCAATCAAATGGTCATCTCTCTGAAGGAAACTGCAGCCCAGGCGGACTCCGTTGCCACGGCCAGCGAGCAACTGGTCTCCTTTGTTAATGAAATGGCCGCCTCCATTGAGCAAGTCACCGCCAGCACCATCAGTCTGGCGAGCGAAATCAACGAAATCTCCACCAACACCCAGGAAACCGCCAGTTCCATCAAAAGTGTCAGCAACACCACCGAAGAAATGGCGACCTCGGGAACCCAGCTCACCAGCTCAATGGGCGAAATCGCCGCCTCCATCAAAAGCGTCAGTCGCGATACCGACGAACTCGCCTCCGCCATCAACCAAACCGCCGCATCCATCGAACAAATTACCACCTCCATCTCCGGCGTTGCGCTTAATGCCGATGACTTGAACACCGCCGCCGAAGAAACCACCCATTCAATGGATGAAATGGCCGCCTCCATTGAGGAAGTCTCCGCCACCTCGGAAAACCTCGCCGCAATGGTGGAGCAAGTTTCCGTCTCTATCGAAGAAATGGCCCGCTCAGTCTCTGGCGTTGCCCTCAACAGCAAAGAAATTACTGAAGCCGCCACCAATGCCGCCGTCAGTGCCGAACAACTGGCGCGATCCATCCGCAATGTCTCCACCCTCACCCAACAAGCCAACGAAATCACCCGTAAAGTCGCCGCTGATGCCACAGTTGGGGGGGCCACCGTCCAAAAAAGCATTCAAGGACTCAGCCTCGTGCGCGCCTCAATGGTCAAATCCGCCGATGCTATCCGGGAAACCGGCAAACGCACCGCTGAAATTAGCTCCATTGTGGACACCATTAATTTAATCGCCGAGCGCACCAATCTCCTCTCCCTGAATGCCTCCATTGAAGCCGCCCGTGCTGGAGAAGCCGGACGCGGTTTCGCCGTAGTGGCCGAAGAAATTCGCGCCCTGGCCGATCGCGCCGCCACAGCTACCTCGGAAATTGGCGGCATCATCAAAAGCTTACAAACCGTTGTTCAAGAAGCAGTCAACACCTCCAACGATGGCCTCAAAGTCGCCGACGATAGCGGACGCCAAGCCGAAGATGGGGTCAATGCCCTGAAACAAATCCTCAGCGGCATTGAAGAAACCGCCCAGCTCGTCGGCCAAATCACCCGCGCCTCGGAAGAACAACTCAGCGCCGGACAAGCCGTGGTCACCAGCATCGATACCACCGCCAATCAAGCCAAACAAGTCTCCGGCGCCACTGCCGAACAATCCGAGACGGCTCAAAGCATCGTTCAAGCCGCTTCCCAAATGCGGAAAATTGCGATGGAAGTCACCAAAGCCATGAACGAACAAGCCCGCGCCGCCCGGGATGTGATGAAAGCCGCCCAAAACACCTCCCTGCTCACCGCCCAAATTCGCAAAGCTACCGCAGAACAGGCTAAAGGCGCAAACCAAATCGTCCAAGCGGTGGAATCCATGCGCCGTGCTGCCACCAGCACCTCCCGCGCCCTGGCCCAACAATCCACCGCCTCGGAACAAGTCAATCAAGAAGCTGGACGTCTGGCCCGCTTAATTTCCAATATCTCCCGAGGCATGGTTGAACAAGGTAGCGCCAGCGACTTCATTGCCAGTGCGGTCCAAAACCTCCAACAACAATCGGAACAAGTCGCCCGGGCCATGACTGAACAATCCCGCGCCATCAAAGAAATGACCCTAGCCCTCAACACCATTTCTAAACAAATTCAGTCGATGGTTCATGCTAATCAAGAACATGGCACCGTCTCCGAAAGCATCCTCACCGCCTTTCAACAAATGCGGGAAATTGCCGAATGGAACGCCAGGGGAGTGCAGGAAACCCAACGGGCCACCTCTAACCTGGTGGAACGGGCCATTAATCTCGCCGCGATCGCCGGTTCAATCCAGGACACCCCGGAATAAAACCCCCCGGCTTCCTCCCCTTCACTCCGGCCCGTTCCTTTCCTTGCCACTCGTTCATCCTTACCACCCGGTGTCAGGCTCATGACTATTAGCATTTTTACAACCGACACGAATCTGATTGTGCGCTCCTGGGACCCCCGCCTCGCCCAAATGACTGGCCTCAGCGGAGAAACTGCCGTAGGACTCCATCTAGCCACCCTCGCCCCGGACCTGATCTCCCGTGGATTTGCCACTCGCTTTGAGCGAGTTCTGAGCGAAGGAGTGGTAGAAACCCTTGCCCCAGCCCTGCACCACTACCTGATCCCTTGCCCGCCCTTGGTCCCCTCCAAATATTTCGACCACATGCAGCAACGGGTGACCATCGGTCCCCTGCGAGACAAAGACCGCATCATCGGCACCATCGTCACCATTGAAGATGTCACCCCTCGCCTAGAGCGAGAACGAGAAGTCGCCGATCAACTCTCCCGCCCGGAATCCTCACCCAGTCCCCGGGAGGAAGCCCCCATTAGCCAGGAAGTCTCGGCCTCCTTAACCTTTGCCAACTTTCCGCTCTTGCAAGCCTTACAGGATAAAAATTGGCAAGTGCGACGGGATGCGGTCGATCGCTTGGCTTCCGATACGGACCCCAACTTAACCGCCGAATTATTACAACTCCTGCGCAACGAACACCGCAATCCAGGCATCCTCAATGGCGTCCTTCAGGTTCTGGCCGTCTCTGAAGTGGATATGATTCCCGCCTTAGTGGAATGCCTGAGCGACTCCGACCCCGATTTACGAATTTATGCCGCCCTCGCCCTCGGGGAACGGGCCGACCCCAGAGCCATTCAACCCCTGCTCCGTGCCCTGGAAGACCCCAATCCCAACGTTCGCTATCACGCCATTGATGCCTTGGGTCAGTTACGCGCCCCGGAAGCCGTCGAACCCCTCGTCGCGATCGCCGAATCCAACGACTTCTTCCTCGCCTTTCCCGCCCTCGATGCCCTGATGCGGATTTGCGATACCGCCATTGCCCCCCGGCTGCTCCCCCTGCTCAAAAACACCCTCAGTTGGCGCGTCCGTCGTGAAGCGGTCGATAGCCTCGCCCAACAAAATGACCCCGCGATCGC